>NZ_JBYVJW010000008.1:0-190300 GCF_058147165.1 Polaribacter sp. 2305UL8-11 | reverse complement strand
AAAGAACCATTAGAGGTTGCATCAGAATTAATAGTAAAGGTTCCATTTTGAGATAAATTTCCTTCCATAGTTAAAGAGCCTCCTGTGTTTATTGTTAATGAAGCTCCTGTATTTATAGTTATATTATTGGCAACTGCATTGGTGCCAGAAGTAATTATAGGTTTATTGGTTACATTAGGTATTACAAGATTATCTGAAGCTATAGGTATTGAGTTAGGGCTCCAATTACTGGCTGTAGTCCAATTTGTGTTGGTAGCTCCAGTCCAACCTTTTCCTGTAGTTGTAAAATTATTTACAGCACCATAACTTGTACCAATAGAATTGATTGCATACGCTTTGTAAGAATATTGAGTGCCTGCTGCTAAACCTGTAATAGATTCAGAAAACACTCCTGTTCCTGTTCCGTTTGTGTCTTGTGTAACATTAGCTCCTCCAATTGTAGGGTTTGCATTTTCGCTTGTAATGGAATATACAATACCTCTACCTGTTACTGCCTCTCCACCATCTGCGGTTACATTTCCTGCTAGTGTTGCAGAAGTATTTGCAACAGAACTTGCTGCAGTTGTTGTAACTGTTGGTGCTGTTGTTGCAACGCCCAATACAATATCATCTATACCAAAAGTTTCTGGACCACCCCCACTTAAAGTAATTGTAATAACGGTAATGTTAGTCCAATTAAGAGTTACAACCTCACCTGCAGATTGGGCAATACCTTCTGTAACTACTGAGTTACTGCCTCCAGTAGGTGTAAATACTATATTAGATTCACCTCCAGTTCCAGCATCTGCTATAAAGTTGAAAATACTTAAAACATTAACAGCAGTGCTAAATGTAATAGTCATAGAAGTACTAGTATCTGAATTTTGTGTAAATACTACATTTCCAGAAGAGCCCTCAAAACCACCACCATTAACTAGCTGAGCATCATTATTAGAAGTAGTAACAGTGGCAGTAATACCCCCTAAAGTTTCTGTAACATTAGTACCATTATCAGTACCTGTTTCCCAATTAAATGTCTGTGAAACAGACACTTGAATGGTTAATAAAATTAATAAAAAAGTAATTTTTTTCATAATATTTCTTGGTTATGAGTTTGATAGTAAAAATAAATAAAAAGAGAAAGAAAAAAACAGGTGTTTTTACCTGTTTTTTTCTTTCTCTTTTTATCAAGTCCTAACTTCTTGAAGGGAAGATGCCTTCTGTAGCAATAATATAATTGACAGCTAAGAAAGGTTGCATGTTATTATGAGGTAAACTTCCACCATTATTTAAAACAGTTAAACCAGCATTACCACTTAAAGCTTGACCATTTACGGTTTTACCAGCAATTATAGGCCCAAAATTCTTTGTTCCTTTAGTAGCCAAACCATCTGGAACGTTTCCTACAGCTGGAATATCACCTTCTAGAGGAGTTTCGTTAACAGCAGTATCAGTACTTAATAGAATATGTTGATCTTGTGAGACAGAGTTTTGTGTTAAATGATTATGAGAAGGCATTTCTGGTGTTATTAATGTATGCGTTGGCTCACCTCCTTTTTGCCCCAATCTGTATGAAGGTAATCCTGGCCCGTTTCTTGGCCCTATTGGGGCTCTACCTCTTAAATCTGGTAAAGCAAAAGTAGTTCTTCCATCTCCACCATAAGTTGTTCCTAACAAGGAAAAAAGTGCAGAGTATTGAGAAATTGGTAATAATTGACCGTCGCAAAAAGCCCATCCTCTTGGGGCAAAATTTCCTGCGAATAACATAATTGATGCTAACATTGGATCCATAGTATATAAATTTTATTGGTTAAACATATTTCAAATTTATATTTATTGCTAATTGTATTTTAGAGAACAACTTCTTAAAAAGTAAAAAGGGTATAAATACTGTTTTGTAAAGTATTTATACCCTTTTTAATGAAATGAATATTTTTTAAAGATTAAAATCTGGGGTAATTTCTATTAGTTTTTTTTGGATTCCGTAAATTACCAGACCAGCCACATTTTTAGACTGTGTTTTTAAAAGTAAATTATTTCTGTGGCCTTCTACTGTTCTTGGACTAATAAATAGTTTTTCTGCAATTTCTGAAGTAGTGTATTGTTCGCAAATAAGTTCTAAAACATCTATTTCTCTGTTAGAGAGTAATTTTTTATCTAAATCGCTTTTAATACGTTTTCCACTAGATGATATAATGTTTTCATGAATAATTTTTAAAACATTTTCATCATAATAAAACCCTTTTTCAAACACCTCATTAACAGTATGGATTACCATTTTAGGGCTTGTATTTTTTAGTAGGTAAGAAGAGGCACCAACATCTATCATATTGGTAATAAAAGATTTACCACCATAACTTGTTAATGCTATTATTTTAATATCTGGATGTGCTTTATGAATAACTTTTGTGGCTTCTACACCATTTACTTCTGGCATTTTTAAATCCATTAGAATAACATCAGGAAATTCTTCTGTATTAGTAATAAAATCGATGAGTTCTTGACCGTTTTCTGCTTCAAAAATGACATTAAAATTGGCTTCTCTTTCTAAAAGAAAACGAATACCTTTTCTAAACAACTGTTCATCATCTGCAATGGCAATATTTATTTTTTTCATTTGGAGGGATTTATGATGGTTATCGTTATTTTAAAACCTTTATTGGGCTTGCTTTCTATTTGTTGATTAGCTTCTAGTAAAGAAACTCTACTTTCTATATTTTTCATACCCAAACCTTTTTGATTTTTTTGGTCTGAGGAATCAAAACCAATACCATTATCTGAATAGGTAAATAATAAATTATTGTTTTTTATGTTGATATTAATATTACTCCTTATTGCTTTTCCATGACGTACAGAATTGTTAATGAGTTCTTGCACAATTCTAAAAAGATGCAATTCTTTTTCTGGTAATAAATACCCTTTTGGGTAGTCTAAATTGTAATCTATAGTAATTTTTCTACTATTGCTAAATCCGTCTGCCAATTCTTCTATGGCTTCTTTAAGTCCAAATTTTTCTAAAATTGGAGGCAATAAGTTGTGAGCAATTTTACGAGCACTTTCTAGTGTTTTGTCAGTTGCAGTTAAAATAGCATCGTTTACAAAAGCGTATTCTTCTGGTTTTAATTCACCATCTTTAAGCAAATTTGCATTTAAATTAATTACGTTTAATTTAGAGCTAATATCATCATGTAAATCTTGGGCAATACGTTTTCGTTCGTCTTCTTGCGTTACAATTATAGATTCTATCATCTCTTTTTGATGATTTACTTCTAAAGTTTTCTTTTCAAGCTCTTTCTCTACTATTTTTTTTCTAGAAAAGAAGAAAAACGTAAGTAAAGCTCCAGCCATTAGAAAAAGTAGCAAAGTTCCTATAATTACTATTGAAATCACTTGATTGTCTTTGGTAAAGAATTCTTCCATTAGAGGTTTTGGTTAGACAAAACTAAGGTAATGAAAATATTTCAAGTAAAGATAGATGGAAATTTATTTGGATTTATAAGTGTTTTAAAAATTAGGTGTTTATACCTGTTTTTAGAAAAATAGTTTTATTCTTTAATTGCAGGCTTTCTAAAGTTTTTATACCATTCTATAAAGATTAGTGTTAGGTAAAGGAGATATAAAATGTTATTTATAAACCAAACGTATCTTTTAAAAATTCTTGATGTTTGTGCTTCCATAATAAAATTACCAACAGCAAATAAAAAAGTACTAGAAATTAAATAGATGAAAACTCCTGAATTTAAGTAGATGTATTTTTTTGTAAAATCTAAATTCTCGAAAAAGTATAAAAAAGCATAAAATATAAGTGGTAAAGACGTAATAATAACCTCTGTTAAATTAAATCTAAAATATTCTTCTGGTTTAATAATATAAATAATGATGATAAAAATGGGAATAAGTACCAAAAAGAGTTTTACCAATTTTTTTTTGATGCCTTTTTCAAAAATATTTTTATAAAAAAAGCTTAAAAATAGAAACTGTACTACAAAATAATAATGCGATAAAAATAAATTAGGTTCTTTATAATAAGCTAAATAAGAAGACCATATTTGGATAATGAGTATTGCTAAAAGATAATAACATATAATTTTAAAAGCCACCGAAAATTTTCGATAGCTTTTAAAATATAAAAATGTATTAATGGCCAAAAATAAATGACCTACATATATAATTAACTTATATATATCCATAAATATTAGCCATTACCATTTAATGGACTTCCATCATCACAGGTAGCAGGACAAGGATCTGTAAAATCATAAATTTCTCCACCTTCTGGATCTAACACATCTGTGTCTTCAGAAGATAACTTTAGCATGTCTTTACCGTTTTTATCAACACCAACAATCATTAATTTTTCAATAAAAACATTTTCACCTTCAACTTTTAATTTTTCTACTCCAATATAAGCTCTAACACCTTCTACACCATCTTCTTGTAATACTTCAATTAAATCTTTTTTAGGAATGTTAAAAGCCCTACACTCAAAATATTTGTTGTAAGAAGCTTCATCATCTCTCCACTCTTTAGCCCATTTTTTTGCAGTTTTTAAACTAATTGTATTTCTTGGATTTGGTTTAGGTCCTTTGTTTGGTTGTGCCATAATGTTTAATTTTTTATTAAAATTTAAGTTTGGTTAAAGTCTAAAAATATATAAAATAGATGAATTGTAGTATTAATACCCAAAATTTAATTTAAAAACAGGGGTTTTTACTTAGTTTAAAGCTAATTATTATAGGTGTTTTCCTATGGAATGTATTTAAAAACTTGTATTTTCGTTCTATGTCATCATCTTTAGAACTACAATTAAAAACCTTACCAAATTCTCCAGGAGTCTATCAATATTTTGATAAAGATGATACTATTATTTATGTAGGAAAAGCAAAAAATTTAAAGAAAAGAGTAACTTCTTATTTCACAAAAAAACATGAGAATGGTAAAACTCGTGTCCTTGTAAAAAACATTGTTCGCATAAAACATATTGTTGTAAATACAGAAACAGATGCGTTACTGTTAGAAAATAATTTAATAAAAAAATACAAACCCAAGTATAATGTCTTATTAAAAGACGATAAAAGTTACCCATGGTTGTGTATTAAAAAAGAGCGTTTTCCAAGAATATTTTTAACAAGAAGAGTTATTAAAGATGGCTCTGAGTATTTTGGACCTTATACTTCTGTAAAAACAGTTAGAATTTTACTAGACTTAATCAAAGAGTTGTATTCTTTAAGAACCTGTAATTATGATTTGAGTCAAAAAAATATTAATGAAGGCAAGTATAAAGTCTGTTTAGAATATCATTTAAAAAATTGTAAAGGCGCTTGCGAAGGTTTAGAAACAGAAGCACAGTATAATGAATCTATCAAAGAAATAAGAAATATTATTAAAGGAAACTTTAAAGAAAGTTTAGATAGATTTACTAAAATGATGCTTACTTTTTCTGAAAACATGGAGTTTGAAAAAGCACAAAAAATTAAAGAAAAACTAGACAGGTTAAATAATTATCAAGCAAAATCTACCATTATCAATCCATCTATTAATAATGTAGATGTTTTTTCTATTATTTCTGATGAAACGCATGGATATGCAAACTTTTTAAAAATTTCTAACGGTTCTATCATCCAATCTCATACCACAGAAATCAAGAAAAAGTTAGATGAATCTGATAGAGAATTGCTTGAGTTATTCATAGTAGAAATAAGGCAGCGTTTTAACTCCCAATCTCCAGAAATTTATGTGCCATTTAAAGTAGCTTTAGGAGAAAATATTAAAGTAACAATTCCTAAATTAGGAGATAAAAAACGAATTGTAGAACTATCTGAAAGAAATGCGAAATACTACAGGCAAGAGCAATTTAAGCAAATTAAAATTGTAGATCCAGACAGGCATACAAAAAGAATTATGGCGCAAATGCAAAAAGATTTACGCCTTTCTGTAGAACCAAGACACATAGAATGTTTCGATAATTCTAACATACAAGGAACAAATCCTGTGGCTGCTTGTGTGGTTTTTAAAGATGGTAAACCAAGTAAAAAAGATTATAGGCATTACATCATAAAAACTGTAGAGGGACCAGATGATTTTGGCTCTATGGAAGAAGTTGTGTATAGAAGATACAAGCGTTTGTTGGCAGAAGATGAACCTTTACCTCAATTAATTATTGTAGATGGAGGTAAAGGACAACTTTCATCTGGTTTAAAAGCATTAGAAAGGTTAGGTTTGCGTGGTAAAATTGCCATTATTGGTATTGCAAAACGTTTGGAAGAAATTTATTATCCTGGAGATCCAATACCTTTGTATTTAGATAAAAAATCGGAAACGTTAAAAATTACACAGTATTTAAGAAACGAAGCCCATAGATTTGGAATTACATTTCATAGAAATAAGAGAAGTAAAAGTGCCATAAAATCTGAATTAGAACAAATTCCTACTATTGGTAGTCAAACAATTACAACTTTATTACGTAAATTTAAATCGGCTAAAAGAGTAAAAGAAGCTTCTTTAGAAGACTTAATAGCTTTAATAGGTAAAGCCAGAGCAACAAAAGTCCACCAATATTATCATCAAAAGTAATTATGAAAAGAAAATTTATTTTATTTTTTTTAAGTATTAGCCTATTTGTAAACGCTCAGAAAAAACAACCAAAAGTAGGGTTGGTTTTAAGTGGAGGAGGTGCTAAGGGTTTTGCACATATTGGTGCTTTAAAAGAAATTGACAAAGCTGGTTTGCAATTGGATTATATTGGAGGCACAAGTATGGGAGCCATTATTGGAGGCTTGTATGCAGTTGGTTATTCTGCAAAACAAATTGAAGAAATTGTTCTAGAAACAGATTTCTTAACGCTACTTAGAGATAGGCTTCCTAGAAGTTCATCTCCCTTTTTTGATAAAGAATTTGGAGAAAAAACAGTAATTACTTTGCCCGTAAAAAACGGAGCTATTGGATTACCACAAGCAGTTTCTAAAGGACAAAATGTATTAAATTTATTATTAGAATTGTTTGACTCTAAAGATGGGAGTAATGATTTTAGTAAGTTTTCTGTTCCTTTTTTTTGTATTGCTACTGATGTAGAAACTGGAGGAGAAATTCTATTAGAAAAAGGTTCTTTGCCTATTGCACTAAGAGCAAGTGGCTCTTTTCCTACTTTATTAAATCCAGTTTCTGTAAATGGTAAATTATTAGTAGATGGTGGTGTTGCCAACAATTTTCCTGTAAGTATTATGAAATCTAAAGGAATAGATATTGTAATAGGTGTAGATGTAGAGGGTAAACTTTATGAAAAAGATAAGTTAACTTCTGCAATATCTATTATGAACCAGATTGTTAGTTATCAAATGTATAATAAGAGCAAAAAAGAAAAAGAAAAAATAGATGTGTATTTACATCCAGATATATATAAATATAGTGTAGTAGATTTTGATAAAAAAGACGAAATCTTAAAAGAAGGGATTAAAGAAGCAGAAAAATTTAGAAATGTTTTTAAAGATATTGCAAGCAAGCAAACACACAAGAAAAAACGCAAACCTATAAAATTTACCAACAAAAAACTTTTAATATCTGATATTGGTATTTCTGGAATAGAAAACTACACAAGGTCTTATGTGTTAGGAAAACTAAACATAAAAGAAGGAGATAGTTTATCAAGAAGACAATTAACAAAAAGAATATACCTATTATCTGCTACAAAAAACTATAATAAAATAGAGTACAATTTAATAAAAAAAATAGATGGTTCATACTTACTAAGTTTTGATTTGGATGAATCTGGAGAGAATGCAAATCTTAAGTTAGGAGTACATTATGATCTACTTTATAAATCTGGTGTTTTAGCAAATTACAGCCAAAAAAAACTATTAAAAAATAACGATTTATTGTCTTTAGATATGATTTTGGGAGATAATTTAAGATATAACTTAAATTATTTTGTAGATAATGGTTTTTACGTGAGTTACGGTTTTAGGTCTAGATATAATAATTTTAGAAGCAACTCTAAATTTAATCAAGTGTCTAATTTACCAACTGTTAGTAGAATAAATTTAAGTTACTCAGATTTTACAAACCAAGCTTTTTTTCAAACAACATTTAATAGAAAATTTGCATTAGGTTTAGGGTTAGAACATAAATGGATAAAAGCTTCTACAGAAACTCTAGCCTCACAAGCCAATACAGAAAAAATTATTGATAGGAGTAATTATTACAGCCTTTTTGGATATTTGAAGCTAGATACTTATGACCAAAGATACTTTGTAACAAAAGGTTATTTTGCAGACTTAAACTTTAAATGGTATTTATCATCATCAGATTATAACAACAATTTTCAACAATTTTCACAAGCAAAAGGTACTATTGGTTTTGCAACTACATTTTGGGATAAATTAACGTTTCAAAATACCAACGAAGCTGGTTTTACTATAGGAAATCCAACATCAAATATTTTCGATTTTTATTTAGGAGATTATAACCAAAATTACATTAACACATTTATATCTTTATATGGTTATGAATTTGCAGAATTGTCTGATAATTCTTTTGTAAAAACTCAATTTGATTTAAGATATAGAATGGCTAACAAACATTATCTAACATTTATAGCAAATTATGCAAGGTTAGATGATAATGTTTTTAAAAATATTAAATTATTTGATAATATAAAATCTGGTTACGCAGTTGGTTATAGTTACGACTCTTTTATAGGCCCTATAGAATTAAAATATAGCTGGACACCAGATGTTAAAGATGGTCATTGGTTGTTTAATTTAGGTTTTTGGTTTTAATACAAAAAGGCACTCTAAAAAGTATTATTTTTTAGATTTTGTACTTAAATAAAATTCTTCATACGTTTCTAAAAGATTCATTAAAGCAATTATTAAATCTTTAGTTTCTAATAAAATACTAAAATACAAGGTTGTGTTTTTTGGACTTGTTTCATCAGACCTAATTCTTGTAACCTGGTTTTCTATAGATTTAGAAACATTCTTTAACAACTCGTTCTTTTCTATTAAAAGCGCATTTAAATCGTCAAATTTTCTTTCTTCAAAAATTTGAGCTTCTTTGGTTAATAAAGTAGACAATTCTATATCTATTTTCTTTAAATCTTTTATCTGACCTTTCTTTAAGTTTTTATGGTTGTTGTTTACATGCTTGTAACTAGCTTTAGATATATAACTAATAGATTGAGCAATATCTTGTAAGTATCCTAAAACAATTAAATAAAATCTACTTGCTTGCACAGAAGTATCATCTAATGACTTAATAAAATAAAATACACCATCTTTAAGGCCATCAATCTCATCATTTAATTTTGCTACATGTTTATCTGTTTTACGCAGTTTATTCAAATCATGATTTGCCAAATCGTTAACAACATTGGTATATAGTTTATTGGTTCTGTTAATAACTCCAGAAATATGATCTGCACTTTCTTCAATAACTCCATTTATAGTTATAGATTCTACTCTTTCTATAAATTCTTGTTTTTTAACTTCTTTTGATTTTTTTCTGTGAAGAATGTTGTTTCTTCCAATTAAGAAAACTACTAAAGCCAATAAAACAGGAATCATAACCATATCCCAACTAATTAAATAAGCAACTAATGCAGCTGCTAAAAATGCTGTAATAGCAGTTAAAAACCAACCACCAATAACGTTAATTACACCAGCCACTCTATATACAGCACTTTCTCTTCCCCAAGCTTTGTCTGCTAAAGAAGTTCCCATAGCAACCATAAAGGTTACATAAGTTGTAGATAATGGTAACTTCATAGAAGTTGCAATAGATATTAGAATACCAGCTACAATTAAGTTTACAGAGGCTCTCACCAAATCAAAAGCAGGCAACTCGTAGGTTTTATCTTTAGGCAAAGAAATTACAGGTTTCTGAAATTTAGAATCTATAAAGTTTAAAGTAGATTTTGGTATAATATAACTTATGCCTGTATTAATTGCCATAGAAACTCTTACAATAATTCTAGATAATGGGTTGGGTTGAAATTTTTCATGTCCATCTCCTTGTCTAGATAAATCTATACCAGTTTTTATTACATTTTGTGCTTTGCTAGAGGTCCATAAAGTTACCACCATTATTGCTCCAGCAACAAGTAATAACCAAACATTAGAAGGCACTTTTTCTGCTAAAACTTCCATAGAAAAAGCATCTGCAGTAACACCAGAAGCTTCCCAAGACTGGTAAGAATTCCAGGCAGCAATTGGTACACCAACAAAGTTTACCAAATCGTTTCCAGAAAAAGCCATGGCTAAAGAAAATGTACCTACACCAATAATTAGTTTTAAAATATTTATTTTAAAAACTTGGATTAAAAATTGAGAAATTATAGACCAAATCACAAAACTTCCTGCAATAATTAAAAGTGTATTGCCTTCGATTAAGTATTTTACATCGTTATAAAAGGGAGTTCCTTTCATTCCTTTAATTATAATAAAATAGGTAATGGCTGTAATTGCAAAACCCCCAAAAAGAGAATTTATATACGTTGCTCTTTTTTCGAAATTAAAAGAATAAATTAATCTAGATATAAATTGTACAATTGCCCCAACAGAAAACGCAACAACTACAGACAGTAAAATTCCATTAATGATTTCTAATGCTTTTTTATGGTTAATGTAGTTCCAAATATCTGTAATAGACTGTGAGTCATTAGCCGAAATTTTGATTAAAGAAATACATACAGCAGCTCCTAGCAATTCAAAAACAATAGAAACTGTTGTAGAGGTAGGCATTCCTAAAGAGTTAAAAATATCTAGCAGTAAAATATCTGTTATCATAACTGCCATAAAAATAAACATGATGTCTTGAAACATAAACATGCTAGGATTAAAAATACCTTTACGTGCAACCTCCATCATTCCACTAGAAGTTACAGCTCCAAAAAACACTCCTAAACTAGCAATTATCATAATATTTTTTACAGATATTGCTTTAGAGCCAATTGCAGAATTTAAGAAGTTTACAGCGTCATTACTAACACCAACAACCAAGTCTACAACTGCTAAAACAGCCAATGCAACAAGCATTAAAATATATGGATCTCCCATTTTGTTTAGTTAAATTAGTTTGCAAATTTACAAACACAGAATATTGTGTATGTTACCTTTACGTTATATTATATTGTTTGTAAATGTACTTCTACCTGCAGTTTAAATAACTTTTTACTGGCTTTATTTACATTTTTTATTAACATGATGCGAATATTTTTGAGATTTAAAATCTCAATTTCGACTTTTTTTCTTTTTGCAAATAACTAAAAAAAAATGTGAATTAGAGAGTATAAAATTTATCTTTTAAAAAACAACTTAACATAAAAAATAAAACTTTTTAAAATTAGGCTGTAGCAATATTTTTTAATAAAAAGACAATTAAAAACGCCTATTTCAAATTAATAAACTGTTAACAAATATATTTTAATTAACCTTTAGTTAATGTTTCTGTAATACAATCATAATTTACAAATAACATAGACTTTACAAATAACATAGACTTTTGCGCCAGTAAATCATACAACTAAAATGAAAAAATTTTTATTTATTACTTTTTTAGCTTTAAGTCAAATAATAGTAGCTCAAAGCAAAGGAACATTAAAAGGTTTGTTAACAGATAAAGAGGCGAATAATGAACCTCTGCCTTTTGCAAACATTATTATAAAAGGTACAACAATTGGAACAACTACAGATTTTGATGGTAACTACACTTTAAAAGTACCAGCAGGAAACCACATAGCTGTGTTTAGTTTTTTAGGATACAAAACTGTAGAAAAATCTTTTTCTATAAAAGAAGGAGAAATTTTAACCATAAACCAGTTAATGTCTGCAGAAGAAGGTGTTGGTTTAGATGAGGTTGTTGTTAAGGCCTCTACAAGTAAAGAAAAGACAAGTGCATTAATTTTAGAACAAAAGAAAGCAGTATCTATAAAAACTACAATTGGGGCACAAGAATTAGCAACAAAAGGAGTTTCTGATGCAGAAGGAGCAGTTACAAAAACAGCAGGAGTTTCTAAAGGTTCTAAAAATGTTATTGTAAGAGGTTTGGGAGATAGATATAATTCTACTACAATGAACGGTTTACCTTTACCTTCTGAAGATCCAGAATATAAAAACATTTCTTTAGATTTTTTTGACACAAGTATTATAAAGAATATAGGAGTAAATAAAGTGTTTACATCAGATTTGAATGGAGATGTTGGTGGAGCCAATGTAGATATTGTTTCTAAAGAAGTAATTAAAAATAAAGAAGCTAGTTTAGGCTTTTCTTTAGGAGCTAACACACAAACTGTTAGTAAAGAGTTTTTAACAATAGATGGTACAAACAGATTTGGAACACAAAAACTAAATCATAACATAACAGATTTAGACACCTATTCTTTTAGAAATTCTTTTAAGCCAGCATCTCAAAATTTTCAATTAAACAATAGTTTTTCTTTTAAATATGGAAGAAAATATGATGTTGGTAAAGAAAATACTTTAAGTTATTTTTTTGTGGGTAGTTTTGATGCAAAATACAATTTTGTAGAAGGAAACATTAAACAGAATACTACAGACGGAAGTGTAGCACCATTTAAAGATCAAGATTTTTCTAAATATGATTATAACGTTTCTCAATTATTAATGGGAAATGTTAAATTTAAAACAGAAGATTACACAATTGCATACAACCACCTATTTATTCATAATAACAAACAATCTATTGGAGATTACTTTGGTAAAGATGACCCTCAAGATGATGGAGATTTAGAATTTCAAAGAAGGCAACAAACCAATAATAATGAGTTGTATGTAAATCAGCTTTTAGGAAACTATACTATTTCTGATAGATTAGAATTAGAAGCAAAGGGATCTTTAAACTTTATTAGAGGTAATGAGCCAGATAGAAGAACAAATAAATACTTATTACGTGATGGGTTTTACAACCCACAAACAAGTTCTGCAGGAGAAAATGAGCGTTATTTTTCTAAACTACAAGAAAATGATTATGCTGCAAAAGCAAAACTAACTTACAAGTTAAAAGAAGATGAAGATGATAAAAGTATTTTAGATTTTGGTGCAGATTATAGATATACAGAGCGTTTATTTGCAGCAACAATCTTTAATCATGGTTTTTCTCAAAGATTTCCAATAACAATAGACAATCCTGATGCAGTTTTTAATCAAAATTCTATAGATAATGGAGTTTTTGTAATGGAAACTGGTAGAGGTAGAAACGTACGTGTTTTTGATCCTTTTACATACAGAGGTAAAAGATTAATCACAGGTGTTTTTAGTAACATTGTTTATCAATTTAATGAAGATTTAGTTGTTTCTGGAGGATTAAAGTTTGAGAGAAATCATCAAAGAGTAACTTATGACACAAATATTGCAGCAAGCAGTATAGATGGACCATCAGAAATAGATAGAAGTTATATTTTACCAAGTTTTACCATTAAGTATAATTTTAATGAAAATAGTATTTTAAGAATTGCAGGAAGTCAAACGTATACATTTCCTCAGTTTAAAGAAACTGCCCCTTTTAAATACCAAGATGTAAACTTTTCATCACAAGGTAATCCAAATTTAAAACCATCAGAAAATTATAATATAGATACGAAGTACGAATACTATTTTTCTTCTTCAGAATTAGTTTCTTTAACTGGTTTTTACAAATACATTCAAAACCCAATTGCAAGAAGCGAAATACCTTCTGGAGGTAATACACTAACATATTTAAATGTTGGAAATGATGCTTCTATTTTAGGATTTGAATTAGAAGCACGCAAAAATATTTTAAAAAGTGATGATACTGTAGAAAATGAATTTTCTTTAAATGCAGGATTAAATGCATCTGTATTATTTTCTAAAGTAAATTTAGATACAAACTCTATTGCACAGTTTCAACAAGCATCTAGTCAATTAGAAGGAGCAACTCCATTTTTAATGAATGCAGATGTAACTTTTAATAAAAAATATTCAGAAAGTGAGTTAACAACATCTTTAGTATTCAATTATTTTTCAGACAGAGTATACTCTATTGGTACAAGAGGTTTTGAAAACATTATAGAAAAAGGAATTCCTACACTAGATTTAGTTTCATCATTAAAATTAGGAAAAAAATACAGCCTTAAATTAAAAGCTACTAATATCATAAATCCATCATTTCAATTAAGTAGAGATAGTTCTACCAGTGGAAATAATGTAGTGTTAAGTAATTTTAAAAGAGGTGTTAACTTAAGTTTAGGATTTGCTTACGATTTTTAACAAAAGCTATTTTTAGTAACAATTCTTTAAAACAAAACCAATAAAAAAGAAACATACATACTGCAATTTTGCAGCAGTTAAAAAAATCAATAAACAAACAAAACAATGAAAAAAGTAATTTTATCAATTTTATCAATTTCTACTTTACTATTATCTAGTTGTTCATTAGATAATGATGATGCAAACTCAGGAGGTAACAATGGAGGTACAGCTACTGCACAAAACTTAGCAGGCAACTTAACAAAAGACTTAACATTAGATGCTAGTGTTGCTCACAATTTAACAGGAGCATTATTAGTAAAAGATGGTGCAACTTTAACTATAGAAGCAGGTACAAGAATTAATGCTTTAGCAGGAGGTACAGATGTGTACATTTTAGTAGAAAAAGGAGGAAAAATTATTGCAGATGGTACAGCTGCAAAACCAATTTTATTTACTTCTAATGCTTCTATTCCTAAAGCAGGAGATTGGGGAGGTATAATTATTAATGGTAAAGCACCATTAAGTAGACAAGCATCTGCAAGCAGTAATGCAGCAACAGAGGTTAAAAACTCTATTTTCTTTGGTGGTGATGATGCTGCTGATAACTCAGGAATTTTAAACTATGTAAAAATAGAATATTCTGGAGCAAGAATAGATGATGAAGCAGAACACAATGGATTAACTTTAAATGGTGTTGGTTCTGGAACAACAATATCTAACATTGCTATTTTAAATGGAGATGATGATGCTATCGAGTTCTTTGGTGGTTCTGTAAATGCATCTAATATTTTAGTGGTTAATGCTAAAGATGACATGTTCGATTTTACACAAGGTTACACAGGTACTTGTACAAACTTATATGGTATTAGAGAAGCAAATTACACTGCTGTAACTTCTGATCCAAGAGGTATAGAAGCAGATGGTAATTTAGATGGAAACACACCAACAGATATTGCTCAATCTGTATTTATAGTTAATGGTTTAACGATTATTAATAATGGAAATGGCGTAAATATGGCTGATGCTATAAAAGTAAGAAGAGGTGCAACTGCAACTATTACAAATGCTTATGTAGCTTTAGGAGCTGGAGCAACTTATTCAGATTTTATAGATTTAAAAGATGGTAAAACAGATGCAAACGATAATACAAAAATTACTGCTGTAGGTAACACTGCAAATGGTTTAGATATTACAGATAATAAAAATACAACTTCTGGTGGAGCTACAATAACTACTTCTGCTGGTACTTCTGGTGGAGCAGATAAATCTGTATTTGCTTGGACAGGATATAATTTTTAAGAAAAAGAAAATTATTTTACAAAAATAGCAGGCCAAGAGCCTGCTATTTTTGTAAATAATAGTTAGCTTTTTTTATTTGTACAACAAGCCATTTTACAATCTTCTTTGCATTCTTTTTTGGCACCCATTTTGTGTTCGCAATTTTCTTTACAAGCATCAGAACAAGCATGAACTTTTTTAGAAGCTTCAGTAGCTTTGTACAAATCTCCTCCTGCAATTCCATCAACAAAAGCAATTAAATCTTTTTTTGATGTTTTGTTAGCATCAAATTCTACAGTAGCAACACTGTCTGTAAAAACAACTTTCGCATTTAAAACACCTTCTTTTTTAGACAATTTAGATTGAATAGTTTTTGCACAACCAATTTCGCAAGTCATTCCAGAAATGGCTAAAGAAACATTTTCTTTTTTTACAGGTAAAACATCTTTTTTAGTTTCATTTTTACATCCTATTAAAACAAAACAGGCAATTGCGATTGAGAATAGTAAATTTTTAGTTTTCATATTGCTGATATTTACATCCATTTAAAAATGGCATCAAGTTTAATTATTAAAATATTGTGCAAATTTATGAATATAAGAGTTCACTTTTAAAGATTTGTCGGATTTTTGTGCTAAACAAACTTCAAAAATGACGAATCAACAACAAAAATGGCTCTATCTCATTATTCTTTCTGTAGTTTGGGGTAGTTCTTTTATTTTGATGAAAAAAGCACTTTTAGGA
This sequence comes from Polaribacter sp. 2305UL8-11, assembly GCF_058147165.1. Lineage (NCBI taxonomy): Bacteria > Pseudomonadati > Bacteroidota > Flavobacteriia > Flavobacteriales > Flavobacteriaceae > Polaribacter > Polaribacter sp. 2305UL8-11. The sequence continues at coordinate 174,077 of NZ_JBYVJW010000008.1, read as the reverse complement.
GTTACACCAATACAATTGGGTGCTTTACGAATGATTTTTACGGCTGTTTTTTTGCTTTCTGTTGCACCAAAATCTTTACAAAAAATTCAAAAAAAACATTATAAATATATAGTTTACACAGCTCTGGCTGGTACTTTTATTCCGGGTTTTTTGTTTGCTTATGCCATAACAACAATAGACAGTGCTGTTGTGTCTATTTTAAACTCTTTAACACCATTTAATACCTTAATTTTAGGGGCAATTTTTTTTGGTTTTGGGTTTAAAAGAAGTCAATTATATGGAATTTTAATTGGTTTAATAGGTACTTTAATTTTAATCTTAAAAGGTGCTCAAGTAAACCCAAATCAAAATTATTGGTTTGCTTTCTTAATAATTATAGCCTCTGTTGGTTATGCATTAAACGCAAATATGGTTAAAAAGTATTTGAGCGATTTAAATGCACTTTCTATAGTAACAGGTAATTTTTTATTGTTATTAATACCTGCAACTATAGTCTTAGCCTGTACTGGCTTTTTTGCTACTTTTAGTACTAAAGATCCAGTATTGTTAAAATCGCTTGGATATTTGGCAATTTTATCTATAGTAGGTACAGGAGTCGCAAAAACGATTTACAATAAGTTGGTGCAGATTTCAGATCCTGTATTTTCTTCTTCAGTAACCTATTTAATTCCACTTGTGGCTATTTTTTGGGGTGTTTTAGATGATGAAAAATTAACACCCATTCAAATTTTTGGAGGTATTGTTATTTTATTAGGAGTTTATTTAGTGAATAAGAAAAAATAGTTTTTCGTTTTAAAATCTGAATATAAAAAAAGAGCCAAAAACTAAATTTTGACTCTTTTTGATACATCTTTTTTAAGGTTGATTATTTAAAATCTGCATCTGTAACTCCTTCGTTAATTTTTATTTCTTCAACTTTAAAATCTAAGTTCATTGGTCCAGATTTTAAAACCATGCTATGAGGAAATTTAATTCCGTTTACAGCCTTATAATCAGAAAAAGTAGTTGGTACTTTTACTTCTTTTCCATCAGGTGTTTTAACGGTTCTTACTTCTTTAACTTTTAAGCCAGATGCCATGTCGTAAAATATTTCTTTATCTCCATGCTTTAAAACAATGGCATTTTTGCCTTCTAAAGGTTCAATTCTTACAACTTCTGCATTGGTGTAAGCCAAATCACTAAAAACAGAATTCTCTTTTTTTGCTTTTGCTATTTTTTCTGGGGTTACATCTTTTCTTTGGCCTCTACTTTCTTCGTAACCTTTGGCTCCATCAAAAACGCTCTTTTGCATTACATTACCCATTACAGCAATTGTCATTAAATTTTTGTTTGGTGCAGCTGCTTTTGTTGTCATTACTAAAGGAGTGCCTTGTATGGTTGCTTTAGAAACTATCATTACTGTTTTTACCTCTTTTACTTTATCACTTCCGCCAATAGCATCAAAATATTTATTCACTACTTTTTCTGCGGTCATTCCTTTAGGAACTGGTAATGTCATTGGTGGTTTTACAGTTGGATTTCCTTCTTTGTCAAAATACTTGATAACATAATCTGTTTTTTCAAGGTTTTTTAACACATCTATTCCTTTACCTGTAATTACAATTCTAGCTTTATTTCCTTTAAAATATTTAATAGCAGCATTTTGAACGTCTTCTAAAGTAACTGCATTGATGTTTTTTAAGTAATTTTCATAATAATCTTTTGGTAAATTATTCTGTAAAATATCTAAAGCATAATTTGCTATAGTAGCAGGACTTTCTACATTTCTTACAAAATTACCTACATATTTAGCTTTTGCAATTTCTAGTTCTTTCGCATCTGCTTTTTTGTAACGAATTTTAGTAATCTCTTTCATTGCTTCTACCACAGAACTGTCTGTAACCATGTTTCTAACAGACGCAGATGCTTTAAAACGAGAAGCATATCTACTAGCATTAATGCCAGAATAAGCACCATAAGTGTATCCTTTGTCTTCACGTAAATTTTTGTATAACCTTCCAGTTCCACCTCCACCAAGAATTTGGTTTGCTAGTAATGCAGCATAATAATCTGGATCATTCATTTTTAAATTTACAGCATTAATAATGGCAACTTCAGATTGTACAGCATTTGGCATATTAATAAAATTAATTTCTGTGGTAGAAGGGTTTTTAACTTCTGGTAAATTAGAAGCCATCATTTCTCCTTTTTGCCATTTGCTAAACAAAGAAGTTATTTGTTTTTTAACGGTTTTAAAATCTACATCACCTAAAACTACTAAATAAGCATTATTAGGTTTAAAGACTTTGTTGTAATAAGCTTTTACATCTTCTAAAGTAATGTTGTTTAATGTTTTTTCCGATGTAAATTCTCCAAAAGGATGATTTTTCCCATAGGTTAATAAACGGTCTACTCTTCTTGCAATAGCAGTAACACTATTTTCAGAATTTTTAATTGCATCTAAAGCTTGTTTCTTTTGTTTGTCAAATTCTGCTTGATTAAAAACTGGATTAAAAGCAGCATCTGCCATTAATTCTAAAACTCTAGGAAAATACTTAGATAAAGAGCTTGCAAAAGCACTTTCTGAGCCAAAATTAATATTTGCACCTAAATAATCTACTTCTTTATCAAAGGCTTCTTTAGACATTGTTGTAGTTCCTGTTCCTAACATACCACCAACAAATTGCTCAACCCCTTTTTTATCACCTTTTGCTATTGGTGGGTTATCAATATCAAGAGTTACAGATACTCTAGGTAATTTATGATTTTCTACAACTAAAACTTGCAAACCATTTGGAAGTGTAAATTTTTCTGGAGTTCCAATATTAATTTTTGGAGCGGGTCCAGATGCAGGCATTTTAGATCTATCTATTTGGGCAGAAACACTTAATGATAGAAATAATAATGTAATGATTGAATATATCTTTGTTTTCATTATTCTTTTTTTAATATGATTATTTCTTTTGTGACGCTGGTAAGTAATCCATAATTACACGTCTATCTTTGCTTAAATATTTTTTAGCAACAGCTCTAATTTCTTCTTTAGTAATAGAGTTAATGATGTCTAATTCTTTATTAATTCTGTTGGTATCTCCTACTAACATGTAATTTCTTGCCAAAGAGTTTGCAATACCAGTTACATTTGAGTTAGAAGCAACAAATTGATTTTCGAATTTATTACGAACCTTCTGTAAATCTTCATCAGAAATTAACTCAGTTTGTAGTTTTGTTATTTCTTCATCAACCTCTTTAATTAGAGCATCATTAGAAACACCTCTTGCCATGATAGAACCTATAATGTATACACTATAGTCTTCTAATTGTCTAGAAAAAGAAAATGCTTGCAATGCCATTTTCTTATCATCAACTAATTTTTTGTATAATCTAGAGCTTTTACCATTGCTTAAAATAGTAGAAATTACGTCTAAAACTTTTGCATCACGCTCTTTCATAGAAGGTGTTTTGTAAGCCATGCCAACTAAAGGTAATTGAATATTAGCATCATATTCTTTTACTCTTTTTTCTTTTGTTCTTTCAGGTTCAATAATTTTTACTCTTTTTGGTTTTGTTCTTGCAGGAATTGGCTCAAAGTAGCTTTTTATCCAAGATTTTGCTTCACTTTTTTTAAAGTCTCCAGCAACAACTAAAACAGCATTGTTGGGCATGTACCATTTGTTATAAAAAGCTTGAAACTCTTTTAAGGTAGCTGCATCTAAATCTTTAATATAACCAATCATAGGTCTACCATAATTATGTTTATCAAAAATATGGTTGTAAACATCACCATAAATAACTTTTCCATAAGGAGCATTATCCATACGTTGACGCTTTTCTTCTTTCACAACCTCATTTTGAGTGTCTACTGCTTTTTGATCTATAATAGGATGCAACAATCTTTCAGATTCCATCCATAAACCTAACTTTAATTCGTTAGAAGGAAATGTTTGGTAGTAGTACGTTCTATCCCAATTCGTATTTGCATTTCCAGCTCCACCTCTAGCAGAGGTAATTTCGCTCCATTTTCCTCTTTCTATATTTTCTGTACCAGTAAATAATAAATGTTCATAAAAATGAGCCATTCCTGTTTTACCATCTTCTTCATCTTTAGAACCTACATGGTACATTACACCCACAGTTACAAGTGGGGCAGAATTATCTTGATGCAATATTACATGCATTCCATTACTTAAATCATACTCTTCAAACTCTACTTTTTGTGCATTTGAACAAAACACAACTAAAAAAGCAGTAGCTAGAGATAAAATACTTTTCTTCATTTAAAAATTGTTTAATTATTAATAGACGATTTGTTTGACGCTTGTTTATTATAGATGTTACAATAAAAAGACAAGCAATTTTTACTTTTTTCAAAAATAAGAAACTCGTTAGAAATGAGAATATATAAAGGTGTTAATTATTTTAAAAAACAATATGGTTAGATTCTAAAAAAGATGTATATTTGCATCCGCATTTTAAAGAATAAAATGCTAATAATTAGTATAAATACGCAAAACAAATAGTATGTACGCAATCGTAGAGATAGCAGGGCAGCAGTTTAAAGTAGCAAAAGACCAAAAAGTATACGTTCATCGTTTACAGGGAGAAGAAGGATCAAAAGTAACTTTTGATAACGTTCTTTTAACTGATGATAAAGGTAGCGTTACAATTGGCGCCCCAGCTATAGAAGGAGCAGCAGTAACTGCCAAAATTTTAAGTCACTTAAAAGGTGATAAAGTAATTGTTTTCAAAAAGAAAAGAAGAAAAGGTTACAGAAAGAAAAACGGACACAGACAAGCTCTAAGTGAGATTCAAATTGAATCTATTGCTGCAACTGGTGCTAAAAAAGCAACTAAAAAAGCTGCTCCAAAAAAGGAAGAAGCTAAAGTTGAAGCTCCTAAAGCAGAAGCTAAAAAAACTGCTCCAAAGAAAGCCGCTTCTAAAAAAGCTCCTAAAGCAGATGATTTAAAGAAAATTGAAGGTGCAGGACCTAAAGCTGCAGAAGCTTTAGTAAATGCAGGTTTAGATACTTTTGCAAAAGTAGCTAAAACAGATGCTGCTAAATTAAGCGAAATCTTAACAGAAGCAAGCTCAAGATTATCTCATATCGTTACAGATACTTGGCCAAAGCAAGCTAGATTAGCTGCAGAAGGTAAATGGGATGAATTAAAAGAATTACAAGATAGATTAGATGGTGGTATTGAAAAATAACCACTATAAAATTTAACTTTAACCTATAAAAACTCAATAAAATGGCACATAAAAAAGGTGTAGGTAGTTCAAAGAATGGTAGAGAATCAGAATCGAAACGTTTAGGTGTTAAGATTTTTGGTGGTCAAGCTGCTATTGCTGGTAACATTATCGTTCGTCAAAGAGGTACAACTCACAATCCAGGAGAAAACGTTTACATGGGTAAAGATCATACTTTACATGCAAAAGTTGATGGAATTGTAGAATTTCAAAAGAAAAGAGATAACAGATCTTATGTATCTGTAACTCCATTTGAAGCTTAGTATTTAAGTTTACAAAATTTAAAAAAGCTCAAACATTTACTGTTTGAGCTTTTTTGTCTTTTTAAACAATCTGTTTTGTACTTTTACAAAGATGAAATTTCTATATGATTTTTTAATTTTTTTAACCTCAATTATTCTTCCAATTGTGGCAATCTTCAATAAAAAAATAAAACTTTTTGTTGATGGAAGAAAAGAAACATTTTCTAAAATTTCTGATTTAAAAAACAAAAACACGATTTGGTTTCACGCAGCTTCATTAGGAGAATTCGAGCAAGCAAGACCTATTATAGAAGAAATTAAAAAGAAGTATAAAAACTATAAAATTTTAGTTACTTTTTTTTCACCTTCAGGCTATGAAATTAGAAAGGATTATAATTTGGCAGACGTAGTTTGTTATTTGCCTTTAGATTCTAAATTCAATGCAAGAAAATTTGTAAAAGATGTCAATCCAACTTTTGCCATTTTTATAAAATATGAGTTTTGGCCAAATTTGTTAAATGAATTAAAAAATAAGAAAGTTCCGACTATTTTAGTTTCGGGAATTTTAAGAGAAAAACAGCTGTTTTTTAAGAGTTATGGCGGATTTATGAGAAAATCTTTAGAAGCTTTTCATCACTTTTTTGTGCAAGACGAAAAATCTAAAAAGTTATTAAATTCAATCAATTTTAAAAACGCAACTGTTGCAGGTGACACTCGTTTTGATAGAGTTTCAAAGATTTTAGAACAAGACAATTCTTTGACTTTTATTGATGAATTTAAAAACAATCAATATACCATTGTTGCAGGAAGTACTTGGCAAGAAGACGAAAAATTATTGGTTGATTACATAAACAACCAAACATCAGAAAACGAAAAATTTATCATTGCACCTCATAATATTAAACAAGAAGCAATTTTAGAGTTACAGAAATCAATCAAAAAGAAAACAGTATTATACTCTCATTTTATTTCGAACCTTTCGTCTACTCTCAAGATAAGCTCCGTAGAGAAACCTGAAAATTTAAATGATTTGTCATTTCGAGCGCAGTCGAGAAATCTAAAAGAATACCAAGTTTTTATTATAGATACCATAGGTATTTTAACTAAAATTTACGCAGCAGCAAACGTTGCTTATGTTGGAGGAGGTTTAAAAACAGGTTTACATAATATTTTAGAACCTGCAACTTTTGGAATTCCTGTAGTAATTGGAAATAAATACGATAAATTTAAAGAAGCTGTAGATTTAGTAAAAATTGGAGGTTGTCTTTCAATTAAAAATCAAAATCAATTTACAAAGACTTTTAATCAACTAAAAAAAGATGAAAGTTTTCGGAATTTAACAGGAATCATCAATAAAAAATACATTCAAGATAATTTAGGAGCAACAAATTTAATTATGAATTATTTAAATGATAAATTAGAATAACAAAATAAATCTTCGACAGACTAAGACAGACATAGATAAAGTTAATTGATTTTGATAAATACAAGAAAATTTTTAATATCAAAATATAAAAACTTAAAATGTCACACTAAGCTTGTCAAAGTGTAATTAAACAAATTATGGAAACTATTTTACAACCTTGGGCTTGGTATGTTGGAGGGCCATTAATAGCAATTTCGCTATTATTATATTTTTACTTCGGAAAGAATTTTGGAGCATCTACAAACTTCGAAACTTTGTGTACAATGGCTGGAGCAGGGAAAGTGTCTGATTATTTTAAAAAAGATTGGAAAGAACGCGATTTTGCGTTAATATTTGTAGTTGGGCTAATTATTGGAGGGTTTATTTCTGCAACATATTTAATACCAAATCAAACCATAGATTTAAATCCAACTACGGTTAATGAATTAACAGATTTAGGTTTTTCTAATGTCGGAAATCAATATTTTCCTGATGAAATTTTTAGTGAAGAAGTTGTGTTTTCATTAAAAGGATTTTTAATTCTTTTAGTGTCAGGACTTTTAATTGGCTTTGGAACGCGTTATGCAGGAGGCTGTACATCTGGTCATGCAATTACTGGGTTAAGTAGTTTGCAATTGCCATCTTTATTGGCTGTAATTGGTTTTTTTATTGGAGGTATTATAGCAGTTTGGGTTATAATTCCAATATTATTTTAGTCAATAAATAGCTTAAAAAAAACTTATTATGTCTCTTTGAGCGCAGTCGAGAAGTTAATATAAAGTTCAAAAATATATTCAAATGAAAAACATAAAATTTTTAATCCTCGGAATCTTTTTCGCAATTATACTAAGTAAAACACAAGCCATTTCTTGGTATCGTTTTTATGAAATGTTCAAGTTTCAATCTTTTCACATGTTTGGAATTATTGGAGGAGCAGTTGTAATTTCTGCGGTTTTTATGCAACTGTTTAAAAGTGGAAAAATAAAAGATATCAAAGGAAATAAAATCATCCCAAAACCAAAGAAAAAAGGTTTTATAAGAACCATTTTAGGAGGAACATTATTTGGTTTAGGTTGGGGAATTTCTGGAGCCTGTGCAGCACCCATTTTTGTAATTCTTGGTTTTAAATTTTTACCAGCTTTAATTTTGTTAGTTGGTGCACTTTTAGGAGCATTTTTATATGGATTAGTTAGTAAGAAACTTCCAAATTAAAGTGATTATTATCATATCTTAATTATTTAAAAGAAGCTAATTTAGCAAACCAAATGAGCAAGTTAATAGACAATTTTGGAAGACAAATGCAATACGTAAGATTGGCAGTTACAGATCGTTGTAATTTGCGTTGTCAATACTGTATGCCTGCTCACGGAATAGATATTGTTCCAAGACAAGAGTTGCTTTCTTACAAAGAAATGTATCGTTTAATTCGTGTGTTAACAGAATTAGGCGTTAAAAAAGTGCGTTTAACTGGAGGAGAACCTTTTGTAAGAAAAGATTTTGTGGGGTTTTTAGAAATGTTGTCTTTTAATGATTTATTAGATGAAATCAATATCACTACAAATGGCGCTCTAATTTCTAATCATATTTCTAAAATTGAAAACTTAGAAAAAGTAAAAAAGATTAATTTAAGTATTGATAGTTTACAACGAGAAAAATTTGCAAAAATTACACGTAGAGACGTTTTTCCAGAAGTTTATAAAACTTTTGAAATTTTAGAGAATAGCAGTTTAGATTTAAAACTAAATGTAGTTGTACAATCTGGTTTTAATACAGATGAAATTGTTGATTTTGTAAGGTTAACAAAAGATAAAAATGTTGCAGTACGTTTTATTGAAGAAATGCCTTTTAATGGAAAAGGACAAAGAGAAATTAAGGAAAATTGGACGTTTAAGAAGATTTTAAATGAAATCAAAACTGAATTTAATGTTCAGGAAATCAAGTCAGAAAAATCTTCTACTTCAAGAAATTATAAAGTTGAAAATCATGTAGGTTCTGTGGGAATTATTCCAGCGTTTACAAGAACTATTTGCAATGATTGTAACAGAATAAGAATTACAAGTACAGGAACGTTTAAAAATTGTTTGTTTGATGATGGTGTTTTTAATTTAAGAGATTTTATTAGAAAAGGAGCTTCAAATAACGATTTAAAAGAACTTTTTTTATCTTTAGTAAAAGAGAAGCCAGAAAACGGTTTTATAGCAGAAGCAAATAGAAAAAATGGAAGTGCTTCAGAAAGTATGAGTACAATTGGAGGATAAAAAAGGTGTAATTGTGTAACTGTTTAATTGATGAAAAGACAAAACAATTACACGATTCAACAAATAAACAATTACACATTCGTAATGATTTCAGTAAAAGAAGCAAAAAGAATAATACTTAACTCAACTCAAAACTTTGGAGTTGAAGAAATTCCGTTTCTAAAATCTGTGGGTAGAATTTTAAAAGAAGATATTGTTGCAGATAGAGATTTTCCTCCATTTAACCGAGTTTCTATGGATGGAATTGCAATTGATTTTAAAACATTTCAAAACGGACAAAGAAGTTTTAAAATTGAAGGAATTCAAGGTGCAGGAAGTGAGCAAATAACTTTAAAAAATTTAGAAAACTGTATTGAAGTTATGACAGGTGCAATCTTACCAAATAATGCAAATACAGTTATTAGATACGAAGATGTAACTATCGAAAACGGAATCACAACAATTAATATTGATGAAATTAAAGACCGTCAAAATGTTCACCCAAAAGGAAAAGATGGGAAAATTGGCGATTTATTAATTAAACAAAACACAAAAATATCTGCTGCAGAAATTGGTGTTTTAGCAACTGTTGGAAAATCGTTTGTAAAAGTAGCCAAACAACCAAAAATACTAATTATTTCTACTGGTGATGAATTGGTTGGAGTTGATGAAATCCCTTTGGAGCATCAAATAAGAAGAAGTAATGTATTTACACTGGTTTCATTATTAGAAAGATTACATATTCCTTCTGAAACTGCTCATATTACAGATGATAAATCAATTTTAAAACAAAAAATAGCAACCTATTTACAAGAATATGACGTTTTGCTTTTTAGTGGAGCAGTCAGCAAAGGGAAATTCGATTTTTTACCCCAAGTTTTTGATGAATTAGGAGTCAAAAAACTATTTCATAAAATTGCTCAAAGACCTGGGAAACCATTTTTTTACGGAAAAACAGATACATGTAATGTGTTTGGATTTCCAGGAAACCCAATTTCAACATTTGTAAATTGTTTAGCGTATTTTTACCCTTGGTATTATAAATCTGTTGGAGTAGAATTAGAAGAAGAAACTGCTATTTTAGCAGAAGATGTTAGCTTTAATCCAAACTTAACGTATTTTTTACAAGTAAAATTAAGTTACAAATTCGGACATTTAGTGGCAACACCAATCAAAGGAAATGGTTCTGGAGATTTAGCAAGTTTGGTAAATGCAGATGCATTTATTCAATTGCCAAAAACATCAGAAACTGTTTTTAAACAGGGAGATAATTTTCCAATTATAAGATATAGATGAAAAGAGATAAAATAATTAAATTAATAAGAGAAATTGAAAGTGAGCCAGACTTAAATAAGGAAGGATATATAGCAACACACTATATTAATGATAGTTTAGAATCATTTATTGTAGCTAACAAAAAAGGAGTTCTAAACTTCATTTTACATCTTCTCAAAGCTCTCAATGATTTTGATTTTCACCTATCAAAAGAAAATCATTATTCTACAATAAAATTAAAAAAAGAAGATTGGTTTGATAAAGATTCGCATTTTAAATTTGATTGGATACAACCAATTAAAGAAAAAAAAGAGGATATATATTTTGAAAATAGCCAGAGATTAAAAAAACGCAATAAATTCAAAGAGAAATTTTATGTTTTAAAAATCTATTTTATTTTTTATAGTATAAGAGTTTTTGCTTTTGTAGGTTTTATTTTAACTGTAAAATGGTTGTACAAACTGATGTTTTAAAAATATGAGCAATTTTACACACATAAATCAAAAAAATAACCCTAAAATGGTAAATGTTTTTGATAAGAAAATTACCAAAAGAACAGCAGTTGCAAAAGCAACCATGTTTTTAGGAAAACAAGTGATTTCTAATTTTTCTGATAAGGAGTTAACAACCAAAAAAGGACCCGTTTTTCAAACAGCAATTATTGCAGGGATTCAAGGTGTTAAAAAGACATCAGAATTAATACCCATGTGTCATCCTTTATTAATTAATGGAGTAGATATTGATATTGATATTGTAGATATTGAACATATAGAAGTACTTTGTAAAGTAACTATCGAAGGGAAAACAGGAGTAGAAATGGAAGCTTTAACAGGTGCAAATATTGCTTGTTTAACAATTTATGATATGTGTAAAAGCATCAGTCAAAAAATGGTAATTAAAGAGATAAAGTTGGTAGAAAAAACGGGTGGGAAATCGGATATTAAAAATTAGAATGTGACCTCGAGCGCAGTCGAGAGGTAATAGTTAGTTCTCGACTGCGCTCGAACAGACATTGTGAAAACGAATAAAATTTTGAAAAAACACAAAAAACATACAAATTTAGAAAAACGAAATAATGATAATTTTGCGCCAAATGAAATCACTATTTTAGGAACCAATTGTGGAGTGATTTCAGATTTGGTTTTCAAGGTTTCTAAAAAATTATCAAACTATAAATTGGCTTATTTTGATGCTTCTCATGCAAAATCTCTTGACTGCGCTCGAGATGACAATTATAGGTTATCAGAATACACTTTTCATCATGCAGGAAATTTACAAATTACCACTTCTGGTAGCGTAAATAAGTTTGCACAACGCTTACAATTTGCACAGTATGATTATGTTTTTATCAATGGAAACCATTATCAAGGAGCAAAACAAATTCTTGTTTTAGACGAAGCAAAAGAAGCTTCCGTATTCAAAAGATTGGAGCAATTAGATAGCATTCAGTTTATTATTAAATTGAAAAAAGAAACGGAATTTTTTGATTTTTTAGTAGAAAAATATCCAAACATAAAAAATAAGATTTGCTATACAATTGATGAAATTGATAAGATTTCAAATCATGTCAATAATTTAGTTCAAGAAAAAATTGCACCTATAAAAGGACTCGTTTTAGTGGGTGGAAAAAGCACAAGAATGGGAACTGATAAGTCTGAATTGGATTATTTTGGAAAATCACAAAAAGAAGTTGCAAAAGAATTGTTAGAAAAAAATAATTTTGAAACGTATTATTCTGTTCAAAACGAATCTTCTGTCTCTTCGAGCGCAGTCGAGAAGTCTCAATTTACTAACGAAATTCCAGATTTTTTTCTAAATTTAGGTCCTTTTGGCGGAATTTGTTCTGCCTTTCAAAAAGACCCAAATTCAGCTTGGTTGGTATTGGCAACAGATGTGCCATTTGTAAATAATGAAGTAATTCAGCAATTATTAAAACATAGAAATCCGAGTAAAGTTGCAACTGCAATTAAAGGAAAAAACAAGGAGTTTGTAGAGCCTTTAATTGCCATTTACGAGCCCAAAGCATACCCAATTTTACTGCAATATTTAGCACAAGGCTATTCTTGTCCACGTAAAATGTTAATTAATTCTGATGTAGAAATTGTAGAGGTTGATGATAATTTGATTAGAAATGTAAATACTCCAGAAGAGTTTGAGAATGCTAAAAAGGAGATAAAGAATTCAATAAATAAAAATAACTAGTGAATTATAAATACTTATTAATTATAATTTTTGTTTCCTTGTTAATTCAAGGTTGTAGTAATAACAAATTAAATTGTTCTGATTTTAAAACTGGTAAATTTTTTATTCCTGAAACTAAAGAATTACTCAAATATACAAGAGAATATCAAGATAGTATTGGTGAGTTTCGTATCAATAGAGATAAAAACATTCAGAAATATTTAGTTGTTAGGACAGAATCTTCGCAAACTGAGTGGATTAATGGTGAAGATAATGGAACTGCAGTTTATGAAAAGATTGAATGGGTAAGTGACTGTAGTTATAGGTTAACTTATGATGAAAGTAAAATGAAAATGGAGGATTATCATATTAACTTTAATAAAAATAATGGTATTCTTGTGAAAATGATAGACTTTTTTGGTAATTGTGTTAAATATGAAGCAACTTTAAAATCAGAAATAGGAGAAGTTATTACGCAAAAAGGAACACTTTGTAAATACTAAAAAAATAGCTAAATAATTAATCGTCTGTCATTCCTGCCTACGCAGGAATGATGAGAAGCATTTAAACAAGTTAACTACAAAAATGAAACCAACAAAAAACCAACTTTTCAAACGTCAAATAACACTTCAAGAAATAGGTGAAGTTGGACAAGAAAAACTGCAAAACGCATCTGTTTTGGTAGTTGGTTGTGGAGGTTTGGGAAGTCCGATTGCAGTGTATTTAGCTTCAAGTGGTATTGGAAAAATACATTTAGTAGATTTTGATACGGTTGATATTACCAATTTGCACAGACAAGTTTTTTATAGTTTAGAAGATGTTGGCAAACCAAAAGCAGCAATTTTATCAGCATTTATTAAAAAAAGAGCGCCTTTTACAGACGTCAATTTTACCAACAAACCAATTACAAAGTCAACTATTTTTGAGTTGATAGAAAACGTAGATATTGTTGTAGATGGAACAGATTCTCTCCCCACAAAATATTTGTTAAACGACGCCTGTGTTATTAAAAATAAGCCTTTGGTTTATGGATCTTTGTATAAATTTGATGGTTATGTGGCTACTTTTAATGTCTTGCAAAAAGACGGAAGTTATTCTACAAATTTAAGAGACGCTTTTCCAGAAATGGCAACAGATATTCCAAATTGCGAAGAAGCAGGAACTTTAAATGCAATTGTTGGCATGATTGCCATGCAACAGGTAAATGAAGTTTTAAAGTTAGTTACAGGTATTGGAAAACCGTTAACAAATCAACTTCGTATATATAATACCCTGCAAAACACCGAGTTAAAAATGAAGTTAAAACCTACTTTTTTAAAAGATAAAATTGCGAAACTTTTTAAAGTGCAAACATACATAGATGCAGCTTGTGCTAGTCAGAATCCTGATTGGCAAATATCTCCAGAAGAGTTAAAAAAACGTTTGTCTTTACAAGCGGAGTCTAAAAATCTGGAAATTATAGCTGTTTTAAATAATTTAAAACTACCTTTTGATGTGCAACAAACCATTCACATCAATAGTTTTGATGCAGATAAAATTAAAGTTGATAAAAATAAAACCTATGTAATGGTTTGTCAGCGTGGTTTTAACAGTTATAGAGCTACTGTAAAGTTGAAAAATAAATATCCAGATTTAGAAGTGTTGAATTTAACTGGCGGAATTTCGAGTTACAAATAAATTACATGAAAAACCCTTTAGAATTTTATACAAATCATAAAGCTGAATTAGAAAAAAAAGCCAAAGAATTAAAAAAGAAATCTGCCAATTTAAGTATTTTTAGATTCGCCATTTTTTTAGTGACTTGTTTTTTGGTGTATCTCACTTTTGGTAAATATCCAGATGTTTTTATCATTGCTTTTTTAGGGCTTTTACTGTTTGGTTTCTTAGTAGTAAAACATGTAAACCTTAAAAGAAAAAGAAATATTCTTGCTGAAAAAATTAAAATAAATACTGTTGAAATTGAAGTTTTACAAGGTAATTTTCATCATTTAGAAACAGGTTCAGTATTTATAAATCCTGCTCACTTTTATAGTAATGATATCGATTTGTTTGGTACAGGATCTTTCTTTCAATATACAAATAGAACCAAAACAAAAGACGGAAAAGTAGTTTTAGCAAACTGCTTAACAGAAAATAAAACAGCTACTATTTTAGAAAAACAAGAAACTTTAAAAGAGCTTTCTGGTAAAGTAAAATGGCGTCAGCATTTTTCTGCTTTGGCAAGTTTGGTTACTGTAAATAGTACTACAAAAGCTATTATTAGGTGGATTTCTGGTTACAATTCTGTCTTTCCGAAATTTTTAAAAACGCTTCAAATTGTTTTTACAATCGTTTCTTTGACCTTAATTGGTTTAATTTCTTTCGGACAAATTCCTTTTACATATATTGTTATTTGGTTTTTTATAGGACTTTTTATTACAGGCAGATTTGTAATAAAAATAAACCATTTATATACAGATGCAAGCAAAGCAAGAGATACATTTAAGCAATATCATTATTTATTAAATGAAATTGAGAAGGAAAAATTTACTTCAAAAATATTAAAAGAGAAACAAAAAATTATCAATTCAGAAAACAAAAAAGCATCTGCTATTTTTAAAGATTTTTCTCGAATTTTAGATACTTTCGATCAGAGAAATAATATTATTATCGCAGTTTTTGGAAATGGATTATTTCTAACAGAAATTTATAATGCTTGTAAAGTAGAAAACTGGATTTCTACCTACAAACACACTGTAGAAAATTGGTTTGAAGTTGTTGCTTATTTTGATGCTCAAAATTCTTTGGCAAATTTTAAATTTAATCATCCAAAATTTATATTTCCAGAAATAACTTCAGAAAAAAATGTGATTAAATCTACCAATTTAGGGCATCCTTTATTAAAAGTTGATAAAAGAGTTGATAATGACTTTAACATAAATAAAGAAGAATTTTTTATTGTTACTGGTGCAAATATGGCTGGAAAAAGTACGTTTTTAAGAACAGTTTCTTTGTCTATTGTAATGGCAAATTGTGGTTTGCCTGTTTGTGCAGAAAGTTTTAAATATCATCCTATAAAATTGATTACAAGTATGCGAACTACAGATTCTTTAACAGAAGACGAATCGTATTTTTATTCAGAATTAAAACGTTTAAAATTTATTGTTGATGAAATTGAAAACGAAGATTATTTTATCATTTTAGATGAAATTTTAAAAGGAACCAACAGTAAAGACAAAGCAATTGGCTCTAAAAAATTTGTAGAGAAACTCTCAAAATCTAAATCTACAGGAATTATAGCAACACATGATGTTAGTTTGTGTGCTTTAGAAGATGAATTTTCTGGAATTAAAAATTATTATTTCGATGCAGAAATCACTAATAATGAACTGCATTTTGATTACACTTTAAAAAGAGGAATTTGTAAAAATATGAATGCTTCTTTCTTGTTGAAAAAAATGGAAATCATATAAAAGAAACTGCCTTAAAAGTTAATTTAGTTATCATTTGAATTAAAAAAGATTTCTCCATTACAGTTTAAATGATAAATTTTAATGCTTTTCAAACAGTTTCTTTTACAAGTATTTTATCAATTAAAATTGTTTTGTTAAAGTTACTTTCCAAATTTTATTAGAAGCTCTTGAGTTTCTTTTTCCATAAGTTCCAGGATTGGACTGGAAAGCTTCAATACCACCAAAAATATATCCAATTTCTATAGAATTACTATCTGTATTTTTAAAAGCTTTTTTGATATCTATAATTTCATTAGAGTTGTTAGAAAAAGGTAAATTTTTATTTTGAAATAAAATAGATTCAGCTCCATAAAAAGGAGGTTTATTACTACCATTTTTAAATATATTATAATCTAAAACTGTGTGCGTACTTTTTAAAGTAGGGCTACCAATATTCATTTTTATATGAACTCCTGTATTTGTAAAACCAGATAAATGACCAACAGCAGCTCTTTTACCATCTCCAATTCCGCCTAATAAATAAGTATGTAAAATTTCTGAATCAGAATCAAATAAAACTATATTTGGACAAGAATACACATTAAAGTTTTTCTGATTGTAACTAGTGTCGTAAGTATATTTTTTAGAGCCTACAGTTTTTTCTGGATGCACATAAATGGCGTTATTCCAAGCTAAATGATAGTAAGTGCTATCATTATTTTTTACAACTAAACTATCTGGTCTAAAAACACCTGTATAGAAAGTTAAACCTCTTTTTATTTCGTTATTTACTTTATAAAAATTTGGTGTTATTGGACCATCTCTTCTTCTAAAAATAGAAATTGCATCTGCTCCTTTTATTGATGGTGATGTAACATCAGAAATGGTATCTTGTATGGTAATTGTTAGTTTATAAGGTTTGTCTGCTGTAGAAATTTTAAAAGGATAAACAGCATCTACATATTTTTGAGAAGTAAACGTAAAGTTATGACCACCAGCTAAATAAAAGAGATCATCAAATTTGTACATTTCTCCACCAGTACTAACTAGATGTTTATTTTTCCCAATACTAATTAAACTTTTTAGGCTTTGTAGAGATAATTTTTCTCCTTTTATCAATTTAATCAAATTGGGTACATGAATTCTAGCAATTTGGTTAAAGGTTAAATAGTTTTTTGTAGTTACATCATTAACTGGAGCACCATAACCACCAACTGTATATAAAAAGTTTCCATCTTGTTTTACAAGTGCATTTGTATTTCTAAAAATTGATAAATTTTGATTTAAAAAGTTGTTTAATTCTATACAGGGAATTGTCATTTCTCCAATTTGTTCAAAACATTGTTTGTTTATGGTTTCTACAACTGTTTTAAAATGCATGCTAATAGGTTTTGTATTTTTGGTGGGATTATATACAAAAAGGCTATCGTTAAAAGAGGGTGGTAAAAAGGAGGTGTTTGCATAATTTCCTTTAAAAATGCTGTGTAAACCACCAATAGAATCGTTTTTATTGTTGGTTCTTCCTGCAAATAAAAGCCATTCGTTTCCAGATACTCCTTGTGTAAAAGACTGTAAAGCAGGTGCTTTAGAATTTGTGACTTCTGATATAGATAATGCATATTTTGGAGCTATAGCTACATCTTCTTTTACTGTTTTTGTACAAGATTGCATTAATAATAACATCAATAAAACAGATGAAAATTTAAAGATTAATGATTTCATAATTTAGTTAAGTTTGGTTATTGAATATAATAAGCAAGTAACTAAAAAAGAAATATAAAAATAAGAGTTAGAATTACTGTTTTAGAATATAGGTAGATTTACTTAGTTTCTAGAAATAGAATTACTTATTTCTTTTCTCATATTTGGAGTATCAATAATATGTTTCTTAAAATAACTGCTTAGAATTTTATCTTGTCGCGAATAATAAAATTTTTCATGATTTAGAGTAATGTTCTTATAACTAAAGATATTAAAATCTTCAGTCATAAATTTTTTCATCAAAAATATTTACTAATTTAACAGGATATAGTATAGATTTTGGGAAGTAAGCTTCAAAAACTGTTTCGTTATTTCTAGTAAGTTCTATCTCAAAACTTCTTTTGTATTCTTTACTACTTCTGTTTTTGTAATTAAAAGTATCACTTTTATTAATCTTAAAAAGATATCTTTTATTTATTTCCCAGTTTGGAATGAGTTTAATTAATTTTTCCACTCCAAAGTCTCTACTAAATGTAAAATATCTTCTTTAACAAAAGCTACAGCAGGTAAAATAGAATCATAGTTGGGTTTTGCATAAAAGTATAAGCTCCCCTTTATAAAGTTTTTTGTACTATCTGTAACATGAAACTGTACGTGAGAAGCTGCATTTCCTGTTATTTCATATAAACTACCAAAGACTCTTTTTTTTGGGTTTACAAAATCTTTAGGTATAATTTGTTCTGCTTTTACAGTATGTTTAAAGACTAGTTTTTCTGCTTCTGTCAACAATTCTTTAAGATTGTTTTTTACGGGTCTGTAAGTAATATCTATAGATGCTTTTAAATTAGGATATTTAATTTTTAACCAATTATTAGCTTCATCTACAATTGTTGTGTTTTTTAAAACATCAAACGTGTAAGGTCTTTGTAAATTTAATTTTTGATAAGATTTTTTCGGATAAACCAAGCTTAGATATGCTTTTGGTTTTGGCAATATATCTTCTTTGCAACCCCAAAAAATGAACACAAAAAAAAGAATAAAAAAATTACGCATTTCTAGTGGCTTTTATTTGTTTTATGCGTTTTTTATCTAACGCTTCTATTGTAAACGTATAGTTCTTAAAATTTATTCTCTCACCTTTTCTAGGAAATTTTCCAGAAATTTCTAAAATAAAACCAGCTAAAGTTTCGCTTTCGCCTTTTTCTTCTTCAAAAATGGCTTCGTCTTCATCATCCAAAACCCTACAAAAATCTTTAATGGTGGTTTTTCCTTCAAAAATATAATTGTTGGCATCTATTTTAGAGTATGATAAATCTTCATCATCAAACTCATCATTTATATCGCCCACAATTTCTTCGATAACATCTTCTAAAGTAACCAAACCACTGGTTCCTCCATATTCGTCTACCACAATTGCCAAATGATTTTTCTTTGCTCTAAAATCGCCTAATAAATCGTCTAATTTTTTGTTTTCAGGCACAAAAAAAGGTTCGCGAAGTAAATTTTGCCATTTAAAAGCTTTTTTGTTTAAATGTGATAACAAATCTTTAGCATACAAAACCCCAATAATAGTATCTATATTTTCTTTGTAAACTGGATTTCTAGAGTATCCGTTTTTTAAAATTTTATCTAAAACAACCTCATAAGATTCGTCATCAGAAAGCGCAAAAATATCAATTCTTGGTTTCATAATTTGCACGGTTTCTGTGTTCCCGAAATTTACAATTCCTTCTAAAATTTTCTGCTCATCTTTTGTAGTTGCTCCTTCTGATGTTAGTTCTAATGCTTGAGACAATGTTTCTACAGAAAAACTACGTCCTTTATTTCCTAACTTTTTTTCAATCCATTTTGTAAGTGTAATTAATGGCAAACTAAATGGTGTTAGTACAATGTTTATGGTATGAATAAATTTAGACATTGCTTTAGAAAATCGAAGCGCATTTCTAGAAGCGTAAACCTTTGGTAAAACTTCGCCAAAAAGTAAAATTAAAAATGTAACTAGTACAATTTCTATTAAAAAACGAATTGGTGCTGTAAAGAAATAGAGGTTTAATTCGTAATCAAAATCACCAAATAAAGTTTCTGCCAAAGAAGCAAAAAGTAAGACAATTAAAATATTTATAAAGTTGTTGGTAATTAAAATGGTTGCCAATAACTTTCTAGGTCTTTCTAATAAATTTACAACAATATTTTCTTCTTTCCCATTGTTAGAAAGCTCGTTTAAGTCGGTTTGAGAAAGCGAAAAAAAAGCAACTTCTGTGCCCGAAATTAAGGCAGAACTAATTAGTAAACCAATTAAAATGATAATGTTGATGCTTGTAAAAACATCAATAGCAGCAAAAAATAAAAATTCGGGATCTGGGTCCAAGTTTTATGGTTTTTATTGATAAAATTTCTTAAAAAGGCAAATCATCATTTTCTTCTGGTGCAATAGATGTAGGGTTTGATGTAGTTGTAGGTTGATTTTGTTGCGGATTGTTACTATTATCAGCATTCTTTTTTGTTGATAACATGGTCATTTCATTTACCTGAACTTCAGTAGAATAACGTTTAACACCATCTTGTTCCCATTGACGGTTTTTTAGTTTTCCCTCAACATAAATCTTATCACCTTTAGTTAAATATTTTTCGCAAACTTTAGCCAATCCATTTCTAACTACAATGTTATGCCAATCTGTATTGGTTATTTTTTCTCCAGTTTGTTTGTTTGTATAACTTTCTGATGTAGCAATAGGAAAACGACCCACGCAATTTTGATCATCAAAATAATGCATTTTTACATCATCACCTAAATTACCAATTAAAATTACTTTGTTTATTGTTCCTGCCATAGCTTGTGTTTTGTAAGGTCGAGCGCAGTCGAGACCTAAATAATAACCTCTCGACTGCACTCGAGGAGACAAACTTATTGTCTTTATATAACAATATCAAAAGTACTAAAAATATCAATTACTTTTTAACTTGAAAAGCGTCTAAAAAATTTGCAATTAAAATAGGAACAGGAAATTTTTCAATTTCACTCCATTTTATGGTTGCTTTTTCAGACGTTACAGTTTCTACAATCCAAAATTGTGTATACAAATGTTGATGAGATAATTTGTGTACAATTTCTTTTTTATTAAAGAGTGAAATAGTAGTGTTATTAGGAAAAAGATTGTTGAATTCTTCTGATGCAATTAGTTGGTTTTTATTGATGTTTTTATCACTTTCTATTAATGGAAATTGATACAAACCTTGCCAAATCCCTTTTCCTTTTCTCTCTGATAAAATAGTTTTGTCATTATCAGTTTTTACAACTAAATAGTTAAAATATCGTTTTCTAACCTTAATTTTTTTCTCTTTTACAGGTAGTTCTTTGGTTAATTTTTTTTCTAAAGCCACACAGCTATCAGCAAAAGGACAAGTTTCGCAAAGTGGGTTTTGGGGTTTGCAATGTAATGCACCAAAATCCATAATGGCTTGGTTAAAAGTTCCTGGCTGTGTTTTGTCAATTAAACTCTGGGTAAGCGTTTTAAATTCTTTAATTCCTGCTGATGAGTTAATTGGTGTAGCAATGCCAAAATAGCGAGAAAGTACCCTGTAAACGTTTCCATCTACAACTGCAGTGGGTTCATCAAAACAAATAGAAGCAATTGCAGATGCTGTGTAATCTCCAATTCCTTTTAATTTAATAATTTCTTTGTAGGTTGATGGAAATTCGCCATTGAATTCATTTGCAATCTGTTTTGCAGAAAAATGCAAGTTTCTGGCTCTTGAGTAATAACCTAGACCTTGCCACATTTTTAAAACGGTACTTTCATCTGCTTTTGCAAGCTCGAAAACTGTAGGAAAAGCGGTTGTAAATTTTAAATAATAAGACAAACCTTGAGCAACTCTTGTTTGTTGTAACATAATTTCGCTCAACCAAATAAAATATGGATTCTTAGTTTTGCGCCAAGGCAAATTTCTGTTGTTTTGTAAATACCAGTAAATTAATGTGTTAGAAAATTTCATCATCAAAAAATAGATTTGCAATATTACATTTTAAAATTCACATAAATTTAGGTCTTTATTTTTTTGCTATTGATTAATTATCATATATTTGCATCCGCATTTTTGAAATTAAATTAATAAAAATATAGTAAAAATAGAGACATGACGAAAGCAGATATCGTATCAAGAATTTCAGATAAATCAGGAATCGAAAAAACAGATGTTTTAGCTACAGTTGAAGCATTTATGACTGAAGTTAAAGATGCATTAGAAAATGGAGACAACGTTTATTTAAGAGGTTTTGGTAGTTTTATTATCAAAACAAGAGCAGAAAAAACTGGTAGAAATATTTCTAAGAATACAACTATCAAAATTCCTGCACACAACATTCCAGCTTTTAAACCAGCTAAAACTTTTACAGAAGGAGTAAAAAGTAAAGTAGCAGTTAAGTAATAAAACATTAATCTAAATCTTTTTAAAAAGATTTAAAAAAACAACAAGCATTATGCCAAGTGGTAAAAAAAGAAAGAGAGCAAAAATCTCTACACACAAAAGAAAGAAAAGAGCTAGAGCAAATAGACACAAGAAGAAAAAGTAAGCATTCGCTTACTTTTTCGTTTATAGTTTAGCGAAAAGTTTAAAAGTTCATTGACATTAGAAAGTTTAAAAACTGTTAGCGCAGAAAACTTTCGAACGGTATTACAAAATACCTGACAATATTAATCCATCTGCACAATAATGTGCAGTGTTAAAACCAAATTCAGTATGAAAACAGAATTAATAATTCGTAGTAATTCATCTGATATTGATTTTGCCTTATTAAGAGATGGAAAACTTATTGAATTAAATAATGAAACAACTGGAAACAAGTTTTCTGTAGGCGATATTTTTTTAGCCAAAATAGGAAAAGTGTTAACAGGTTTAAATGCAGCCTTTGTAAATGTAGGATACCCAAAAGACGGGTTTTTACATTATCATGATTTAGGTGCGCAAGTAAACTCATTAAATTCGTTCATTAAGAAAGTAAGCACAGGTAAGTATAAAGAATTCACTTTAAAAAATTTCCGAAAGGAAGAAGACATTCACAAAGACGGTAGTATTAACAAAGTATTAAAAACAGGCCAAAACCTATTAGTACAAATTGTAAAAGAACCAATATCTACAAAAGGACCCAGATTAAGTTCTGAGTTATCTATAGCTGGTAGATTTTTGGTTTTAGTTCCTTTTTCTAACCGAGTTTCGGTTTCTCAGAAAATTGAAGATCCAAAAGAAAAAGAACGTTTAAAAAGATTAGCAAAAAGCATTAAACCCAAAGGGTTTGGTGTTATTTTAAGAACTGTTGCAGAGGGTAAAAAAGTAGCAGAACTAGACAGAGATTTGCAAAACTCACTAGATCGTTGGAAAACAATGTGTAAAAGAATACCCAATACAAACACACCAACTAAAATTTTAAGTGAGTTAAACAGAGCATCTTCTATTTTAAGAGATGTTATGAATGAAACTTTTACAAGCATTGTTACCAATGATGAAACTTTAAAAGTTGAGATTAAAGAGTATTTACAAGAAATTTATCCTGAAAAAGAAAAGATTGTAAAACTACACAGATCTACAATTCCAATTTTTGAAAAATATGGAATAGAACGTCAAATAAAAACATCTTTTGGTAAAACAGTTTCTATGAGTAAAGGTGCTTATTTAGTTATAGAGCACACAGAAGCTTTACATGTTATAGATGTAAATAGTGGAAATCGTTCTAACAAAGCAGGCTCTCAAGAAGATACAGCATTAGAAGTAAATTTAATTTCTGCCACAGAAATAGCACGTCAATTACAATTGCGTGACATGGGTGGTATTATAGTAGTTGATTTTATTGATATGCATAAAGCTGAAAACAGAAATAAACTGTATCAGCATTTAAAAGAGCAAATGGCTTTAGATAGAACAAAACACAAAATATTACCTCCAAGTAAATTTGGATTGGTACAAATTACAAGACAAAGAGTAAGACCTGAGTTAAGTATAAAAACTACCGAAACCAACCCAAATAAAAATGGAGAAGTAGAAGCTCCTATAGTTTTGTTAGATAAAATTGAAGCAGATTTAGAAAAATTTATGTCAAGTTCTAAAGACAATAAAAAGATACAATTACATGTACATCCTTTTATTGCAGCTTATTTAACAAAAGGAGTAAATTCTATTCGTTTTAAATGGTATTTAAAACACAAAAAGTGGATTACAATTATACCTCGTGACGCTTACACATACTTATATTATAAATTTAAAACTTTAAAAGAGTAAAATTTTAATATAATAAGGCAATAATTTATTATCAAAAAAAACCCCGTAACTTAAAAGTTATGGGGTTTTATATTTATGGCTTTTTTCTATTTTTTTTCCTTAATTAAATACATATAAACAGGATAATGATCTGAGTAACCACCTGTATAACCACCATAAGAAAAACTTCTAAAAGGATACCCTTTAAACTGTCCTCTTTTGTTGGTTAAAAAACGTTTATTAAAAATCATTGCTTTAAACATTTTGTAATCAGAAAAATCTTTTTCGCCCTTATCTAAAAGAGGTGATGAGATTAAAATCATGTCAAATAAATTAATATTATCTCTATAACCTAAGGTGTTAAAACCTCTTCTATGCATATCTTCATAAGGGTTGTAAATATCATTTTTACCAACATCTTTCTTTCTGCTTTTTGTTTTTAAAACCTTTTTAAAACTAGAGTTTATAGGATCATCATTAAAATCTCCCATAGTAATTATTTTAGCATTTGGGTCTTTTTCTCTTATTTGAGCAATAATTTTTGTGTTCTGATAAGCTGCTTTTTCTCTAAGAGGTCTGCTTTTTGCTTCTCCACCACTTCTAGATGGCCAGTGGTTTACAATAACATGAATTAACTCATCATCTAAATATCCAGAAACTAACAGTTGATCTCTTGTATAAACTTTTCTGTTATTTTTGTAAATATTAGGATTAAAGGCTTCATGATGGATAGGTTTGAAGTATCTTTTTTGATATAATAAAGCTACATCAATCCCTCTTTTGTCTGGAGAATCATAATGTATTATACCATATCTTTTTTTTATAAGATGTTTAGATTTTACCAAATCTTCTAAAACACTTAAATTTTCAACTTCAGCAACTCCAATAATAGCAGGGCTTGTATTAGCTTTTTCTAAACCTATTTGTGCAATAGTACTCCCAAGTTTATCAATTTTATCCCAATAAACATTAGATCGATTTGATTTCAACTCCATCATAGGGCTTTTTTCATCCTCTTTATTCACATCATTAATGGTGTCAAATAAGTTTTCTAAGTTGTAAAAAGCAATGGTTCTAATATTGTACTTTTTCCCTTTTTTTTGTGAAAAGGTTAATGTTGTTGTTAATAAAAAAGTGAATACTAAAAGTATGTATTTCTTCATATTTATATAATTTATTTTGCAAACATATAAAACAAAAGTTAAGCCAAAAATTTTATAATGTTATATTAACACTATAATTTGCTAAAAATGTTTAATTTTGCTCGCAATTTAGCAAGAAATTTTTTTTTAAAAACACAAACAAACATTTATGAGAAAAATTGTTTTATCAATATTTATGTTGTTTTTTCTAGCAATAGGAATAAATGCTCAGAATATTGTAAAAGGAATTGTATCAGATGCTGATTCCGATGAAACACTACAAAATGTTTTGGTAAGTGTAAAAAGTACATCAATAAGTCAAACTACTGGGTTTGATGGAGCTTTTGTACTCAAAAACTTATCAAACGGATCTTACATTGTAGAAATTAAATTAAAAGGTTATGAAACACAAAATTTTCCTGTAGAACTTTCTGGAGATACTGTAGATTTAGGAACTATCCTATTGTATCGAGATATTTCTGTAGATCAAGATTTAAGTTTAATTACCATTACAGATGATGAATTAAATGACGATGCAAGTGCAGCAGATAATATATCTGGTTTACTACAAGCAACTAGAGACATTTATTTAAGAACAGCCGCTTTTGAGTTTAGTTCTTCGTTTTTTAGAATTAAAGGTTTAGATTCTGGAAATGGTAAAGTACTAATTAATGGTATAGAAATGAACAAACTTTTTGATGGTAGAGCACAGTGGAGCAATTGGGGAGGATTAAATGATGTGCTTAGAAACCAGGAGTTTAGTAATGGTTTAGCACCATCTAATTACACTTTTGGAGGCGTTTTAGGTTCTACAAACATTAATACAAGAGCATCAGAACAAAGAGCTGGTACAAGAATTTCGTACTCATCATCTAACAGAAGTTATGTACATAGATTAATGGTTACGCATTCTACTGGAATTTTAGAAGGTGGTTGGGCATTTACTTTTTCTGGAAGTAGAAGAGCTGGTTTAGAGGGTTTTAATGAAGGTACAACTTACAATGCATATTCTTTATTTGCCTCTGTTGATAAAAAAATTAGTGATAATCATAGCATAAACTTTACCTCTATTTTTACACCAAATAGAAGAGGTAAATCATCTCCAAACACACAAGAAGTATACGATTTAAAAGGAATTGCTTACAATGATTATTGGGGTTATTTAAACGGACGTAAAACAAACTCTAGAATAAAAGAAGTAGAAGAGCCAATTTTAATGTTAAATCATTATTGGGATATGTCAGACAATACTTCGTTACAAACCAATGTAGCTTATCAATTTGGTAAAATAGGAAATAGTCGTTTAGATTTTAATGGAGGAGCAAACCCAAGTCCAACTTATTACCAATACTTACCAAGTTTTCAGCTAAGAAATAACGATTTAGCAAGAGCTTATGAAGCACAACAGAATTTTATAAACGATGGTCAGTTAGATTGGGAAAGAATTATTGATGCAAACCTTACAAATAAAGCAGCAGGATCTAACAACGCTTATGTTTTATATGAAGACAGAAATGATGACAAACAATTATCAATAAATACCATTTTAAATTCTGAAATTAATGACAATATTACTTTAAATGCAAAATTAGAATACAGAAGATTACGATCTCATAATTTTGCAGAAGTAATAGATTTATTAGGAGGTACAGGTTATTTAGATATTAATCCTTTTGCAGAAACAGAAAATAAAATGCAAAATAACCTACTAAACTCAAATAGAGTTGTTGGAGAAGGAGATACTTTTAGATATAATTTTAAATTAAATTCTGATGTAATTGGTGCATTTACACAAGCACAATTTAAATACAATAAAGTAGATTTTTATGGTGCAGTAAATGTATCAAGAACCACACACCAAAGAGAAGGATTGTATAAAAATGGAAGATTTGAAAATAGATCTTTAGGTAAATCAGATAAAATAGATTTTACAAATTATGGTGTAAAAGCAGGTTTAACTTACAAAATAACAGGTCGTCATTTAGTAGATTTTAATGCAGGATATTTAACACAAGCTCCTACCATTAGAAACTCTTTTTCCAATTCTAGAGAAAACAATGCGATTGTAGATAATTTACAAAGCGAAAAAATACTAACTACAGATTTAAGTTATATTGTTAGAAGCCCAATTATTACATCAAGATTAACAGCTTATTACACAAATGTATCAGACGCAACAGAAATATCATTTTATTTTGCTGATGGTGTTGGTGGTGATAATACTGCTTTTGTACAAGAGGTCTTATCAGGAATTGAAAGAAAACATATAGGATTAGAATTAGGTTTAGAAGCGCAAGTAACACCAACAATAAAGTTAAAAGGAGCTGCATCTATAGGTCAGTTTACGTATGGTAACAATCCTAATTTATATTTAACATCTGATGTTGCAGATGTTGGAGGTTTTGATGCCGATTTTAGATCTAAAGATTACGTATCTAACTTAAAGAATTACAAATTAGCATCTGGTCCACAGAACGCTTATTCTGTAGGTTTTGAATATAGAGACCCAGATTATTGGTGGGTAGGAGCAACTACAAATTTCTTTTCTAACATTTATGTAGATGTTGCACCTTTAAATAGATCATCTAACTTTTTTGAAGATGCAGATGGCTTACCTTTTAATGATTACGACCCAGTTTTGGCAAAAGAATTATTACAACAAGAAAAGTTTGATGATTACATGGTTGTAAACTTAATTGGAGGTAAATCTTGGAAGATTGATGATAAATTTATCAGCGTATTTGCAACTGTAAACAATTTGTTTGGAGAAGAATACAAATCTGGAGGATTTGAACAAGGTAGAAATGCAAATTTCAGACAATTAAGAGACGATAAAGCATTAGACACTCCTGTTTTTGGAAATAGATATTGGTATGGTAGAGGAGCTACTTACTTTTTAAACATAAATTTAAGATTTTAAAATATAAATTAAACGAATATGAAAACAAATAAATTCATCATTATTTTACTAGCTTTAGTAGCTAGCATATCTTTTACCTCTTGTGTAGAAGATGGAGATTTTACAGTTCCAGAAAGTTTAGGAGCTGAAGAAAACGCAGCTTTAAATAAATTATTAGAAGGTGTATCTGCAAATACAATAGAGTTAAAAACAGTACAACAAGTAAAAGACCTTTTTGTTTCTAATGTAGCAACAGAAATTACAGCAGATTTTGTTGTAAAAGGATATGTATCATCATCAGATGAAACAGGTAACTTTTACAAAGAATTTTTTATTCAAGATAAAGCAGAAAATCCTACAACTGCAATAAGAGTAGCTTTAGAGCTTACAGACTCTTACAATAAATTTAATTTTGGTAGAGAAATTTACATCAACTTAAAAGGATTGTATATTGGAGAAGTTCGTTCTGGAGATGGTATTGTAACAATTGGTGGTAGTGGAAATGTAGATAATGAAGTAGAAAATTTGTCTTTAAATCAAGTTGAAAAACAAATTTTAAGAGCAAAAAATACAGAAACAATTGTTCCTTTAGTGGTTAAATTTTCAGCAATAAACAATAGTCATGTTGGTTTATTTGTTCAAGTAAACGATGCTCAATTTCCTACAGCTTTAGCTGGTAAGCCTTTTGTAGATCCTAATGATAGGTTTGATACAAAAAGAACTTTAGAGTCTTGCGAAGGTTTTGGTTATACAAACTTTATTTTAGAAACTAGTGCATTTGCCAGTTTTAAAAGTAATGGAATTCCTTCAGGAGGAGGTTCTATTGCAGGTGT
Source organism: Polaribacter sp. 2305UL8-11 (assembly GCF_058147165.1). Taxonomy (NCBI): domain Bacteria; kingdom Pseudomonadati; phylum Bacteroidota; class Flavobacteriia; order Flavobacteriales; family Flavobacteriaceae; genus Polaribacter; species Polaribacter sp. 2305UL8-11. The sequence continues at coordinate 145,256 of NZ_JBYVJW010000008.1, read as the reverse complement.
TGTTGCAAAAACATTTAATGGTAGTGATATTGTTTTGGCTTTAAATGATGTAAAAGATGTTAAAATGGATGGAGGTAGATGTACTCCTTTAGATATTAAAGATTTCTCAGTTGTTTATGAAGAAAATTTTGATTCTGGTACAGACAATTCTAATTTTAATTTTCCAAATTGGACCAACTTTGCAGAAACAGGAAAAGAATTATGGACAGAGCAAATTTTTAGAGGAAATGGATATGCAGAATTTAGTGGATTTAAAACAAATGATGCAGTAAATGTAGGTTGGTTAATTTCTCCTAAAATAGATTTAAGTGCAGGAACTAGCGTTTTTGTTAATTTCCAGTTGGCACAACACCATTTAGAATCAGATCAAAATACATTAGAAGTTTTAGTTTCTACAGATTTTGATGGTACAAACGTAACTGCTGCAACTTGGCAAACTGTTAGTGTAAATTTACCTACACAAGCAGATTCTTGGTATCAATTTAAAGACGCTGGCTTAGTAGATGTTTCTTCTTTTTCAGGAAATTTATATGTAGCATTTAAATATACTGGTTCTGGAACAGATACAACTTTAGATGGCGCTTATATGGTTGACGACTTTAAAGTATTGGCTAAATAACTTTAATATTTTATTTAAAAAGCTAATAAAAGCCACCAAGATCCTATAAATTCTTGGTGGCTTTTTTAATTATATTAGAATTATAGACTAAGCAGCCATGCTTAATTTCAGTTTTTTCAACTTTTCTGATTTTGTGATGGATACTTTCATCAAAATAGATACAATTAAAGCGACTATAAATAATCCAGCGAAAATCATAAGAGTTGTATCTAAAGAACCTGTTTGTTCTTTAACCATATCGTAAATAGTTGGGCCAATAACTCCTGCTAATCCCCAAGCAGCTAAAACCATTCCATGGATTGCGCCTAATTGTTTGGTACCAAATAAATCGCCTAAAAAGGCAGGTAGCATTGCAAAACCACCTCCATACATTGTAATTACAGTAAAAAGTATAATTAAGAAAACACTTTCTATTCCAATTTTTGGCAAGAAATAAAAGGCTAAAATTTGAAAAGCAAAAAAGATGATAAAGGTATTTGCACGTCCTAAATAATCAGACAATGTAGACCAAGTTATTCTACCTAAACCATTAAAAACTCCAATAAAACCAACAATGGCTGCTGCTTGCATAGGGGTATAGTCTAACTTTTCTTGCATCATTGGACTTGCTGCAGATATAATTGCAATTCCACAAGCAATGTTTATAAACATCATAATCCAGATGTAATAAAAGCGAGGTGATTTTAAAGATTCATTTGCAGTAACATTAGAAATATCTTCTTTGATAGTTTTTCCTTCTTCTGTACTAAATCCTTCAGGAACATAATCTGCAGGAGGTCTTTCTATATATCTTGCAGATGATAAAATCAATACCATATAAATAACTCCTAATACATAAAACGCATTAGAAACACCAACTGTTTCAAATAATTTTGCCATTACTGGCCCAAAAATTAAAGCAGCAAAACCAAAACCCATAATTGCCATTCCTGTTGCCAAACCACGTCTGTCTGGAAACCATTTTACTAAAGTACTTACAGGTGTAATATATCCTAAACCTAAACCAATTCCGCCAATAACACCATAACATAAGTAGAATAGCCATAAAGATTCGATTTGGACTGCTAATCCAGAGCCTAAAATTCCTACTCCGTAAAAAATTCCTGCTGTAGTTCCACTAATTTTTGGACCTACTTTTTCTACCCATCTTCCTAAAAATGCTGCAGATAAACCTAATAATAAAATAGCGATTTTAAATGCCCATTTAATAACACTTCCTTCTACTTCAAAAACATCTTTTACAGGGTTTGTCATTACAGAATAAGCATATACAGAGCCAATAGAAATATGGATTCCTACTGCTGATGCTGCAATAAGCCATCTGTTTTTTATTTTTTTTGAATTCATAATAAAATTCTTTAGTTAATTTTTACTTTCTGAAAATAGTTACTCAATATATTAGCTGCTTCATCTAATTCCTTTTGGGTGTTTTCTCTAACATCTTTTAACTCATATTCCCAACCCAAAGCATCCCATTTATGGATACCTAATTTATGGTAAGGTTGCAGCTCTATTTGTTCTATAGTTTTGTAATCTTTAAAATAATCTCCTAATTGATGTAGTAATTCAGGAGTGTTTGTAATTCCAGGAATTAACACATAACGCAACCACATTTTTTTACCTGATGCTTCTCTATATTTTGCAAAGTTGAATGTGGTTTCTTTGTTTTGTACTCCCGTAATTTTCTGAAAACCTTCTTCTGTCATGTGTTTAATATCTAACATCACCAAATCTGTATATTCATCTAACAACTCTTTAACAGGATGGTTTAAAATTCTACCATTGGTATCTAAATTGGTATGAATACCTTCTTCTTTTAGCCTTTTAAAAAAGGGGATAAGATTGTGAGCTTGTAAAACTGGCTCTCCACCAGAAACTGTAACTCCGCCTTTATTGCCAAAGTAAGATTTCATATTTACTGCTTTTTTTACCAAATCTTCAATATGATATTCCTCTCCTCCATGAGTATCTATAGTATCTGGATTGTGGCAATATTGGCACTTTAATTTACAACCTTGCAAAAAAATGACTAATCGAATTCCTGGACCATCATGTGTGCCAAAAGACTCGATAGAATGCACATTTAATATGTTCTCTTTTATTTTGATAATGTAAAATTTAAATTGAAAAGAAAGGGATTCAAAAAATATTTATTGAGCTTCTTCTTTTGAAAAGCAAACTCTATAAAGAGTTAATTCTAATTTTTGAATCCCTTGAGAAATACATAAAAAGACTACATAGATTCGTGGAACGAACGCGAAATAACTTCCATTTGTTGTTCTTTTGTTAATCGGATAAAATTAACTGCATATCCAGAAACTCTAATCGTTAATTGAGGATGATTTTCTGGATGATCCATGGCATCTAATAAAGTTTCTTTGTCTAATACATTTACATTTAAGTGTTGTGCTCCATGCTCAAAATAACCATTTAAAGCAGCAACTAAATTGTCTATTCTGTCTTCTTGATTTGAACCTAAAGATTTTGGGACAATTGAAAATGTATTAGAGATTCCGTCTTGAGAATCTTTATAATCTATCTTGGCAACTGAGTTTAGAGAAGCAATTGCACCATTAGTATCTCGCCCATGCATTGGGTTTGCACCTGGAGCAAAAGGAACACCTAAAGCTCTTCCATCTGGAGTAGCTCCTGTTTTCTTACCATACACTACATTAGAAGTAATGGTTAATACAGACATGGTTGGTTCTGCATCTTTGTATACTTTTAACTTTTTTAACTCGTTATTAAAGTCTTCTACAGCATTATGAGCGAAAATATCTACGCTATCATCATCATTTCCATATTTAGGGAATTCACCTTCAATTTTAAAATCTACAGTTAAACCTTGTTCGTTTCTAATTGGTTTTACTTTTGCGTATTTTATAGCTGATAAAGAGTCTGCAACAATAGATAAACCTGCAATACCATAAGCAATATTTACTTGAGGATTGGTATCAATTAATGCCATTTGTGCTTTTTCGTAGTAATATTTATCGTGCATATAATGGATGATGTTCATAGCATCATTGTACACTTTTGCTACTTTGGTCATTGCTATTTTAAAGTTTTTCATCACTTTGTCAAAGTCTAAAACTTCACAATTACAAGGTTCTATACCATCTACCATTTGCGTTCCTGTAATTTCACATTTACCACCATTAATAGCTAATAATAATGTTTTGGCTAAGTTGGTTCTTGCTCCGAAAAACTGAATTTGTTTCCCTATTTCTTGGTAAGAAACACAACAAGCAATTCCATAATCATCAGAACCTCTTAACTCTCGCATCAAATCATCATTTTCAAACTGAATTGAAGACGTATCAATAGAAACTTTTGCACAGAAATTTTTAAAATTTTGCGGTAAAGTTGGAGACCAAAGCACAGTAATATTTGGTTCTGGTGATGGTCCTAAGTTGTATAAAGTATTTAAAAAACGATACGCAGTTTTGGTAACTTTTGTTCTACCATCATTTAACATTCCACCAATTGCTTCTGTTACCCAAGTTGGGTCTCCAGCAAAAATTTCATCATAAGCAGCCATTCTTAAGTGACGAACCATTCTTAATTTCATCACAAACTGATCAATATATTCTTGAGCTTCATCTTCTGTAATTAAACCAGCTTCAAGGTCTTTTTCTATAAAAATATCTAAGAATGTAGACACATTTCCTAAAGACATTGCAGCTCCATCTTGCTCTTTTACAGCAGCTAAATATGCCATATATGTCCATTGTACAGCTTCTTGTGCATTTTCTGCAGGACGATTTAATTCTAACCCATAATGATTACCCATTGTAATCATATCTTTTAAGGCTCTAATTTGCTCAGAAACTTCTTCTCTTAAACGAATAACAGCATCTGTCATTGGGCCTTCTATATTGTTAAGGTCTTCTTTTTTAGTTTCGATTAATTTATCAATTCCATATAAAGCCACACGTCTGTAATCTCCAATAATTCTTCCACGAGCATAATTGTCTGGTAAACCAGTTAAAAATCCTAAAGAACGGAATTTTCTTATTTCTGCATTGTAGGCATCAAAAACACCATCATTATGTGTTTTTACATATTTTGTAAATAGCTCATTAATATCTTCACTTGGTTTTAAACCATGCTCTTCTAACGCTTTTTGAACTACTTTGTAACCTCCAAAAGGTTTCATCGCTCTTTTTAGCAAACCATCTGTTTGTAAACCAACAATTACTTCATTTTCTTTATCTATATAACCTGCACCAAAGTTTGCAACACCAGAAATGGTTTCTGTATCTACAGAGTGTACACCATTGTTTTGTCTTTCTTGTTGCATACCTTCTTTACAAACTTCCCAAAGTTTTTGTGTTTTTTGAGTAGATCCTACTAAAAAAGTATCATCTCCATAATAAGGAGTAATGTTTTTGAAAACGAAATCTCTAACATTAATAGATGTATTCCAAACCCCTTCTTTAAAGTTGTTTTCTTGTGGTTTTTCTAAGGTAATTTCCTCTAATTCCATTACTTTATATTTTAAGTTTTTATGTATCCTTTTACTTGACAACAAATTTACTTTTGAAGCAATTTTTAAAACATGATAAAAGTTAGGTTTTATAAAATATTTAAGAAAACGATGTAGTTGTTTTTTATTGAAAATCAATACCTTATATTTTTTTACTTGTAGGTTTTAGTTATAAAATATTTAACTACATTTGCAAAAAGTTTTAAGTTTAATTTAATTGGTATAGCATGCAACTGTACAATAAGTTAAGCGCAAAAGAACGCGCTGCATTAATAGATGAGGCTGGTAAAGACCGTCTTACAATTTCATTCTATCAATACCACAGGATAGAAAACCCACAATTACTTAGAGACAAGTTATTCTTAGAATGGGATGCTTTAGATGTTTTAGGTAGAATTTATGTTTCTTATGAAGGGATTAACGCTCAACTCTCAGTACCATCAGAAAATTTATATGCTTTAAAAGATCAATTAGACAGTATTTCTTTTTTAAAAGATATTCGTTTAAATATTGCCATAGAGCAAGACAATAAATCTTTTTTAAAATTAAAAGTTAAAGTTAGAAATAAAATTGTAGCAGATGGTTTAAATGATGATACTTTTGATGTTACTAACAAAGGTGTACATTTAAATGCGAAAGAATTTAATGAAATGTTGGCAAACCCTGATACAATTTGTGTGGATATGCGCAACCATTATGAGAGTGAAATTGGGCATTTTGATGGAGCTGTAACTCCAGATGTAGATACCTTTAGAGATTCTTTAGATATTATTGAAGAAAATTTAAAAGACAACAAAGAAGACAAGAATTTATTAATGTATTGTACAGGAGGTATTCGTTGCGAAAAAGCATCAGCTTATTACAAGCACAAGGGTTTTAAAAACGTTTTTCAATTAGAAGGCGGAATTATAGAATACACTCGTCAAGTAAAAGCAGAAGGGATTGAAAATAAATTTATTGGTAAGAATTTTGTTTTTGATCATAGAAGAGCAGAAAAAATTACAGACGATGTAATTTCTAATTGCCATCAATGTGGAAAAGCTTGCGATACACATACCAATTGTGCAAATGAAGCTTGTCATTTATTGTTTATTCAATGTGATGAGTGTTCAGAAAAAATGGAAAATACCTGCTCTACAGATTGTCAAGAAATTATTCATCTTCCTTACGAAGCCCAAAAAGAATTGAGAAAAGGCAAAGGCAATAGCAACAAAATCTTTAAAAAAGGGAGAAGTGAAGTGTTGAAGTTTAAGAGGTAATTTTTAAAAACGATATTCCATTTTTAAGAGTACAAATCTTGGTAGTAGTCTATATTCGGTGGTAGAATTTCCAATATCGCTGACAGAAAAATTTCTAAACTTTTCTGTATTAAATAGATTTCTACCAGTAATCCCTAAAGTCAGTTTATTTTCTAAGATTTTATATCTTGCATCAAAATCTAAAAAATAATAGGTGTTATCGGTTTGTAGGTTTCCAAAAAAGTAACGTTCAGATTGTATTTGAACATCTAATTTGTCATTAAAAATAAACGACAAATCTAAAAAACTCACATTATCTGTAAACGAATTGTTTATGGTAGTTTCTATTTCTGTTGTTGTCCATTTTGTGCCAATATGGTAATTAAAAATTCCTTTAAAACCAGAACGAAGTTCTAAACCATAGTTATAGTTATAAGACCTTACAAGCCTTAAATTAGAGTTGTTTACAATATTCTTAAATTCACTTTTTGTATAGCCTAAATCTACTTTCAAGTTGGACGAGATAAACTTTAAATAATAATCTAATTTAGAATTTACACTTATAAATTCTCGGTCTTTAATAAGTATTTTCTCTGTTTGTGTAAAGTTTTGTTGTAGAATTGTATTTGTAGAAAAAAAGTCGTGATTTTTACTATACAAAATAAACGTATTGGCAAAAAACCTATCACTCCAATTACCTAGTTGATAATTAACAAAGACACTCGAAGCATCTAACTGGTTAAAATTACCATTTCCTTTAGTAAAAGAACGAAAACCCGTTAAAACAAAATTACTAAACACATCTATAATTTTTGCATTTGTAGTATTGTAAGCATAAGAAGAAGTAATTTTATTTTTATGATTTATTTTCCAATCAAAACCTATAGTTGGGTTGATGAATACTATATTTTGAGTACTCATTGTATTGTTGTTATTTAAACGATTAAAAAGCTGATGCAGATCTAATTTACCCACAATTCCAAAATCTTTAATTTTTAATCGGTACTTACTTTTAAGGTACAAATCGTTTACTTGATAATTGGTTAGGTTTTGATAACCATTTGGTTGATTTATAATGGTATTATTTTCTAGGAGAGAAAATGTGCTCTGTAATTTGTCTTTTCTAAATTCATTTCCTATTTGTAATTCTAATAGGTTTCCATTTTCTTTTCGGTCTAATAAATGTGTATTTATACCAATAAATTGCATTTGGTTGGTACTTTGCTGATTTACATTATTGGCATTTTTATTTGAAGGAAATAACTCTTGATAAAAGAATTGATTTATACTGTAGTTTTGAGGTGTTTTTTCATTGATAAAACGCCCTGTTAATAAAAACACTTTTTTTTCTTTAAACTTATTGCTGTAACTTATTTTTTGATCCCATAGAGTGTTTTGATGTTGTAAACTTTCTATAGTAGAATTACCATTAAATAATAAGCTGGAATTGTCGTTAAAATTACCATTGTTATACTTGGTTGTAGTTTCTAGCATTTTCGTTTTAGAAATGTTATAAGTAACATCTAATTTACCAAAAGCGATACGTTTATTGTTTTGTAGTAGATGATTTTCTGAGTTTGTAAAGTTTGTGCCATTCGCATTTACAATATTTATAGTATTTTTAGAAAAATCATTTTCATCCCAATTAAAAAAGCCTAAGGTTTTAATTTTTAGTTTTTTGGTTGGGTTAAAAATTGCGTTTAAAGACAATAACTCTGCATTATTAAAGTTGGTTCTGCTTTCTTTAAAATTAAGATTATTTGTATTTGGTGATAAATTTAATAGTGAATTTACACTTTGATTGTCTCCTATACTAGCAGTTTGGTTTACACGATAAGGGCGAATTAAGTTTTCAATATCACCTGTAGCATCATACCCAGTTGTGTTTAGATTTGTAAAAAAGTAAAACTTATTTTTCTTGCCAAAATTCATTAAGTTTCCTTTTAACTCATAACAATTATGGTTTCCAATACTTGTTTCTATATTCCCAAACCAAATACGTTTAGACTTCTCGTCTAATTTTAAATTTAAAGCCACTTTATTACTTTCTTCTACACCTTTTAATAAACGATTGTTAGAATATCTTTTTAAAACCTCTACTTCATCAATTGGGTAAGCAGGCATATTTTTAGAAAGTATTTTATACCCTTTTTCAAACAAATCATCACCATCAATCATTAATTTTTCTATTTCTTGGTTGCCCACTTTTATAGTGCCTTGGCTATCAATATTTAAACCAGGTATTTTTTTAAGCAAGTCTTCTACAGTTTGTTCTGTGCCATTTACAAAAAACTTGGTTTTAAAAGTAATAGTGTCCTTTTTTATTTTGATGTCTTTTTCGGCTTCAATAATAATTTCATTTAGTTCAAAAGGTTTTTCTTCTAAAATAGCATCTATTTTTATGTTTTTTTGATTAGTAATTTCAAAACCAATCGATTTTGTTTTGTAGCCTAAAGAAGAAAAAGTAATGTTTATTTTACCTTTTATTGAAGTGCTAATTTGGTAAATTCCATTTTTTGAGGTATAAGTGTAATCTACAATGTTGTTGTTTGTGCTGTCTTTTAAAACAACACTTACAGAAAACAAGTTGCTTTTAGTGTCTTTAATGATACCATAAATTTGGGTTTGTGAGAAACAAAAATTTTGGAAAAGCATTAAAGTAAGTAATAAGTAAAGAAGTTTTAGTTTTCTTTTAATTCCTCTTCCCATTCATATTTTAGTTCAATACCTGACCTCTTTAATGATTTTGATTCTATAATTTTAACCCCTCTTGGTAATTTTAGTAATGCTTGAGATATTATATTACGATATTCTTTGTCTTTTTTTTCTACAAAATCTTGCATAGAAATAGTAAATTCATCAATTTTGATTCTAAGTAATTCTTTATTATTTTTATTACTAGTATATTTTTTAAAAAGAAAATTAACCTCTCTGTTTTTATCGTATGCTTCAATAATTAACCCAGGGAGTCCATTAAGTTTCCATGGTCCTGATGGTATAGGTATTTTTGTAGTAAACCAAGCGTGATAAGTTCTGCCTCTAAAAAATGTTTCTGCTTTTTGACAATTAAAACTACCAATTTTTTTATATTCATCTATTAATTTCCATTTTAATTTAAATTTATTGTCAATGACTTTATAATTTTTATCTAAAATAGGTTCTCTTAAAATTAATATTTTATCATTATAATTATTATATACCCTTGTTCCAATAGTATCTTTATAAACTATTTTAACGTTGACTTTCTTTTTTTCATTTGATGAAGCTTCTTTAGATTTTTCGATATTTTGTTTTAAAGATTTCCATACAAAAAGAGATTCTTTTTGATTAAATAATAGATAGCTTCTTATTGCTGTGGTATCAACAGTATTTTTTGTAAATGTGTAATATTCTATTTTACCAATCTGGCTGTAAAAGTTATTTGTTAAAAACAGGCATAAAAATACTTTAGTTATTTTAATTATCATTCTAATTTATTTTAGCCCGATTTTTAAATCGGGCTTGATTTTAAAAAGCATCCATTATCATTTGGAAAAACGAATCACAAGACATGCCTTCTATCCTTAAGATTGTTCCAGAAGCAACAACAAGTTCGCCATTCATTTCTATTTTTGTTTCCGTAGTTATAACGCAATCTTCTAAAATATTAGTAATCTTTAAAGTTTTATTACTTAATTGTTTCGTAGTTACTTTTTCAGGATTAGATTTATTTTCTTCATTTGCAAATGTTCCTGAAACTGCAAAAAATAGAGCAAAAATTAATATTATTTTTTTCATTATAAATATTTTAAAAATTATTAAATTAATTGTTAGAACGCATTTGTAGCATTCAAAAAGTCATACAAGAATATCTTCTTGTTAAAGTTCTTAATAAAATTTTAAAAAAGAATGTGCGCAATTTTTAAAACATTCTTCTTTTTGCTAGCAAGTTTTTAACTAAAAAATGATCAGTTTTTCACTTAAAAACATTTAAACATATAAAAAAAAAAATGAAAGAGCCAGTTAAACACAAACTTTTTTCGAATTCTCATTAAATTTCACCATTTTCGGTGAGTTTTTTTATAACATATAGTTTAAAAATTAACAAAAAAAAGTATTTTAAACAATTTTGATTAAAAACCAATTCTAATTTAAAACCTACAAATTCTAAAAAGCACAATAATTAATAATACTTGCAACGTATATTAGTTACATAATCTTACAACGCAAAATAATTTAGATAACTGTTATTTAGCTATTTTATCATTCTTTTAGAATGCGTATATTTACAGATTAGTGAAGATAAGATTGTGTGTTTATATCAATCTGATAATCAAATTATGAACTTTATTGGTTTGTAGTTTTTTGTTGCAGGTTTTTGGTTTTAGGCCATCAACCAAAAACAAATAACCAGTAACCAACTAAAATATATTTACTTAAATGGCATGTGGAAGTTGTGGTACAACAGAAAATGGAGTACCAAAAGGTTGCAAAAGTAATGGAAATTGTGGAACAGGAACTTGTGGAAGTGGTAGTAATAAACTAGCCGTTTTCGATTGGTTGTCTAACATGACATTGCCTTCAGGACAAGAACGTTTTAATATTTTTGAAGTCCGTTTTAAAAACGGAAGAAAACATTTTTATAAAAACCCAGATAATTTACCCATAACTATGGGAGATATTGTTGCTGTAGAAGGTTCTCCAGGACACGATATTGGCACTGTTTCTTTGGCAGGAGAATTGGTAAAAGTGCAAATGAAAAAGCGCAAAATTACTGAAGACCATGAAGATGTAAAGAAAATCTACAGAAAAGCTAGCCAAAGAGATATAGATATTTGGCAACAAGCAAGAGCAAAAGAAGAAGAAACACAGCGTAAAGGAAGAGAAATTTTAGGACGTTTGGGTTTACAAATGAAATTGTCTGATGTAGAATATCAAGGAGATGGAAACAAAGCTACATTTTATTATACTGCAGATGCAAGAGTAGATTTTAGACAGTTAATTAGAGATTTGGCAAGCGCGTTTTCAATTCGTGTAGAAATGAAACAAGTAGGCGCAAGACAAGAAGCAGCCAGATTAGGAGGTGTAGGTTCTTGTGGTAGAGAATTATGTTGTTCTACATGGTTAACAGATTTTAGAAAAGTAACTACTTCTGCAGCACGTTACCAACAATTGTCCTTAAATCCGTTAAAGTTGGCAGGACAATGTGGTAAATTAAAATGTTGTTTAAACTTTGAGTTAGATACTTATTTAGATGCTTTAAAACCTTTTCCAAAGCAAGATTTGGTTTTAAAAACAGAGAAAGGAGAGGCAGTTTTTGTTAAGATGGATATTTTTAAAAATCATCTTTGGTATACTTACAAAGAAGAACGTTTTAAATGGTTTCGACTTACTTTAGAACAAGTGTTAGAAATAATAGAACTCAATAAAAATAATGAGAAATCTGCAACGTTAGAAGAATATGAATCTGATGTTGTAATTCCAGAAAAAGTAGATTTCGAAGATGCAGTTGGACAAGATAGTTTAACACGTTTCGATGCTCCTAAAAGCCATAAAAAAAGAAGGAATAACAGAAATAGAAACAAGAAAAAACCTGTTGGAGTTGCTGCCAATAACACACAGCAAAAACCAAATCAAAAGAGAAAACTTCAGGCTAAAAAGCAACCAAATCAGCAACAAAAAACCAAGCCAAATGGAAACCAAAATTCACCACAGGCAGAGGTAAAAAAGAAGAACAAACCAAGGAGAAATAATAATAGAAATCGTAAAAACAATAACCCTAAAAATGATAACAATACTGAGAAAAAATAACTTTTCAATTGTTTTATTAACTGTTTTTTTGATATTTTCTTGCGATAATAAAACTGATTTTAATCAATATAAATCTATAGATAGTAAAGGTTGGAAAGCAAACGAAAGAGTGTTGTTTCAATTTGATATAAAAGACTCAATTTCTCCAAAAAATTTGTTTATCAATATTAGAAGTAATCATGATTATGAGTTTAGTAATTTGTATTTAATAACAGAGTTAAGTTTTCCTAATGGAACAAAAGTTGTAGATACTTTGCAATATCTAATGGCAGATGAAACAGGCAGATTTTTAGGAACAGGACTTACAGAAATTAAAGAGAATAAATTATTTTACAAAGAAAAGAAAGCATTTCCATCAAAAGGTAAATTTCTGTTTAGTGTGCGTCATGCAATGCGAAAAAATGGAGAAGTGAATCCAATTGAATATTTAAAAGGAATTCAAGATGTTGGTTTTAGTATAGAAAAATTAGATTAGCTTCTAAATTTTAGGGAAATTAGAAAAATATGAAATTTCGACTTTGTCGAAAAATCCAAATTAAAATGAAAAAAAAGAAAACAACAAATTTTAAGAAATACATCAAATGGTTTTGGGGTATTGTTTTTGGAGGGTTTTCAGTAATTATTTTACTGTTTATACTTGCTTCATTAGGTGTTTTTGGTTCTTTACCAACCTTTGAAGAGTTAGAAAACCCACAAACCAATTTGGCTACAGAAGTAATTTCTTCTGATGGAAAAACAATTGGTAAATATGCTACAGAAAATAGAACTCCAATTAAGTTTAAAGATTTACCAGATAATTTAGTAAAAGCCTTAATAGCAACAGAAGATGAACGCTTTTATGAACATTCTGGAATTGATTTTAGAGGCCTTGCAAGAGCTATTTCTAAATTTGGTGCTGGTGGTGGAGCAAGTACAATTACGCAACAATTAGCTAAAAATTTATTTACAAAAAAAGCTTCAAGAAACATTTTTAAAAGAATTCTTCAAAAAATGAAAGAATGGATTGTTGCAACAAAATTAGAACGTCAATACACAAAACAAGAAATAATTGCAATGTATTTAAATACACAAGGTTTTTTATTTAATGCATCTGGTATTCGTTCTGCAGCAAGAATTTATTTTGGTAAAGAAGCTAAAGATTTAGATCTTCAAGAATCTGCAATACTTGTTGCCATGTTAAAAAACCCAAGACAATTCAATCCTCATAGAGAAATCTCTAAAGATAAATCGTTAAAAAGAAGAAATGTTGTTTTTGCACAAATGTTAAAAAATGGTTTTATTACAAAACAGCAGAAAGATTCATTACAAAAATTACCTTTAAAAATAAATTATACTCCAGAAAGTCATGATGAGGGCTATGCAACATATTTTAGAGCTCACTTGCAAAAAGTTTTAAGAAAATGGGTGCAGAATAATCCAAAACCAAATGGAGAAGAATACAATATTTTTACAGATGGTTTAAAAATTTACGTAACAATAGACTCTAAAATGCAGCAATATGCAGAAGAAGCTATAAAAGAGCACATGTCAAATTTACAGACTTACTTTTTTAAAGAGCAAAAAAGAAATAAAACAGCCCCTTTTTATGATATAGATAAAGATCAAATAAAAATGATTATAGAAAGAGGAAAGAAAAATTCTGATAGATATAAACGTTTAAAAAATCATGGTAAATCAGAAAAATACATCACTAAAGTTTTTAATAAAAAAACCAAAATGAAAGTTTTTTCTTGGAAAGGTGATATAGATACAATCATGTCTCCAAACGATTCTATAAGATATTACAAATACTTTTTACGTTCTGGATTATTATCAATAGAGCCACAATCTGGCCATATAAAAGCATGGGTTGGAGGTATTAATAACAAACATTTTAAATATGATGCAGTTGCCCAACAAAAAAGACAAGTAGGTTCTACCTTTAAACCATTTGTATATGCAACTGCTATTAATCAATTAAAATTATCTCCTTGTGATGAATATCCAAACACACCTTATACCATTCCAAAAGGTAAATATGGTATTCCAGAAGAATGGAAACCAGATAATTCTAATGATAAATATGGAGGAATGTTAACACTAAAAGATGGTTTAGCAGGTTCTGTAAATACAATGTCTGCAAGATTAATAGACATGGTTTCTCCTCAAAACGTTGTACGTTTGGCAACATCTGCAGGAATAGAAAGCGATATTCAAGCAAACCCATCTATTGCTTTGGGTGCTGTAGATTTATCTCTCTTAGAAATGGTAAGTGCATACTCTACGTTTGCCAACAAAGGTTTACGAGTAGCACCAATGATTTTAACAAGAATAGAAGACAAAAACGGAACAGTTTTACAAGAATTTACGCCAGAAACTAAAGAGGTTTTAAGCGAAGAATCTGCCTATGTAGTTTTAGATTTATTAAAAGGGGTAACAGAATCTGGTTCTGGAGTTCGTTTGCGTTTACCTTGGAAAAAACCAGGTTATGTTACAGGACATCCGTATAAATTTACAAACCCTATTGCTGGTAAAACTGGTACAACTCAAAACCAATCAGATGGTTGGTTTATGGGAATTGTACCCAATTTAGTAACAGGAGTTTGGACTGGAGGAGAAGATAGATCAACACACTTTGCAGGTATAGAAAAAGGGCAAGGAGCAACAATGTCTTTACCTTCTTGGGCATTATTTATGCAAAAATGTTATGCAGACAAAACACTAAATATTAGTAAAGAAGATTTTGAAAAACCAGAAAATTTGTCAATCAACATAAATTGTGAAGATAAATCTGATAAAAAAGGAGAGGATAAAAAAGATATCACTCCTAAAGAAGATACAGATTTTTAAGGTTTTTGTAAAAATAACCATTTTTAAAACGTTGTTTAAAATTTGAGAAAAGGTTGTTTTTAAGTTATGATATTATTAATCATTATAAAATAATTTATATGATAAACAAAAAAGTAAAAAACGTCAAAGAAGCGCTTTCTGGAGTAAAAAGTGGAATGACATTAATGCTGGGTGGTTTTGGTTTGTGTGGTATTCCAGAAAATGCCATTGCAGAATTGGTTAAATTAAATGTAAGAGATGTTACCTGTATTTCTAACAATGCAGGTGTAGATGATTTTGGATTGGGTTTATTGCTTCAAAATAAACAAATTAAAAAAATGATTTCTTCTTATGTAGGCGAAAATGACGAATTTGAACGCCAAATGTTGTCAGGAGAATTAGAGGTAGAGCTAACACCACAAGGAACTTTAGCAGAAAAATGTAGAGCAGCTCAAGCAGGTTTTCCAGCATTTTACACGCCTGCAGGTTATGGGACTGAAGTTGCAGAAGGCAAAGAAACCAGAGAGTTTGATGGGAAAATGTATGTTTTAGAACCTGCATTTAAAGCAGATTTTGCTTTTGTAAAAGCTTGGAAAGGAGATGCTGCTGGTAATTTAGTTTTTAAAGGAACATCAAGAAATTTTAACCCAAATATGTGTGGTGCTGCAACCATTACTGTTGCAGAAGTAGAAGAGTTAGTGCCAGTTGGAGAGTTAGATCCAAACAATATTCATATTCCTGGAATATTTGTACAAAGAATTTTTCAAGGAACAAATTATGAGAAAAGAATTGAGCAGAGAACAGTAAGAAAATAATTTTAAAATGCTTTAATTTGATGATTTGAAAATTATGAGAAATGATAAAAAGAATGTAATTGTAGATTTAACATTCGAATTTGCTCTAAAAATCATTGCCTATTCAGAATTAGTAAGAAGTACAAATAGGTTTGAGATGGCTTCTCAAATTTTTAGAAGTGGAACATCAATTGGGGCAAATACAAGGGAAGCTCAAAACGCAGAAAGTAAAAGAGATTTTATCCATAAATTTAAAATTGCAGCAAAAGAAGCAGATGAAGTAGAATATTGGTTAAAACTATGTAAAGCGTCAGAATTTTATCAAAACCCAGATGAAAAAATGTTTGAAGAGTTAACTATAATTATTAAAATAATAAGTAAAATTATTTCATCATCTAAAAGCTAATTATTTTCACAATATTGGAATTAATAAATTTTCAAATCAACGAATTTTCAAATTAATAATATGTTAGACAAAAACGGAATAGCGAAAAGAATTGCTCAAGAAGTTCAAGATGGTTTCTATGTAAATTTAGGAATCGGAATTCCAACATTGGTTGCAAACTATGTAAGAGATGATATAGAAGTTGAATTTCAATCTGAAAATGGTGTTTTAGGAATGGGACCTTTTCCTTTTGAAGGAGAAGAAGATGCAGACATTATTAATGCAGGGAAACAAACTATAACCACAATGCCAGGAGCTAGTTTTTTTGATTCTGCTACAAGTTTTTCCATGATTCGTGGTAAACACGTTCACTTAACTATTTTAGGAGCCATGGAAGTTGCAGAAAATGGAGATATTGCCAACTGGAAAATTCCAGGAAAAATGGTAAAAGGTATGGGTGGTGCTATGGATTTAGTAGCCTCTGCAGACAATATTATTGTGGCTATGATGCACACAAATAAAAGAGGAGAATCTAAGATTTTAAAGCAATGTTCCTTACCATTAACAGGTGTGGGATGTGTTACAAAAGTAGTTACTAATTTAGCAGTTTTAGAAGTAAAAGATAATGCTTTTCATTTATTAGAAAGAGCTCCAGGAGTTTCTGTAGAAGAAATTAAAAATGCTACAGAAGGTACTTTGGTTGTAAATGGAGAGATCCCTGAGATGCAATTGTAATATGAAAAAAATTGCAAAATATCCAGCACTTATTCTATGCTTCTTTTTTGTTATATTTTATTTCTTAATAGATGTTTTATTTAAAGTAGAAAGTCCATTTTTAAGAGCTACATTTTCTACAACATTAGCCTTTGTATTATCACCAAGAAGAAAAATAATACAAACACAAACAGGAAAAGTAAAACAGATTACTTGGATTTTTTTAAAAGAACCCATTATTATAGATTAAATGAAAATCACGAATAAATTTATAAAATTTCTCATCATTTTAAATGGATTACTATTACCTATTCTTTTAGGTTTCGGCATTTACCAAATAGCTAAAGATTTTTTTCCAAAAGAGAGAAGCTTTCCAGATGGAATTATTATTGGTGATGAATTTAAAAAAGCAAAAAAAGATAGTTTAGCTTTACAAGGTTTAAAATTTTATCAACCTAATGAATTATATAATTCTAAAAATAAATATTTACCAATTTCTTTAATGACTTATGAAGAGGAAAAACAAATATATGAGGCTGTTTCTGTAGCTAACGATATTGGTGATGCTCTTTTAAAATATGTAAATGTTATTTTTTTAGATGAAAACTATCAAGTTATTACATCATTATTAAAAAAGAAAGCATCTATTCTAGAAATTGAACCTCAAAGAAAAGATTATAATCTAAAAAAAGATGAAATAGATAAAACTGTAAAGTATATTGCTTACTTAATTGCTTTTGAAGACAGTAACAAAGATGATAAAATAAATTCTGCTGATTATCATGATTTATACCTTTCTGATTTAAATGGTAAAAATCTAGTGAAAATTACAAGTAATATAAATATTGATAACTTTGAATTTATAAATTCTAATTCTCAAATTTTCATAAAATATACAGAAAGAATTGATATTAAAAAAGAACATAAAAAACAAAAGTTTGCAATTTATAATATAGAATCTTCAAATTTTTTAAATATGTCTAGTATTAATATGGAATTAGATAATTTAGAAAAAATAATAATCAATTAATTTAGAGAACTAATTTTTTCCCTTTTTGGAAAGTTAAAAGAGGCTTAAATGAAAATAATATCATACAACGTAAACGGAATTAGAGCCGCTTTAAAAAAGGGTTTTTTAGATTGGTTGCAAGCTGCAAATCCAGATGTAATTTGCATACAAGAAACCAAAGCACATAAAGATCAATTAGATTTAGATGCTTTTAAAGCTGCTGGCTATCCTTATCATTATTGGTTTTCTGCACAAAAGAAAGGATATTCTTCTGTAGCTATTTTCTGTAAAGAAAAACCAAATCATATCGAGTATGGAACAGGTATAGAAACTATGGATTTTGAAGGTAGAAACCTGCGTGTAGATTTTGACAATGTTTCTATTATGAGCCTCTACTTACCTTCAGGTACAAATTTAGCAAGACTTAATTTTAAGCTGAATTATATGGATGAGTTTCAAGATTACATCAATAATTTAAAACAAGAAATTCCGAACTTAGTTATTTGTGGAGATTATAATATTTGTCATGAAGAAATAGACATTCATAACCCAAAAATGAAGGGAGTTTCTGGTTTCTTACCAGAAGAAAGAACTTGGATTGGCGAATTTATCAATAATGGATTTATAGATAGTTTCAGGTATTTAAATCAAGGAATTCAGCAATTTTCTTGGTGGAGTTATAGAGCCAATGCAAGAGCAAATAATAAAGGATGGCGTTTAGATTATGCTATGGTTGCAGCACCTTTAAAAGATAAAATTAAAAGAGCTTATATTTTACCAGAAGCCAAACACTCAGACCATTGTCCAATTGCCTTAGAGTTAGATATTTAAATTTATGAAAAAATTAATTCTTCTATTATTTTTTAGCATTTCTGTATTTTCTCAAACAGAAAAAGACAGTATTTCTAATCAAGAAAAGGATACTATTTTTATAGCTAAAGATTCTATAAAAGAACCCATAAAACCCGATTTATTTTCTGATGATGATTTAAAAACTATAGATAGTTTATTGGTTGAAGAGAAATTCAACTCGCCATTAATAGATACTTTAGAATATGTAATTAACGATAAAGATATTATAGGAAACGTAAAAACTGCTGTAACTACAGACTTATTAAAACAAAGATTGTCTATTTTAAATGAAAACACACCATTTAATTTAGCCTACAATCCTTCTTTAGAAAAGGTAATTAATAGTTATTTATTATACCGAAAAAAATATTACCCAGCTTTAATGGCCAAAGCAAAGTATTATTTCCCCATGTTTGAGCAATATTTAGATCAATATGATATTCCTCTAGAAATGAAATACTTAGCCATTGTAGAATCTGCTTTAAAACCGAGAGCAAAATCTAGAGTAGGTGCATCTGGCTTGTGGCAATTTATGTATGGTACAGGAATTCAGTTTAATTTAAAAGTGAGTTCTTATGTAGATGAGAGGTACAATCCAGTAAAATCTACAATCGCAGCTTGTAAGTATTTGAGTCAATTATATAAAATTTTTGGAGATTGGGATTTGGCATTAGCTGCGTATAATTCAGGACCAGGAAATGTTAGAAAAGCTATAAAACGTTCTGGAGGATATAAAAATTATTGGAATATTAGACCTTATTTGCCAAGAGAAACAGCTGGTTACGTACCTGCTTTTTATGCAACTATGTATATTTTCGAATTTGCAAACGAACACCATATTTATTCAGAAGCACCTAAGTTTTTCAATTTTCAGACAGATACCATCCGTTTAAAAAGAACCGTAAGTTTTGATCAAATATCAGAAATTATAAGTGTAGATGAAGAGGTGTTAACCTTTTTAAACCCTTCATACAAATTAGATATCATTCCTTTTATCAAAGGAAAAAATTATGCATTAAGGTTGCCATCAAATCAAGTTGTAGCATTTTTAGATAAAGAAAAAGAATTGTATGCTTTGGCAGACCAAGATGATGCTAAAAGAGAAAAACCGCTTCCTAAATACTTTGAAATGGATAAACGAATCCGATACAGAGTAAGAAGTGGAGATTTTTTAGGAAAAATTGCCAATAAATATGGGGTAAGAGTTAGCGATTTAAAACGCTGGAATCGTTTAAAAAGTAGTCGTTTAAAAATAGGGCAAAGATTGTATATTTACCCAAAGAAAGTGCCAGTTTCTATAAGAAAATCAAGTAAAAAAGAAAATAAAAATTTAGCAGATAAAGTCAGTTTAAAAGGCAAATACAAAATCTACGTAGTAAAAAAAGGAGACTCACTTTGGAGCATTGCTCAAAAATTTAAGAATGTTTCTATTGATAAAATTAAAAAATGGAACAATATTTGGAGTGCTAAAGGTTTAAAACCTGGAACTAAACTCAAAATTTATAAAAGTTAACTTATGAAAAAAATATATACACTTTTAGCAGTTGTAATTTTCTTAACCTCTTGTACAGGAACCGATAAATTTGTTTTAAGATCTTCTATTGGTAAGGTAAATAAAGTAATGGTTGTTACCAAAGCTAGTGATTGGAATGGAGATATTGGTAAAGAAATACGTAATTCTTTTGGAGAATTAATGGTGGGTTTACCACAACCAGAATCTCTATTATCTGTATCTCAAGTAGCGCCAAATGGATTTGGAAATATGATGAAAGTAGGTAGAAATATTCTAATTATTGGAGTTACAGATAAAGAAGAATATTATTTGAAAAAAAATGTTTACGCACAACCACAAACTATTGTGTATTTGTATGCAAAAGATGATGAGGGCGTAATTAGACTGTTTAACAAACACAAAAAAGAAATTATCAAAACCTTTTTAGAGTCAGATATTAAGATGACGCAAGGTGTTTTCGAAAAAAATAAGTTAGATGATTCTCAATTTAAAACACTTCAAAAATTGGGAATTTCTTTAACCATTCATGACAAATTTAATAAAGTAGAGGATACAGGAGATTTTTTATGGTTACGTCATCATTTAACAAGCGGAATTGCAAAAACTGGTAGTAATAACATTTTGGTATATTCAGTTCCTTTAGAAAATGAAGAAACTGTTGCAGATAGCATTGTAGCTGTAAGAAACAGAATTGGTAAAAAATACATTCCAGGTTCAGACCCAGAGAAAATGTACATGATTACAGAAAAAGCATACACCCCATTTACATTTGATACAACTATAGATGGAAGAAAAGCTTATGAAACTCGTGGTAAATGGGAGGTTAAAAACGATTTTATGGCTGGACCATTTTTAAATTACACCATAGTTGATAAAAAGAACAACAGATTAATTGTTTTTGAAGGATTTACCTATGCACCTTCTGTAAACAAAAGAGCATTTTTGTTCGAGTTAGAAGCTATTGCAAAATCTATGAAGATTAAATAAATATTTTATTTAAAACATAAATAAAAACTGAAAGTACTTGCTTTCAGTTTTTTTATTTGGTTAAAAATCAAAAACTTATTTCTTATATTTGGTACTCAACTAAAAACTTTTTTATCATGGAAATGAATTTTTACATTTTATTTATTGCAGCAATTGTGCCTATGTTTATTGGTTTTGTCTGGTATGGACCTATATTTGGTAATGCTTGGATGAAAGAAATGAACTTTACTAAAGAATCTCTAGAAGGTCAGAATATGATTAAGATATTGGTGCTTTGTTATATTTTTAGTCTTTTAGTAGCTTTCTTTTTACAATTTATTGTGATTCATCAAATGGGTATGTATCAAACTTTAATAAATGAACCAGGTTTTAATGAAGGTACTGGAGATGCTTTTTCTTATTTTAAAGACTTTGTAGCAAATTACGGAGATCGTTTTAGAACCTTTCAACATGGTGCTATTCATGGTGTAATGTCTGGTTTATTTTTTGTATTACCAGTTTTATCTATTATAGCAATGTTTGAAAAAAAATCTGTTAAATATGTTGCAATTAATGCTGGATACTGGATTGTTACTTTAGCAATTATGGGAGGTATAATCTGTCAATGGTTATAGTTTTAAATTTACAATCATAAAAAAACCACGCAATTTGCGTGGTTTTTTTATGATTGTAAAATAACATTAGTAACCTACTTTTGCTCTTACTCTTTTTAAAACATCGTTGGCTACTATACTTGCTTTTGTTGCACCAATTTTTAAGGCAGCGTCAATTTCATGCTTATTTTCCATAAAATGGTTGTAACGCTCTCTAACATCTGCAAACTTGTCAATAATCAATTCATATAAAGCTTGTTTTGCATGGCCATAACCATAATTTCCACCTTCGTAATTCGCTCTCATTTCTACTATTTGAGTATCAGAAGCCAATAATTTATATAGCGCAAATACATTATCAGTATCAGGGTTTTTAGACTCTTCTAAAGGAGTGCTATCAGTTTTTATACTCATTATTTGTTTTCTTAATTTTTTATCAGCTAAGAAAATATTAATAATGTTATTTCTAGATTTACTCATTTTTTCTCCATCTGTTCCAGGAACCAACTTTGTGTGTTCTTGGATTTTGGCTTCTGGAGCAATTAAGGTATCACCAACAATATGGTTTAATCTATTGGCTACATCACGTGCCATTTCTAAATGTTGTAATTGATCTTTACCAACTGGTACAATTTCTGCATCATACAATAAAATATCTGCAGCCATTAACATTGGATAAGTAAATAAACCAGAGTTTACATCTTCTAACCTATCTGCTTTGTCTTTAAAACTATGTGCTAAAGTTAAACGTTGATATGGGAAAAAACAGCTTAAATACCAAGTTAGCTCAGTTACCTGAGGCACATCACTTTGTCTGTAAAAAATAGTTTTATTGATATCTAAACCACATGCCAGCCAAGTAGCAGCAGTACTATAGGTGTTTTCTCTTAATTGTTTACCATCTTTAATTTGTGTTAAAGAATGCATATCTGCAATAAACAAAAACGCTTCATTTTCTGGATTGTTTGCCATTTCTATAGCAGGTAAAATAGCACCTAATAAGTTTCCTAAATGCGGAGTTCCTGTACTTTGAACGCCAGTTAAAATTCTTGACATTAATTTTTATTTTTTGTGTTTTTTATAAGAGAGATACTTAAACGCTCTTAGAAGACAAAAGTAAGGTTTTGATAGAGAAAATCAATTAAACAAAAGAATATTAGTATTTTTGTTAAAGCATAACTTTTTAATTATTTATTATATTAAAAAGATTTGCAAAACGTTTATAAATTCTGTGAAGTATATAAAAATTCCTTTTCTTTTAATTTGGCGACTGTGGTTCTACATTTTAATGTTTGTAACAATTCTGGTACTATCTCCAATTTTACTATTTTTTACATTTAAAGAAAAACATTATCCTATTTTTTGGAAACTAGCAAGACTTCTATCTAAAATATTAATTTATGGGATGGGATTTAGATTAGATCTTAAAGAAGATGAAAGTATTAAGCCAGATAAAAGCTATATGTTTTGTCCTAATCATGCTTCTTTAATAGACCCATTTGTGTTGATTGCTATAAGTAAGAATCCTATTGTTTTTGTTGGCAAAAAAGAGCTTGTTAAAATTCCTGTTTTTGGTTTTTTTTATAAAAGAGTTGTAATAATGGTAGATAGGAGCAGCTTAGAAAGTAGGAAAAGGGTTTTTGAAATGGCAAAAAAAAGATTACAAAATGGGGTTAGTATGGCTATTTTTCCTGAAGGATTAGTACCAAAAGAAGATGTAATCTTGGCACCTTTTAAAAAAGGAGCTTTTAGTTTGGCTATTGAATATGAAATACCAATTGTACCACAGGTTTATTACGATTGTAAACGGTTGTTTTCTTGGGATTTTTTTAAAGGTGGTCCAGGGGTTTTAAGGGTGCATCAGCATAAATTTATACAAACTGAAGGGCTAAACTTAAAAAAAGATATGAAAGATTTAAAGAAAAAAACATACAGTATTTTGTACCAAGATTTAGCAGGTGATACGAAATATATGGAGGATACCAATCGAAAAAAATGAAACAAGGGCTAAATTATAAATATTCAGCATCTGAAGAGCGTTTAAATATTTGGTCTCATGGTTTGGGTTTGGTACTAAGTATTATTGCTTTTCCTTTTTTAATTTATAAAGCAATTTCCTATACAGGTTTCTGGAAACCAACAAGTTTTATTATGTATGGTTTAAGTTTAATTATTCTTTATGCAGCTTCTACTTTTTATCATGCTGCTAAAAATCCTATAAAAAGAAGAAAGTTAAATATTTTTGATCATGCTGCTATATATGTGCTTATTGCAGGTAGTTATACGCCTTATTGTTTAGTGGCTTTAAATTCTAAATTGGGCTGGTATATGTTTATTTTTGTTTGGATTTTTGCATCTATTGGCATAATTTTAAAACTGTTTTTTACTGGTAAATATGATAAGATATCTACAGCAATGTATTTATTAATGGGTTGGCAAGTAATGTTTTTTATTAAGCCATTAATGAATGCGTTAAGCAAAACCGAATTAAATTTATTAATTGCAGGAGGTATTTTTTACACAATTGGAGCCATCTTGTACTCAATAAAAAAGTTGCCATATAATCATGCTATTTTTCATTTATTTGTACTTTTTGGCAGTTTTTCTCACTTTCTTTCTATATATCTAATTTAAAAACAAACAATTAAAATTAGGTTTCTTTTTTGTCTATTAAAAAAAAAACAATATATTTGCAGAATCTGATTTGTTAACTTATGTTAATTTATTAGATATTATAAATCTTATTTAGGGGGTAGATTTATTAAAATTCCTCGAACTTTATTGTTCGAGGTTTTTTTATGCCCAATCTTTAAAAGGATTTTTACTTATTTTAGAATTATAATAATTTAAATCTCCAGTAACTTCTTTACCAAGCCAATCAGGTTTTATAAACTGCTCATTTTCGTTTTGTAACTCAATTTCTGCAATGATAAGCCCAGTATTATCTCCATAAAATTCATCTACTTCAAAAACGTGTGTTCCTTTTTTTACTAAAAATCTTGTTTTTTCTATAATTGTAGGTTCACATAAAACTAATAGTTCATTAGCTTCTTTAATATCAATTTTTTTCTCCCATTCAAATCTAGTAGTTCCAGTTGTATTAGAAGTTCCTTTAATAGTAATAAAAGCAGTATTATCTGCAATTCTAATTCTTACAGTTCTATTTTTATTAGAATTTAAATACCCTTGTTTGATATGTTTTTTTTGATAACTTTCTTTCTTAAAAGAATCATTTTTTACTAAAAACTTGCGCTCTATTTCAATACCCATAAAATCCTATTGTAATTTGTACTAATGTAAGGTGTTTTGTCGTTATTATAACAATAAATAAATATCTTTGAGCATCAAAATTTTAAAATGAAAAAACTCATTTCAATATATATATTATTTTTTACATTCAATTTTTTTGCGCAAACAGATTATAGCGACTCTTGGGAAGATTTTTACTCTTACAACAATGTAAAAGATTTTATAAAGGTGAACGACGTTATTTATGCGTTGGTAGATAATGCAGTTTTTACCTACGATGTAACTACTAAAGCGCTTAGTAAACTTTCTTCTGTGCAAGGTTTGTCTGGAGAAACAACAACATCTATTTATTTTAATGACACTTTTAAAAGGCTAATAATTGGTTATGAAAATGGTTTGGTAGAAGTTGTAGATAAAGATGGTAGTATTACAATTTCATCAGATATTGTAAATTTCAGTCAATCTGGAGAGAAAAGCATTAATCATATATCAGAATTTGACAACAAGTTATATCTTTCTACCCCTTTTGCAATTGTTGTTTATGATATTGATAAGTTAGAGTTTGGCGATACTTATTTTATTGGTGCAAACTCTAGTTCTTTAGACATAAATGCAACCACTATTTTTAATGGAGAAATTATAGCAGCTACCAAAGATGGTATTTTTACGGCAGATATAAATAACAATGCTCTAATAGATTTTAATAATTGGACACAACGTTTTTCTGGTAGAAATTTTACAGAAATTACTTCTTTTAACAATCAAATTATAACTACAGAAAATTCTAGATTATTTAGTTTTGATGGTACTAATTTATTACAAATTAGAGATTTTTTTCAAAATATAAACACCATTAAGTCTAGCAATACAAACCTTTCTGTAGCTTTACCAAATTCTGCAATACTTTTAGATACAGTATTTAATGAAATTGCACAATTTACCACCAATACAAATTTTAATTTTTCTTTAAATGCAGCTTTTTTTGAAAATAATGTAAGTTATTTAGCAACAAAAGAATTTGGACTTTTAACAAGTTTACAAAGCTTGCCAAATAATTATACAGAAATTCATCCAGAAGGTCCATTATCTAATGATGCTTTTTCTATTGCTGCTCAAAATAATAGTTTATGGGTTGTTTATGGTGGTTATAGTACTACTATTGCTCCTAATTTTAATAGAGAAGGCTTTAGCCAATTTAATGGTACAAATTGGATTAACACAAAATACGACCCCAACATTCCTGTAACAGATTTAAGTAACATTTCTATAGATCCAAATAATGAGAATAAGGTTTTTCTTGGTTCTTTTGGTACAACAGATCAATTTAATAGTTTTTCTACTGGAGGTTTAGCAGTTGTAGAAAACAATATGATTACTAATTTTTATAATCAGAACAACAGCCCTTTAGATGATATAGATGTAAGACCAAATTTTGTTTCTATAAGAGTAGCAAGTTCCGTTTTTGACAGTCAAGGAAACTTATGGGTAACCAACGTTGGTGTTCCAGAAGAATTAAAAAAATTATCGGATTCCAATCAATGGACAAGTTATGATTTATCTTCTATAAAAACAAACTCTACAGATGGTCTAACAGAAATAATTATAGATAGAAGTAATACAAAATGGATTGGTACTAGAAGAAATGGTGTCTATGCTTTTAACGAGAATGGAAATAGAAAAAAAGCATTATTAACTGCTCCAAACACAGGTAATTTACCTGATTTAAATGTAAGAACATTAGCAGTAGATGCTAGTAACAAAATATGGTTGGGTACAAAATCTGGGTTGGTAGTTTATAATAATGCAGCTGGTGTTTTTGATGATACTACTCCTAATGCACGACCAGTTGTAATTAATGGTAACGAAGATGGTTTTGGAGAAAGACTTTTAGGAGATCAAACAGTAAACTCTGTTGTAGTAGATGGTGCAGATAATAAATGGTTTGGCACAGATAATGGAGGGGTTATTTATACAAACCCTAATGGACAAAAAACGATAGCTAATTTTAGTAAAAACAACTCTCCATTACCATCAAATAGGATTATAAAAATTGCGGTTGATAAAAGTTCTGGTAAAGTATATTTTGCAACAGACAAAGGAATTGTTGCTTACAACAGTAATGTAGCACCTTTTGGTGATGTTTTAGCAGACGTTTATGCATATCCAAATCCTGCATTAAAAAATCATGAAACTGTAACAATAGATGGTAGAAATGGTACTCATTTACCTAAAGGAACCAATGTAAAAATAATAGATATTGCAGGAAATTTAGTTTTTGAAACCAACGTAGTAGAAGGCCAAGAGTTACAAGGAGGTAAAGTGGTTTGGAACAAAAAAAACTTAGCAGGTAATAAAGTAGCTTCTGGTGTTTACATTGTTTTATTGTCTAATGATGATGCTTCAGAAAATGCGGTTACAAAAATCGCAATTGTAAATTAATTATGGCAATTGTAACCACAAAAGCCATTGTTTTAAGTACTATTAAATACAGTGATTCTAGCTTAATTGTAAAATGTTACACAGAAGAAGAAGGGCTAAAATCTTACATGATTAGAGGTATTTTAAAAGCTAAAAAAGGGAAAATTAAAGTAGCTTACTTCCAACCCTTAACTTTACTTACTTTAAATGCAACTCATAATAATAAGAGAAACTTAAATACTGTAAAAGACGTTCAAGTTTCTTATCCTTTTAAAACAATTTATAAAGATATTGTCAAACAATCTGTCGTTTTATTTTTATCGGAAATTTTAACCTATGCAATTAAAGAAGAAGAAAAAAATAAATCTTTGTTCGAATATTTAGAGACAAGTCTAATATGGTTAGATGTACATGATAAAATAGCAAATTTTCATTTGCTTTTTTTATTAAATTTAACTCGTTTTTTAGGTTTTTATCCAGATTTGTCTGAAAAAGAATGTATAGGGTTCAATTTGTTAGAAGGTAGCTTTAGTAATTTTACTAGTGATAAAAATGTGATTTCAGGAAATCATTTTTATCAATTTAAAAAACTATTAGGCATAAATTTTGATGGTATAGAAAAAGTGTCTTTTAGTAAGCAAGAAAGACAAACCATTTTAAAAATAATTATTAGATATTTTGAACTACATTTGGACGGTTTTAGAAACCCAAAATCGTTACAAATTTTAGAAGCCGTTTTTAGTTGATGAAGTATATATTCTTTGCACTCTTTTTTTTAATAAATCTTGCTACTTTTTCTCAAAAAGTTAAAGTTTTAGATAAGCAAACTGGTAAAATAGTTAAAAATGTAACCGTTTTTAATGATGCATTAACAATTAATCTGTCTTCAGATAAAGATGGTTTTGTAGATGTTTCTTCCTTTAAAGAAAATGAGGTTATCATGTTTTCTCATATTTCTTATGCATTATTAAAAATTAGAAAGACCACTTTAAAAAAGAATAAGTTTATAGTTTACCTAACCAAACAATCAGAACAATTAGATGAGATTGTTTTATCTGTATTTAAAAAAGAAGCCAAAACCAACAGAATTGCAGAACAAATAGCTGTTTTAAATGCAAAAGATATTCAAAAAGTATCTCCACAAACATCTGCAGATTTATTGGCAACAATCCCTGGAATTAAAGTACAAAAATCTCAATTTGGTGGAGGTAGTCCTGTAATTCGTGGTATGGAATCCAATCGTGTGTTATTAGTTGTAGATGGAGTTAGAATGAATAATGCCATTTACAGAAAAGGACATTTGCAAAATGCAATTACAGTAGCTCCTAATATGTTAGATAAAACTGAAGTTGTTTTTGGTCCATCTTCTGTAATTTACGGTTCAGATGCTTTGGGTGGTGTTATTCATTACTACACAAAAACGCCTAAATTATCAGAAAAACATGAAGTTAAAAGTCAACTTTTTTCTAGATTTTCTTCAATAAATAATGAAATAACCACCAATGTTTCTGCAGAAGTAAGTTTTAGCAATTGGGCATCCTTTACAAGTGTTTCTTATTCTAATTTTGATGATTTAAAAGCGGGTACTAATAGAAATCATGGTTTTAATGATTGGGGTAAAGTGTTTTTTTATTCAGAAAATATGAATGGAAATTACAAAGAAAATCCTACAGAAAATAGCAATCCTAATCTACAAAGAAATACAGGGTATTCACAAACAGATGTGTTGCAAAAATTCTTTATTCCATTATCTAATACTACAGACTTAAAAGTTAATTTACAATATTCTACATCATCAAATATTCCAAGGTTTGATAGATTAACAGAGTTAAGTAAAGGCAAATTAAAATTTGCAGAATGGTATTATGGTCCACAAAACAGGTTTTTGGCTTCTACACAGCTTTTTATCAACCCAAATAAAAACTGGTTAGAAAGCGGAACGATAACTGCTGCATATCAAAATCTTAAAGAGAGCAGAATTCAAAGAAAATTTTATAAAAGTGATGGTTCTCCAGATTTAAACCGTTCTTACAGAGAAGAATCTGTTGATGTGTTTAGTGTAAATGGAGATTTTTCTGTACCATTAACTCAAGACAAAAGTAGAAATCTTTCTTATGGGTTTGAGTTGGCTTATAATAATGTAAACTCAAATTCTTATGGTAGAGAATTAAATATTGTAAACGGAGCAATTAACGGTTTTTCTAATAATTTTAAAGTACAATCTAGATATCCAGATGGTGGTAGTAGTTATTTTAGTGCTGCAGCTTATGTAGGTTATAGGCAAGATTTAAATAAGAAATCTACTTTAAATTCTGGAATTCGTTTTACCAATACCCATTTAGAAGCAAAATGGATAGATCAAACTTTTATACAACTGCCACAAACCGAAATTGAAACAGACAATTCTGCAATTACAGCAACTTTAGGGTATGTATATAGACCTTCTGGAAACTGGCAAATTAACACAGTTTTATCTTCTGGTTTTCGTTCTCCAAATATAGATGATGTAGGTAGAGTTAGAGAAAAAGCAGGTAATGTAACTGTACCTAATATTAATGTAAACCCTGAGTTTGCTTACAGTTCTGAAATTGGAATTCAAAAATATTTTAATAACAGAAAATTTAGATTAGGAGCCAATTTATACTATACTTTGTTAGATAATTATATACAGAGAGATTTTGTTTTAAATGCAGATGGCTCTAGACAACAAGTAGAATTTGATGGCGAGTTTGGCAACGCAGTTTCCAATCAAAATAAAGGAACTGCCTATATTTTTGGTTATACCATGAATTATTTAGGTAAAATTTCCAATACCATAAATACCTCTGGTTTTGTTACTTATACAAAAGGAAGAACTTACGATACAAAAGAACCTATGTCTTCTATACCACCTTTATTTGGTCAGTTTGAAATCAATTATAAAAAAAATAGTGTTGAGCTAGGAGCCAACATAAGATTTAACAGTAAAAAAGATATCGAAGATTTTAATTTTACAGAAGGTATAGACAATCACGATTTAACACCAATTATAGATACAAATGCAACCAATGATGTAGATAAGTTTTACGGCTCTCCAAGTTGGATGACTATTGGTTTAAATGGAAACTATTTAGTTTCAGATAATTTTTCTATACAGGCAAGATTAGACAATTTACTAGATGAACACTATATAGAATTTGCCTCTGGTGTTGCTGCACCTGGTAGAAATTTGTCACTTTCTTTTGTGGCTAATTTTTAATGAATAATAATTAATCTATTTTTGTTTTTGATGAAAAACCTTATTAAGTTTATTAATAAAGAAAAATCTTTACTATTTCTTTATATTGTTGTCAACTGCCTTTTTGTTTTAAAATATGCAAATAGACAGTTTTTTTTATCCGAAAATACTATTTTAATTTTTTATATTCTATCTGTTTTTTTTGGTGTATGCTTAATCAATAAATTTAAAAACTCAATAAATAGATATATTAATAATTATTTATTTTTAGTTGTATGGTTTTTAATTTTTGTTGTTTTTATTATTATTAATATTTATGTAGATGGCAATCAATTAAATACGGACAGATGGTCTGCAATGAATGTAACTATTCAGGGGATTTTGAATGGAGAATACCCTTACACACTAAAAGATCATTTAGGAAAAACATCTTCTAATTTACCAGGTTTATTTTATATAGGTTTACCATTTTATCTTTTAGGCAATATTAGTCTTTTACAACCATTTGTTTTTTTAATGATAGGTTTACCTGTTTGTAAATTTAAGGTTTCTATGAACAGAAAAGTGCTTTTCCTTTTTTTACTAATTATGTCACCTGCCTATTTATGGGAAATAGTTGCAAAAAGTGATTTGTTAAGTAATATTTTTTTATTGATATTATTTATAATTTTTTGGGATAAATATTACAAAGAGAATTACTTTAAAAAACCAATATTATTATCTTTTTTCTGTGCTTTTTTTGTTTTAACTAGAGGTGTAGTAATAATTCCCTTAATACTATTTTTGTTTAACGATTTTACAAAAATCAATTTAAGAATCAAGTTTAAATTTTTTATAGGTTTCTTAAGTTTTTTAATTTTAATTTCTTTACCAATTCTATTAAATTTACCTAATAAGGAGATAGTTATAACTCATAACCCATTTAACCATCAAACAAAATTTGCACCTAAAATTGTTCAGGTGTTTTTTATTATTTTTTCTTTTTTTATAGCCAAAAGAGTTAAAAATATTCGAAAACTTTTATATTATTCTGCTATCATTTTTTCTTATTTATTATTTCTTAGTTTTTTAGTTGTAATTATAAAAGATGGATTTTATAATAGCTTGTATAATAGTTATTTTGATATCTCTTATTTAAGTATTATTATACCTTTTACAATACTTTTTTTATGTTATAATAATGAATTTGATAGATACCATTGTAAATTAAAACTATAACAAAAAACAAAGTATTTTTAATTAGAAATTAATCAATCAATAACTTATTATTTCTTTTTCCCTTCCTCAGTAAAATTATCGCTTAAAGCACGTTCTGTTTTTATGATACTAACTAAAACAGAAAGCAATACCAAAACCATAGGCTGCCAAGAAAGTGTAACTGTCGCAAAATTGGCAAAAACTAAACCACCTAAAAAAGAAATACCTGCATAAATTAGTAAGTTTTTATTAAAAACGCTGTTTGCAAAATCCCAAATCTGTTGGTTTTGCATTGCTTTATGTGTTCTGTAACCATATAAACTATTTATTTTTTTTGGTGGAAATTTCCAAAAAATAATACTGATTAAAAATAGCAAACCGTTTGTGGTTAAGATATATGTAAATGGATTCATATTTTTTTAAATTTTAGTTTCAAAGTTAAGATTTCTCCATAAAGTCGAAATGACATTTGTTAGATTGTTTTATCATTGCATACAGCATACAGCATACAGCTTACTAAAAAACTGCCTACTTTTTTTTTACGAGATGCACATTGCTACTGCCAACTGAAGACTAAAAAACTGCCTACTTATTTTTTCGGTCTCAGCAATCCTTCCTGTGCAAAAGAAGCAACCAATTTTCCATCTCTAGTAAAAATGTTACCTTTTGCCAAACCTCTTGCACCAAAAGAATTAGGAGATTCCGCAGAAAAAAGCATCCAATCATTATAATCGAAATCTCTAAAAAACCACATAGAATGGTCTAAACTTGCAGTTTGCGTATTTCCAAAATTATATGCACTCGCATTTGGGTTAAAAGCAGCATTTAAAACATTATAATCAGAAATATACGTAAGAATTTCTTGTTTCGTTCTAATATCTAAACCTTTATGATTTCCTTTTAAACGAAACCAAACTTGCTCGTTTGCAGGTAAATCTTTTGGATCCATAGGATTTGGAACTCTTACTGGTTTAAATTCAATAGGTCTTTTTACACTTAAAAAAGCTTTGGTAGATTTTGGTAAAAAATCGCCAAACTGAGCAAGCATATCATCCCAACTTAATAATTCCTCTGGTTGTTTTAAAGTTGAATCAAAAGTTGCTTGATGCTCAAAACCATTTTCTTTAATATGAAATGAAGCTGCCATAATAAAAATAGTTTTTCCATTTTGGCTTGCAGTAACTCTTCTTGTCGAGAAACTGCCTCCATTTCTCATTTCTGCCACATGATAATTTATTGGAACTGCTAAATCTCCAGCTTCTAAAAAATAGGAATGCAAAGAGTTTATAAATCTATTTTTTGGAATAGTTCTATAAGCCGCATTTACAGCTTGTGCTAAAACTTGACCTCCAAAAACATGTGGACTTCCAATAGTGTAACTGTTTCCGCTAAAATTATTTTCTCCTAAATCTTTTAAATCTAAAAGAGCTATTAATTCTTTACTCGTTTGCATTTATTGCTATTTTTTAAATGGAAATTTCTGTTGAAATGGTGTTGGTTGAATTCTCTGCAAAAATAACTTTAATATTTTGTTTGTTATGGTCTTTTTATGACGAAGATACATGGTCAAATCTTGTGGAATTGCACCCACAGAACTCTTTATTTCACTTGCAGTTCTTCCAAAATTAATGGTTTTTAACTTTTTATTAATGGCAATTTCTATATAAGAATACAACATTCTTTGATAGATTGCATATTCTCTGTTTAATGTATAATCAATTCCTACAAAATGAGCATCTAAAGAATTATTGTTGATGATTCCAGACATAAAACCAACCAATTTATTTTGCAAATAAAATGCTTTTAAAATATAGTTATCTCCAAATTTTTCTTTAAAACCTTTATAGGTTTCTAAATTAAAATTACTTAAATTAAAGTTAGCACTTTCTGCTACTTTTTTATACAAAGCGCTCATTTCAGCAAGCTTTACATCAATATTTTCTGAGGTTATTTCTACAATATTAATTGGTTTACTTTGCGAATATGCTTTTTTAGCTTTTACACGAAATTTGGTTTTCATAGAAGCTAAATAATCATCAAAAATTTGCCAATTTTCATCAATATTTAAAAGCATGTTGGGCTCTACCGAAAACGGATTGTAACTCACGCTTTTTAATTCGTTTGTAATAGATAAAGATTCGTTTATAAAGTCTTTTAGTAGATAAGCATCAATCTTGTTTTTTAATTCTTTATTAGAATTTACAAAATGATTAATGGCTTTTGCCAATTCTAAAATCACTTTTTGTTTGTCTTGATTTTGTTTTATAAAAATACCATGTTCTCCACTTACAAAAGTGTTTCCAGAGATTAGTAATTGTAAAGGTTTGCTATCTTTTAAAATGCGTAGTTTTTTGCCTAAATTTTTTAAAAAATCGAAATCATTCTGAATAGAATTCATGTAAAAATCTACGATTTGAATTGATGAAAATGCAATGGGAAACTCATCATCATCAACCAAAATAATATAAGAAAAAGTAATTTTTGGATGGTTTTTTTCAATCGATTTTAAAAAAGCTGGATGAAAATACACATTGTTTTCACAATCGAGAATTTCCCAAGTTTTAGTAGGAATTTCATCAATAGAATTATAAAATAAAGCAGTATTTGTGTTTTTACAAAAAATCAAATTAATGCATATAATGTGTTAAACTTTCTGGGCCTTCTAAAATAGTTCTAATTATTTGCATAGTTCCGTTTTCTTTTGTGATAATGTGCCATTTTATCAAACAAATTTCGTTGTTTTCTATTTCAATTCCTGTTATAGATCTTGGATGTACGCAACTACCATCATTAAAAAACGGAATTTCATTTTTTTCAGGAAAACGAGGTCTGTGTGTATGCCCAGTAATCATCATTTGATTGTTGTTTTCTTGAATCCATTTTTCTAGTTTGTATTCTACTTTTATCCGTTCTTTAAAATTTTGAGCAGGAGAAGTTGGGTCAGAAAAACCTAATATTTGCAGAGGTTTCCAAAGTACTTTTACCAAAAAACTACTCAACCTCCAAAACACATAATTAAACCAATCTGCTTGATGTCCATGCAATAAGAATATACCTTTTCCTGTGTTTTCATCTTCTAAAAAAATGGCTTCAGAAAAAGAAGCTCCAATTAACAATTCTTTTTTTGTGTCTGATACAGAGTCGTAATAATAGTGTAAATTTTTACGAATTACTGCTGGGTTTTTATATTTCATATCATGATTTCCCCAGATAAAATGCAACCTGTTTTCTTCATGAAATTTTTTGAGCCACATATAAATATGTTTGTTGGCTCTAAAAATGCGTTCAAAACGTCTGTTTTCCCACAATTCGTCTCCATCTCCTAACTCAATATAGGTAAAACCATTGTTGTAGTAATGCTCTAAAGCATGTTTAAACATGTTTCTGTTTCTTGCAAAATCATCTGCAAAACCATTATTTCCTCTATGAGAATCGCTAAAAAACACAAATTTAGAATCTGCATTAAAACAAACTCTTTTTGCATTTTTAAAAGCACGAGAAATTCTAAAATTAGAAGACATTCTTTATATTTGGAAAGATAAAGATGCTAAAAAAAAGTGATTTTAGAAATTTTAGTGTAATAAGAAAATACTAATGTTTCTTTTTATATTTTCTTCCATACCATAAAAGTACACCTGTTACTGGCAAAGTTGCTGTTAGTAAGCTTATTATAAATGCAATTATTTTTCCTGCAAGTCCGCCAATTGCACCTATGTGAATATCGTAATTCATTCTTAATATTTTATCTTGTACTGTCGCATTTTTATATTTACCATAAATTGCTTCAGTTTCAATTTCTTTAAGTGTGTTTTGATCAAAAAAACGATAATCTGAATTGTAATAAATACCTTTTGTATTAGAAACTTCTACATAAATACTTTCTTCATCAGTTTTTGGGTAATGCAGTTCAAAACTTTCTGCATTTGGATTTTCTTTTTGGAGTTTTGGTATTAATAAATCTATGGGTTTTATAGTTTTATATTTAGAAATAGAAATGTTTTTCGGAACTTCGAAGAAGACTTCTTTTTGTCCTCCAGTAGATTTGTAAACGACATATTTAAGCCAATTATAAGACATAATAGAACCCGTAAAAGCAATAACTAACGCCAAAGCACAAATGTAAAAACCAATAACTGTATGCAAATCGAAATTCTTTCGCTTCCATTTTGTGGTTTTTTTCCAATCGAATTTTAAACGTTGTTTTAGGTTTTTACGCTTTTTAGGAATCCATAAAATAAAGCCAGAAATTGTAATTAAAATAAAAATTAAAATGGATGCACCAACAACTTGTTCTCCAATTTCTTTAGGCAACCACAAACGCATGTGTCCTTTTAAAACAAATGCAAAAAATCCTGATAAATGATCATCAATTTGAATTACTTCTCCAGAATATGGATTTAAAAATACACTTTGATAAAATTCTGGTTCTGCATCATAAAAAATTACTTCTACAGCATCAGTTTGTTTTTTAAAAAGAGTTCCATGAACATGATTGTTAGGAAAAATTTCTTTCGCAATATTTTTTGCTTCAGTAACTGTAATTATTGCTGTTTCTTTTGGAATTACTGTTTTATAATCATCATATAAACTTTCAATTTCGTCTCTAAAAGCCCAACAACAACCTGTTATAGAAACAATAAAAACGACAATACCTGTAGCCAAACCAAGTATTTTATGAAGCTGAAAAATTATTTTTTTTGTTGTCATAATATATAATGATACTAACAAAAGAGCACCTGTTAATTGGTGCTCTTTTTGTTGAAGATTAATTCCTTAAAATTTATAAGTAAAGTTTGCTAAAACCGCTCTTGGAGCTTGTGGATTTATAGTTGTCCAACCTTTATAGTACTCTTTATTAAACATATTGTTTACCTTTAAACCGACTCTATATTTTTCTGCTTGATAAAAAAGTGATGAATTTGCAATTGTATAGCTTGGCAACATAAAATCGCCTGTAGAAGTGTAGTTTATTGCTGCGCGTTCACTTGCTCCATTAAATCCAAAACCAATTCCAAAACCTTCTAAATTTCCTTCTTGAAATTCGTAATTAGCCCAAAGATTGTATAAGTTTTTTGGGCCAGCTTCTAAGGGGCGTTTATTTAGAATTTGTTTATTGTCAGATTTTGTAGTTTTACTGTCATTATTACTAAAACCTGCTCTAATATTTAAACCATTTACAGGGTTTGCATTTACTTCAATTTCGAAGCCTTTACTAACAACTTCTCCTCCTTGAATTTTATTAAATGCTGATGATGGATCTGTAATAACCCTATCTGTAACTTTAATATCGTAATAACTTAGGGTTGTATTTAACCTGTTTTTAAACAAGTTGGTTTTGAAACCAAATTCAAATTGATTTGCTTCTTCTGGAGTAAACGTTTTTAATGTTTGAGGTCCTGCATTTGGATCTCCAACTAATTGTGGTGCAACATTTGTAAATCCGTTTTGGTAATTTGCAAAAAGCGATAATTTATTTTGAATTGGTTGATATAATAATCCGAATTTTGGAGAGATTGTTGTTTGATTAAAATTGTCTGTGGTATTTGCAACATCACCTTCATTTACAAATCTGTCTAAACGTAAACCAACCATTGCAGAAAAATTATTGGTCATATTTATTACATCAGAAGCATACAAACTATAAATTTCATACTTAGATTTTGCATTAGAAACTCCTTGTGAAGCCAAAGCTGCATCTACACCAGAAGTAGATAAAGGATAAGCATCTGTTTCTACTACAGGTGTAAAAGGATTGTCTCCATTTGTATCTCCACTTGGAGTTACGTTTCCATAAAAAGCATAACCAGTGCTATTGTTAGTTTCTGTAGCAGAAAAATAATCTGCACCAATAACCATTCTATTTCTTAAAGAAGCAATTTTAAAATCTCCAATAAAATTTTGTTGAATGTCTGTGGTTTGTGTATTGGAGTTTTGTTTGTTGATGTATCTCGTAAATGTATCAGTAGCAAAGGTCCCAAAATCGAATAAGTAAGAATAATAACCAGTAGTTGAAGTTGTACTTTTAGATACTAAAGATTGCGATTTCCAACTATCAGACAATTTATAGTCCATTTCTAACCTGTAATTCTGATTTGGATTTTTCAAAGTCAAATCGTTACTGGTAAATGATAGTTTGTTACTGTAACCCAAGTCAGTTAAGTTGTTAGATTTTTGAGGAGCAGATCTGTTTAAAAATAAAAATGTTGGGTTTGTTTGTTCTGCTTGCGTAATTTCAGCATAAAAAGAGAAAGACAATTTGTTGTTTACTTTGTAAGAAAGAGAAGGAGCTACAAAAAACGATTTCATAAAACCTGCATCTTGGAAACTTTGCTGCGAAGTATAAGCAGTATTTAATCTAAAATAGATATGATCTTCTTCACTTAAAGCAGTATTAAAATCACCAATAATTTGATTCAAACCAAAAGAACCAGAAGTAAAAGAAATTTGGCCACCAGTTCCAACAAAAGGTTTTTTTGTAACCACATTTATTAGACCACCATAAGAACTTACTGCGTTTCCAAATAAAGTTGCAGAAGGCCCTTTTAGCACTTCAATTCTTTCAATATTTGCAGGATTTATAGTTCCGTTTGTTAAACCAGGCAAACCATTTACCAATTGAGGTTGCACAGAAAAACCACGTAAAGAATAGTATCCTGCTCCATCTCCACCTCTTCCTGTGGAAGTCCAAAGTTGTTCTATACCAGCTGTGTTTTTTAGTGCATCATCAAAATTTGTAACAATTTGAGATTCTAATAGTTCATTGGTTACTGTGCTATAAACTTGTGTGTTTTCGATATCCTTTAAAGGAAGTTTTGCAACATAAGCAGTTATTTTTCTTGAAAATTTATTGGTTCTATTTCCTTTAATAATAATTTCGCTTAAGATTTCATTTCCTTCAAAAAGGGTTATAGTTCCAAGATTTTTTATTTCATTTTTTAAAACAGATATTTTAATTTCTTTAGTTTTAAAACCCAGATAAGATATTGATAAGACGTAATTTCCTTCTTTAATATTTCCTATTTCAAATACGCCATTTTCATTTGATTGTGCTCCTTTTGTTGTGTTTTTAATTAAAACTGTAACTTCAGCCAATGGTAGTTTAGAGTTACTTTGAATGATTCCAGTAATTTTTGCATTCTGACCAAAAGTTAGAATACTTGCAAACATTAAAACGAATGTTAAGAATTGATTTTTCATTTATTTTTATTTAGACTAATTATAAATAATATATTTTCGGCAAATATATTTAGTAGAAATGAAGTACGCAAATTATTTATAACAAATCTAAATAAGGTTTTTTTAAGTAAAATATCAATATTGAAAACACCAAAAAAAAAAAGAAGAATAGATAGTTCTAGATCTTTTTTGTTAAAAAAACATCTAAAACTATCTAATTATAACATTTCTTTAACAAAGTTGATTTAAACAAACAAAATAAGGTTATGTCTAAAAAGTATCTTTGCAAGAACTATTAAATCTTTCTTTTTTAGTTCTAAAGAAAGTACAACTAACTAATTATGAGAAAAATAATTCTAGCAGTTCTAGGAGTTTTAGCTATTGTAAGCGCAATATATTTTGGTAATCGCTTGGTAGAAAAGAATAACAAACCTAGGCCAACTTTTAAAAAACAAATAAAAACAGTTTTTGTAAAGAATGTAGAAAATAAAGAAATTCCTATTATTTTAAAAGCAAGTGGTAATTTAATTGCAAAAAATAAAATAGATATTTTTTCTGAAGTTCAAGGAGTTTTAAAATCTTCTAAAAAAGCATTTAAAGCAGGTACAAAATATTATCGAGGCGAAACTTTGTTAAGCATTACCAGTGATGAATTTTATGCAAGTTTGCAGTCTCAAAAAAGTAATTTATACAATTTAATTACAGCTATAATGCCAGATATTCGTTTAGATTATCCAACCCAATTTAAAAAATGGGAAGATTATTTAAAAGGATTTACAATGAAAAAAACAACCCCAAAATTACCTGAGTTTAATTCTGATAAAGAAAAGTACTTTATTTCTGGTAGAGGTATTTTAACTGCGTATTACAATGTAAAAAATTTAGAAGTTAGGTATTCTAAACATCAAATTAAAGCACCTTTCTCTGGAATTCTTACAGAAGCTTTGGTAAGCCCTGGAACTTTGGTAAGAGTTGGACAAAAATTGGGCGAATTTATAGACACAGACATTTACGAGATGGAGGTTTCTATAAATGCAAAATTTGCAGACTTGCTAAAAGTAGGCAACTCTGTAACATTAACAAACTTAGAAAAAACTAAAAAATACACTGGTAAAGTAGTTCGTGTAAATGGTAGAGTAGACCAAGTATCGCAAACCATAAAAGCTTTTATAGATGTAAAACACCCAGATTTAAAAGAGGGTATGTTTTTAGAGGCAGAATTAATTGCAAAATCAGAATTAGAAGCAATAGAAATTCCAAGAAAATTATTAATAGATAATACAGCTGTGTATACTGTTAAAAATGATTCTGTACTTAGTTTACTAAAAGTAAATCCTGTTTATTTTGGGGCAGAAAAAGTAATAATTAAGGGGCTAAAAAATAATGATAAAATTCTTACACAAGCTTTACCTGGAGCTTTTGATGGGATGATTGTTAAGATTAATAAAAAGAAGTAATAGATACTGAAATACTGAAATGAATTCAGTACAAGTAAATTCAGCATAAATGAGAAAAATAATTACTTATTTTATAAAATATTCTGTTGCAGTAAATGTGATGATTTTTGCATTTATCATCTTTGGTTTGGTAGGAGTTTTAAGCATGAAATCTTCTTTTTTTCCATTGGTAGATTCGCAACTCATAAGAATAACATTAGCTTATCCAGGAGCTTCTCCAGCAGAAATGGAAGAAGGTGTTGTGCTTAAAATTGAAGATAATTTAAAAGGAATTGTTGGTGTAGAAAGAGTTACTTCTGTCTCTAGAGAAAACGCAGCAAGCGTAAATGTAGAAGTAGAAAAAGGAAAAAACATAGACGTAGTTTTATCGGATGTAAAAAACGCAGTAGACAGAGTTCCTTCTTTTCCATCTGGTATGGAACCCCCAGTTATTGCAAAGGTAGAAAGTATAAGACCCACTATTAGTTTTACAGTTAGTGGAGAAAATGTTTCGCTAAAATCCTTAAAACAATATGCAAGAAATGTAGAAAATGATATTCGTGGAATTGATGGAATCTCTCAGGTTGAAATTTCTGGTTTCCCAGATGAAGAAATAGAAATTGCAGTTCGTGAGAATGATTTACGTGCTTTTAACATGTCTTTTGCAGAGGTTTCTAATGCCATTAGAAATTCGAATCTTTTAATAACAGGTGGAAACATAAAAACAGCAGAAGAAGACTATTTAATTAGAGCCAGTAATCGCTCTTATTATGGAGTAGAATTACAGAATTTAATTGTTAGAACAGAACAAAATGGTAATATTATTCGTCTAAAAGATATTGCTTCTGTAAATGATATTTGGTCAGAAAACCCAGACAGATTGTATTATAATGGCAATTTGGCAATAAATGTAACTGTTAGCAATACTAATAATGAAGACTTAATTTCATCTGCAGATAAGATTAAAGAATATATTTATGAATTCAATCAAAAACAACAAAATGTACAATTAAATGTTTCTAGTGATGCTTCTATTACTTTAAATGGAAGAACAAAATTATTGTTAGAAAACGGAGTTGTTGGTATTTTATTAGTTCTTTTTTTCTTAGCACTTTTCTTGAATTTACGTTTGGCAATTTGGGTAGCATTTGGTCTGCCTGTTGCCTTTTTTGGGATGTTTATTTTTGCAGCTCAATTTGATGTTACCATCAATGTTTTATCACTATTTGGGATGATTATTGTAATCGGAATTTTGGTAGACGATGGAATTGTAATTGGAGAAAACATTTACCATCATTATTACGACTTAGGAAAATCTAAAATAAATGCAGCCATAGATGGAACTTTAGAGGTAATCCCACCAATTGTTTCTGCAATTTTAACCACAATTATCGCTTTTTCTACCTTCTTTTTTGTGGATGGTAGAATAGGTAGTTTCTTTGGCGAAGTTTCTACAATTGTGCTTTTAACACTAAGTGTTTCTTTAATAGAAGCGTTAATAATTTTACCTGCACATATTGCCCATTCTAAAGCTTTAGATAGAAAAAGAATGGAAAATGGCGTTGTAAAAAAATCAAATGGTATTGATGGCTTTTTCAAAAAAATAAATGCAAAAGCAGATGTTTTTTTAGGGAAAGTTAGAGATAATTATTATGTGCCATTTTTAAAGTTTTCTTTAAAAAATAAATTCTTTATTTTTTGTCTTTTTGTGGCAACACTTTTAATTAGTTTTTCTGCATTAAGAGGTGGTGTTATAAAAAGTTCTTTTTTTCCAAGAATTGCCAGTGATCGCGTGCAGATTACACTAAATATGCCACAAGGAACTAACGAAAAAATTACAGATTCTATCATTTCTGTTATCGAAGAAAAAGTGTGGATTACAAATGATGAGTATTCTAAAAAACAAACTGGCAATATAAATATAGTAGAAAATGTAATTAAAAGAGTAGGTCCAGGAAGTGCAAATGCCACTTTAACTGTAAATTTATTACCTGGAGAAGCGCGTGATTTTTCATCACCAGAAATTACAAATTCTATCCAACAAAAAGTTGGTAAAGTTTACGGAGTAGAAAGTTTAACTTTTGGTTCTGGAGGTAATTTTGGAGGAAGTCCAGTTGCAGTTTCTTTGCTTGGAAATGATATTAGAGAGCTAAAAGCTGTAAAAAATGAGCTAAAACAAGCACTAGAAAACAACCCAGTTTTAAAAGATGTTTCTGATAATGATCCTGCAGGAATCAAAGAAGTTCGCATCAACTTAAAAGACAATGCCTATTTATTAGGATTGAATTTACAGTCTATAATGTCTC
This sequence comes from Polaribacter sp. 2305UL8-11, assembly GCF_058147165.1. Lineage (NCBI taxonomy): Bacteria > Pseudomonadati > Bacteroidota > Flavobacteriia > Flavobacteriales > Flavobacteriaceae > Polaribacter > Polaribacter sp. 2305UL8-11. The sequence goes on along the minus strand of NZ_JBYVJW010000008.1, from coordinate 102,466 downwards.
AAGTTAGAGCAGGTTTTTTCGGTTTTCAAGCACAACGTTTTCAACGTGGGCAAGACGAAATAAAAGTTTGGGTACGTTATGATAAAAAAGACAGATCTTCTATAAAAGATTTAGATGATATGAGAATTGTAGCTCCAAATGGAACAAGAATTCCATTTTCTGAAATTGCTACTTATGAAATTGAAAGAGGAGATATTGCCATTAATCATTTAGAAGGAAAAAGAGAAATTCAAGTAACTGCAGATTTAAAAGATTTAACAGCAAGTGAAACCGATATTTTAGACAATATAAAAACGGTAATTATGCCAGAAATTTTGTCTAAATACCCAACTGTAAAGCCAATTTACGAAGGGCAAAATAGAGAAGCCAAAAAAACCACAGATTCTATAAATATTGTAGGTCCCATTATTTTACTGTTAATTTATATTGTAATTGCATTCACCTTCCGTTCTTACAGCCAACCAGTTTTATTAATAATTATGATTCCTTTTAGCATGATAGGTGTTATTTGGGGGCATTATATTCATAATTTTTCTATCGGAATTTTATCCTTTTTAGGAATCATAGCTTTAATAGGAATTATGGTAAATGATGGTTTAGTATTAATAGGGAAATTTAATAGTTATTTAAAAGAAGGTATAAAGTATGATGAGGCTTTGGTAAAAGCAGGTCAATCTCGTTTTAGAGCCATTTTCTTAACAACATTAACTACAGTTGCAGGTTTAGCACCTTTAATTTTTGAAAAAAGTAGACAAGCACAATTTTTAATTCCTATGGCAATTTCTATTGCTTATGGTATTGCAATTGCAACCATTTTAACCTTAATAATGTTGCCAATGATGTTGTCTGTTTCTAATGCTATAAAAGTAAATGCAAAATGGCTAAGAACAGGAAACAAAATAACCAAAGAAGAAGTAGAAAGAGCCATTAAAGAATCTAAATATGATGAAGATAATGATAAAGAGAAAAAGTTTGTAAACCCAAAACCTGAAGTTTATGAAATTGAATAAAAAATATTTTACGACTTTATTTCAAGTTTGTCAATTCGAGTGGATTTCACTGATGAAAGAAGTGAAATTTGTACTTCGACTTTGCTCAGTAGAACTATCGAGAATATACAGACTTCTCGATACTATTTTTTATTGTTCCTCAAAAAAATCACTAGAAGTGACAGTGATTTTATTTTTCATAACATCACAATTATTTTCGCAAGAAATTTTAACAAAAAAAGAAGCACTTGCAATTACTTTAGAAAATAACTTCGGAATTAAAGTTGCGAATAATAATTTGGAAATTGCTAAAAATAATTCGAGTATTTATAACAGCAGATATTTGCCAACAGCAACACTTAACTCTGGTGCAGATTATCGCAGAAACAATCAAACCATTGTTTTTACAGATCCAAATACAGGAGCAGATAATGAAAGAGTTGGTAATGGAGTTGTTACCAAAACATACTCAGCATCTTTGGGTTTAAACTATACTATTTTTGATGGTTTAGGTAGAAAATATAATTATAAACAGCTTAAAGAACAGTACAACTTGTCAGAATTACAAGCCAAAGAAACCATAGAAAATACGTATTTACAGCTGTTTACTATTTATTTTCAAATTGCAAGATTGTCAGAAAATAAAAACAATTTAAATCAAGCTCTTACCATTTCTAAAAGTAGATTGCAACGTGCAAAATATCAATATGAATATGGACAATCTACCAGATTAGAACTACTAAATGCTGAGGTTGATGTAAATAATGATAGCATTACTTTAATTAATGCAAGCCAACAATTAAACAATGCAAAACGTGGTTTAAATGTAATTTTAGGTGTAGAAAAAAATGTAGACTATGAAGTAGAAACTAAAGTTGATTTTGATAAAATGATGAATTTTGAAGACCTACAACAAAAAACTTTACAGAACAATTCATTGCTGAATCAGAATAAAAAGAACATTGCCATTAGCGAGTTTAATTTAAAAGTAAATAAAGCAAATTATTTTCCAACATTGGGTTTTAATGCATCTTATGGTTTTAATAGAACAGAAAACGAAAATTTAGTCAACCCATTTGGAGCAAGATTAATTACTTCAGATGGTTTAAACGCAGGCTTAAATTTAACTTGGAATATTTTTGATGGTGGAACCAGAAAAACAAGAATAGCCAATGCAAAAATAGCTTTAGACAATCAACAAATATTATTAGAGCAACAAAAAATAAATATAAAAAACAATTTAAAAAACACTTGGGAGAATTATAAAAACCAATTATTTATTTTAAAAGCGCAAGAAACCAATGTGTTAACCACTCAAAATAATTTTGATAGAACACAAGAACGCTACAAATTAGGGCAAGTGTCTTCTATAGAATTTAGGCAAGCACAGATTAATTTAATCAATTCTAAAACTGCATTTAACAATGCAAAGTACGATGCCAAATTAATTGAAATACAACTATTGCAATTAAGTGGAGATATTTTAAACGTAAATTTTTAAAAACTGACTTTTGTCATATTTTAAACAAAAACTTGCTATTATCTTTACACTTAAATAAATAGAGATGAATTTTTTTAACCTTACCCCCCTGGTTTCTTGGACAAATGGCACTTTCATGATTGGTGTATTTGCATTAGTTGTTGTAGGTTTAGTTACTGCGTTATTTTTGTTGGTGAATAGCGATAAGAAACCATAAGAGTTATAAGAATAGTTTAGTTTAGAAAATCCGAGTTTGTAACTCGGATTTTTTATTTTTAGAAATCTATTTTTCTTAATTTTGAAATTATCATAGAAAATAACAATGAATTTTACAGAAATAATCAATCAAGAAAAACCAGTTTTAGTAGATTTTTTTGCAACTTGGTGTGGCCCATGTAAAACAATGAGTCCTATTTTAAAAGAAGTAAAAGATACTCTAGGAGATAAAGTTTCCATAATAAAGATTGATGTTGATAAAAATAAATCTTTAGCAGCAAAATATCAAGTAAGAGGTGTACCTACTTTAATTATTTATAAATCTGGGAAACAGGTTTGGAGGCAATCTGGAGTTGTGCAAAAAAATGATTTGATAGCTATACTTTCTCAATAGCATCCACACAATCTAAACTATAAAAACCACCACAATTTGTTGTTCTTTTTTTAGAAAATTGTGTAATTAAATAGGCAGTTGTAATTAAGTTTCTCAACTCACATAATTCTACAGAAAGTTCAGAATAATCATACAAACGTTTATTGTCTTCATACAAAACTTGTAAGCGTTTTTCTGCTCGTTTTAAACGTTCGTTAGAGCGTACAATTCCAACGTAGTTGGTCATAATTGTTTTTACTTCATTCCTATCATGTGTAATTAATATGTTTTCCATATTTTTAACAACACCACTATCATTCCAAGCAGGAACATTTTTAGGAAGTTTTGCTTTTTTATATTTTTTAGAAACATTTTTAAAAGCATTATGTGCATAAACCAATCCTTCTAATAAAGAGTTAGAAGCTAGTCTGTTTCCTCCATGCAAACCAGTTTTGGTTACTTCACCACAAGCATATAATTTTTTGATAGAAGTTTTTGCTTTTTTATTTACAGTTACACCACCACAAATGTAATGAGATGCAGGTACAACAGGAATGTAATCTTTAGAAACATCAATATTTAAAGATTTGCATTTTTTGGTGATATTTGGAAAATGAGCTGTAAATTTTTCCATATCTAAATGCGTACAATCTAAATAAAGATGTGGTTTTCCGCTCTTTTTTAATTCGTTATCAATAGCTCTTGCAACAATATCTCTAGATGCCAATTCTTCTCTTTCATCGTAATTATGCATAAAAAAATGACCATCAAAATCTCTTAATTTTGCACCAAAACCTCTAACAGCTTCAGAAATTAAGAAGGCAGGATATTCTCCAGGATTATATAATGCTGTTGGATGAAACTGGATAAACTCCATTTCAGAAATTTCTGCTTTGGCTCTGTATGCAATTCCAATTCCATCACCAGTAGCTACAATTGGATTGGTAGTAGTTTCATAAACTTGTCCATTTCCACCAGAAGCCAATATGGTAAATTTACTCACAAAGGTTTTTACTTCAGATTTATTAATGTCTAAAACATAAGCACCAAAGCAAGAAATTTTAGAGTTTCTTTTGGTTTTTTTTTGCTTTACTTGATGTTCTGTAATCAAGTCAATAGCATAATGATAGGTTAAAAAATTGATATTTTTTAGAGCATTTACTTGAGCTAGCAAAGCACGTTCTATTTCTGCGCCTGTAATATCTGTGTGATGTAAAATTCTGTCTTGAGAATGCCCACCTTCTCTACCTAAATCATAATCACCTTCTTCATTTTTATCAAATTTTGTACCCCATTCAATTAATTCTTGCAATCTATCAGGAGCTTCTTTAACCACCATTCTAACCACTTCTTCATCACACAAACCATCACCAGCAATTAAAGTATCTTTAATATGTTGCTCAAAAGAATCTACAGTTTTGTTGTAAACAGTTGCAATACCACCTTGTGCATATTTGGTATTCGATTCGCTTTGTTCGTTTTTTGTAATGATGGTAATTTTTGCATCAGCAAATTTTGTAGCTGTTTTTAGAGCAAAAGTTAACCCAGCAATTCCAGAACCAATCACTAAAAAATCTGTAGTATGTATTTTTTGATTAGACTGCATAAAAAATTATTTAGAAATGTCTAGCATTCTTTGAATAGGAATGATGGCTTTTTTAGCCAAATCTCTATCTACCTCAATGTTTGGTAGTTCGTGTTCTAAACACAAATACAATTTTTTCATTGTATTCATTTTCATATAGGCACATTCGCTACAAGCACAGGTATTGTCTTCTTTTGCAGGTGCAGGAATAATTTCTTTATCAGGGTTTTCTAACAACATTTGATATAAAATACCAGCTTCTGTAGCTACAATAAATTTTTTCTTTTTGCTAGTTTTAACGTGATTCAAAAGTCCAGAAGTAGAGCCAATATATTTAGCAACTTTAAGCATGTGTGCTTCTGACTCTGGATGTGCAATTAATTCTGCATCTGGATGCTCATTATATAAATCTATTAATTTTTCCATAGAAAATGCTTCATGAACCATACAAGCCCCATCCCAAAGTAACATTTCTCTTCCTGTTTCTTTGTTTAAATAGTCTCCTAAATTTCTATCTGGAGCAAAAATTAATGGTTGGTCTTCTGGAAAAGAGTCAATAATTTTTCTTGCGTTTGATGATGTACAAACAATATCACTCAATGCTTTAATCTCTGCAGAACAGTTTATATATGTTACTACTTTATGGTTTGGATGCTTTTCTTTAAAAGCAGAAAATTCTTCTGGTGGACAAGAATCTGCTAAAGAACAACCTGCCAACAAATCTGGTAACAACACTTTTTTATCTGGGTTTAAAATTTTTGCAGTTTCTGCCATAAAATGCACACCTGCAAAAACAATCATATCTGCATCAGTTTTTGCAGCTTGTTGTGCTAAAGCCAGGCTATCACCAACAAAATCTGCTATTTCTTGAATTTCATCAATTTGATAATAATGAGCTAAAATAACTGCATTTTTTTCTTTCTTTAATCGTAAGATTTCAGATTTGTAATCAATATTTGGAGTTTTAATATCTAAAAACCCTTTTTCATTTAGATTTTTTTTTGCAGTAACTAAAGTTTCCATAAAAAATGTTTATTTTGAACTAGATTGCAAATATAAAGCCTATTTTGTTGGTAGGGAAATGATAAAAGTCATTCTATTAAATTGTTAATTTAAACTGAATATTAATGGATTTATCTGAAAAAGCTTGGGATAATCGTTATATAAATAATGATATTGGTTGGGATTTGGGAGAAGTTTCAACACCATTAAAAGCTTATTTTAATCAATTGGAAGATAAAAATTTAAAAATCTTAATTCCTGGAGGTGGAAATTCTTACGAAGCAGAATATCTTTTTAACAAAGGTTTTCAAAATATTTTTGTTGTTGATTTGTCTAAAACAGCTATAGAAAATATAAAAAATAGAGTTCCTAATTTTCCTAATTCACAATTAATTTTAGGTAATTTTTTTGATTTAAAAGATACTTTTGATTTGATTATTGAACAAACTTTTTTCTGTGCAATTAACCCTAATTTAAGAGAAAAATACGCTTTAAAAATGAATGAAATTCTTAACAAAAAAGGACAAATTGTTTGTGTCTTATTTAATGTGCCCTTAAATAAAGATAGACCTCCTTTTGGAGGAACTAAAAAAGAGTATATAGCATATTTTAAACCCTACTTTAATTTAGAAATTTTTGAACCTTGTTACAATTCTTATGGAAATAGAAAAGGAAGAGAATTATTTGTTAAAATGATTAAAAAATAAATCTACTATTTTTATTTATTCTAAATAAACACTTATATTTGCATCATATTTAATTAATATGATTGTTTTTTATACAGAAAAAAAGGCTACAATCTCAATGTCAAACGTTACTGTTTGCGACAATAGTTGTTCTGCTAATTGTATTACACCAAAAAGTAAATGCTGTAATAAGTATAAAAAAAAGGGCATCAACTGTAAGCGATGCCCTAATTTGCTGCTAAAAGCAGCCTCTTAATTCAAATATTATTTTTTTCTACATAAAGGATCTGCTCCTATAGTTCCGTTTAAACTTTTTAAATAACTTTCAGATTTAACTTTGTTATAAAGTTGTTTTACATTTTCTAAACGTTTATTTATATTCATTTCAAAAATTAAAGCTGTATTGTTTGGATTTGCAATAAAATCTTCTAAATATTTTATTTGATTTCCATAAAAAGCAATGTCTTTTTGCTGCTTTAATTGCAATCTTTCTTTGTACCAATCGCTATTTACAACATATTCTCTACTAAATAGTTTACGTAATTCAGGATCGCTAATGTCTTTTCCTTCATAATTTCCATAAGCCATAATGTGTAATAACACTTTTAAAGGAGGAATTGCAGCATCTATACTACCATCTTCAAAATAGTTTAAAGCTACTTTTTGTTGCGCTTCTACAATGTTTTTGATTCCGTCTACGTAATCTTCTAAACCTTGTAACTCTGGTTTTAACATTCTTTCGCTAAAGACAGCATTGGGTTCATCAAAAATCCTATTTAAACATCTGTAAGAAAAGTTTTTGGTAATTCTATATCCTAATCTACTTGCTAAAATAGTTTCTCCTTCATAATCAAAATCTTCAATTTTTTCTAGAGAACCATTTGCAATTAGTGCTTTAGGATCTCTATCAATTGGTTCTAATCTTGCCCAAATTTCAGGAATTAATAAACTTACATCATGATCAATTTTATTTTCTGCTCCAACATAACCAGCAGCTGTGCTAAATCCGTTAGATTCTGTTAAAATATGAGATAGCAAGGCATTATTTAAATCTGATGTTGGTGTTAGCATATTAAAGGGTGCTTTTGTTAAAGCGCCTTCAGAACCTGCTCCAGTTGTAGATGGAGATTTACCTGTTAAACTACAGATAAAATCCATAAATAATTCTGGTGTTTCTTGGTAATGAATAGGGTTGTAAACCGCTAAAGGACGAATGCCAGCAGCTTTATCTACAGGGTTATTTCTTCTTCCAGGCAAAACTGCATTTACCACATGATTTATAGGTTCATTTAATTTAATTTTTCTTACCAAACGCACACCTAAATCTCCTAAATAAGAAGCTTCAGTTTCGTTTACAAACCTGTTAGGCTCTAAATAACGTGGGTTTTTAGTTGGCTCTCCATTTACAATTCTTGTATGAGAAGGCACTACAAAATATTCTTCTTCTTTATCGCTTTTTACAATACTTTCAATAAAATCTTTTACAGGTTGTGTGTATTTGTCAAAGTTGATGGTGTCTTCATATAAAACAATGGCATCTTCTTTTTTCAACAATTCATAATTGGTTAAAAAACGGCCTTCTGTAACCAAATCTAATTCTGCACCTTTATCATAACCTCTTACTACAGCTTCATCTGGTCTTTGAAATAAATGCGCTTCGCAGTTGGTTAATAATTTTAAACTCTTATTGGTAAATTCTGGATTTAAGTTTGATAATTGTTCTCTAGGTAAAGTTATAGATGCTGTAATGTCATCTTCTGTTTGGATTTTTTCACAAGGAGAAAAGTCAGAACGTAATTTATTTAACATCCAGTTTCCTTTTTGGTTAAAACCAATTCTTACATAACTACCAACAACTGGTGTGTTGTTGTGTAAAAGACCTGTTCCTTTTTTTCCGTTGATAATTTCTACAGACATGTAATCTTTCCAGTTTAAAGTACCATGTGCTTGTCTGTACAACCTTTTTACAAAAAGTACTAAAGAACGGATGTGTACTGGAATATTTTCTAGGAATTCATTGTACTCATCAGAGTTTTCTTCTGAAGGAATTAATAATTTTACAGCAGAACTTAAAGAACGTTTTTCACTTAAAAAAGATCTAGATTTAGGTCTGTTTGGGTCTTTAACTTTCCAACGAGTTGAGTAATTAAACTCTATAATTTCATCAGCTTTCTTAAAGTCTTCTTCTATATCTTGAATGTTAAAATTACTATACGTAATCGCATTTTGCATCGATTTAGAAATCTCAGATTTACCACCACCAGAAACTGTACAAGGTTTGTGGCAGAAAACGCCTTCTGCAAACGTATCTACAATTCTCCATAAATCTACAGATTTGTGTTTTTCTAATTTAAATTTGTTTCCTGTTGGATGTACGTATGTTTTGTAAGGAGATAAAGTTAATTTTTGCTCTCTACTATTGTGCATCCAAGTAATACTATTTGTGTTGATGTTTACATACGCAAACTCAGGAATATAAATAATGTTTGGATACTTTTTATCTACTGCATAATTTTCTGGTTTTACATCAATCGTATCACCTAGAAGTTGTTTTACGCCTTCAAAAGTATGCTGGAAATTATGGAATTCAGAATAGTCTTTACCATCTAAAGTATCTCCCATAACTCTTCTTGCAAAAGCAATTGCACCACCTGCGTGTTCTTCTTCAACCAAACCAAAAAGGTTGGCAGAATAACTAATTTGAGTTTTTATTTCTTTTTTAGAATATCCGTAATAATTATCTGCAATTAAAGTGATAACAACACCTCTGTCATCTCTACAAGTAATTTTAAAAGCGCCACTATTATTATACAGTTCGTTCTCATCTTTCCAGCACATTCCGTCTTTTCTTTGACGCTCAGTAGCATCATTAAAATGAGGTAAGCCAACATCTTTCTTTTTTAACTCTTTTAATTGTGGAGCTAAAATGATACAACCTGTATGTCCTGTCCAATGTTCTGTATCTAAAGCAGCATCGTTTTGCGCTAAGTTTGGATCTCCAGCATTTCCAAAAATAGATTCAACAAAATCTAAATTACTTACCAAGTTTCCAGGAACAAAAAAACGTACTTCTAAAGATTTTTTAGAAATTACCTCTTTTACTTCTGGGCAAACAGTAGGTCTTAATAACATAGAAGCCATCACTTTTGCTTTTTCTTCTTGATTGGAAGTAAAAGGAAGGATTTTTAAATCATCAGAAGGATTAAAAGCTGCATGTAAGAAATGAGCAAAAGTTACTTTTGGTACTTCAAACTTGTCTAATGGTACAGGTAAATCTCCTTCAACAATATGAAAAGTGCCTTTTGTGGTTCTTTTATCGTGTAAAGGATTGTTTAAAATTCCTTGTTTTACTCTGCTAGAGGTTACCAAATCGCTTTTAAAAGAATCTCCATCTGGAGGTAAACTAACCTCTCTTGCTTGTCCTTTTTTTGATAAAATTAATGTGTTATTTGGTAAAACAATTGGTTTATTTATGTTTATTTCTTTTAAATAATCATCTATAAATTCTTGAATTCTGGCATCTACAGGAGAATGATGATTAGATAATAATCTCGATTTTTCTTGTAAACTTTTTACAAGTCCGCTTGTTAATTCTTCAAACTTTGGGTCTAAAAATTTGCCTTTAACATCTTTAAAAGTAGGTTGTCCTAAAGAAGCTAATTGTAAATTAATAAACTGAACAATATCTTTTCTTGATTCTTGCATGATGTTTTACTTGATGTTAGTTATATTACTACAACAAAATTAAACTATGACCTCAAAAAAAAACCTGTCAAATATCATGTAATCATCAGAATTTACGAATACGATTGAGTATTTAACTATAAAAAAGAAAAAATATGATGCGCTATTTTAAGCCTAATTTTTCTAAAGTTATAGGTAAAAGTCTTTCAACAAATTTAGTGTATGCTTCTTTAGATGGATGCAAACCATCGTTAGCAACTAAAGTAGTATTTGTTAATCCTTGCTGGGTGATATCTGTAATATTTAAAAAAGTAATGTTATTTTGGTTGCAGTAGTTTTTTGCAAAGTTATTGTATTGTTTGAGTTCTGATGAAATTTTAGTATTTCCATTACCAAAAGGAGTAAAAGCATAATCTGGAATTGATAAAACTACTAGTTTGTTAGAATCTCCATCAACAGATTTAATGGCAGTATTTACTAATTTTGGAAACTCATCTTCGTATACAGAAAATGATTTATTTTGATATTGGTTGTTTACTCCAATTAATAAAGTAACAAAACTATAATCTGAATCTAAATTTTCTGAGTCGATTGCGCTGATTAAATCTGTAGTAGTCCATCCTGTTCTTGCAATTATTTTTAAAGGAAAACTACTTTTGTTTTCTGTTTTTTTTAAGAGAGAATCTGCTAATTGCTCTGGAAATTTACATTTTTTACAAACACTTTGTCCAATGGTATAGCTGTCTCCAAGCGCTAAAAGTTTAAATTTTTTAATACTATTGTTTGTATTATCATCTGCAATAGTATCACTAGCCATAGTTATATCTTCTTCTATTACTAACATTGAATCATTAATACTAGAACATGAAAAAGTTATAAAAAAAGAAAAGCAAAGTATCGTGTAAATAATATTCTTCATAAGTGTATACGTTTAATTATGTATACGAAGAAAATACCTCAAAGGTTTTAAAACCTTTGAGGTTATTTGAATAAGAAATTATTTAAAAGCGTTTAAGCCAGTAACATCTAAACCAGTAATTAATAAGTGAATATCATGTGTTCCTTCATAAGTTATAACACTTTCTAAATTCATAGAATGACGCATAATAGAATATTCGCCAGTAATTCCCATTCCACCTAACATTTGTCTTGCTTCGCGTGCAATTTTTATTGCCATTTCTACATTGTTACGTTTTGCCATAGAAATTTGTGCAGAAGTAGCTTTTCCTTCGTTTCTTAATGTTCCTAATCTCCAAGCCAATAATTGTGCTTTGGTAATTTCGGTAATCATTTCTGCTAATTTTTTCTGTTGTAGTTGAAACTGACCAATGGGTTTTCCAAATTGTTCACGTTCTTTACAATAACGTAAAGCTGTGTCATAACAATCCATTGCAGCACCAATTGCGCCCCAAGCAATTCCAAAACGTGCAGAATCTAAACAACCTAAAGGCGCTCCTAATCCAGATTTGTTGGGTAATAAATTCTCTTTAGGCACTTTTACATTATCAAAAATTAATTCTCCAGTAGATGATGCACGTAAAGACCATTTGTTATGTGTTTCTGGTGTAGAAAAACCTTCCATTCCACGTTCTACAATTAAACCATGAATTCTTCCCTCTTCATTTTTAGCCCAAACAACAGCCACTTGCGCAAAAGGCGCATTAGAAATCCACATTTTTGCACCATTTAAAAGATAATGATCTCCCATATCTTTATATTTGGTTTCCATTCCTGCAGGATTAGAACCGTGATTTGGTTCAGTCAACCCAAAACAACCCATCCATTCTCCAGAAGCTAATTTTGGTAAATATTTTTTACGCTGTGCTTCATTTCCATATTTAAAAATAGGATACATAACCAAAGAAGATTGTACAGAAGCTGTTGAACGAACTCCAGAATCTCCACGTTCTATTTCTTGCATAATTAATCCATAGGAAATCTGATCTAAACCTGCTCCTCCATATTCTTCAGGAATGTAAGGACCAAAAGCACCAATTTCTGCCAAACCATTAATAATTTGTGTTGGAAACTCTGCTTTTTGAGCATATTCTTCGATAATTGGAGAAACATCACGTTTTACCCAATCTCTAGCAGCTTCACGAACCAATTTGTGTTCTTCAGTTAATAAATCGTCTAAATTATAATAGTCAGGAGCTTGAAATAAGTCTGGTTTCATCTTTTAAAAGTATAAATTTCAACAAATTTATTAATTATTGTTTAATATTCAACAATTAATGATTGAAAATAATGTTTATATATGCATTAAAAATACACAACTTTTTTAAAGTTAACCACTAGAAACTCATAAAAAGTTATTGTTTTCTTTTAAGTTTGTATTAATGAAGCATACTTTAGGAAAAGAAGAACGATTAAAGAGTAGAAAACTAATTGAAAGGCTATACAATGAAGGGAATTCTGTAAAAGCATTTCCTTTAAGAATGGTTTTTTTACAGACTGAACATACTTCTAGTTTTCCTGCACAAGTGGGAGTTTCTGTTGCTAAAAGAAACTTTAAGTTAGCTGTGCATAGAAATAGAATAAAAAGATTGATGAGAGAATGTTATCGTTTGCAAAAAGAAATGGTGTATGATAATTTAGACAAACCTTATATTTTTATGATTTCGTATATTGGTAGAGAAGAATGGAAATATGATGAGCTATTCTTAAAAATGGAAAAATTATTAACGTTGTTTATCAACGAAGTAAAAAAGATACAAGATGAAGTTTAAAATCTCAAAAAAAATAATTTTAGTACTGTTGGTTGGAACGATTTTTTTATCGTTTTCATTCAAGTCTAAATTCTTTGAAGTTGCAAAACAAATAGAAATTTACAATACCTTATTTAAGGAATTAAACATGTATTATGTAGATGAAATTAATCCTGCAGATATTACAGATAAGGCTATAAAAAACACCTTAAAAGATTTAGACCCGTATACAAATTTCTATAATGAGCAAGATGTAGAAGATGCCAGAATTAGAAGAGAAGGTGAGTATGGAGGCATTGGAATTTCTGTGTATTACACAAAAAAAGGAATTCAGATTAGAGAAATTTACAAAGGTTTTGCAGCAGATAAATCTGATTTAAAAGCGGGTGATATGATTATTTCTGTTGATGGTCAATCGCTCCAAAATATGGAAAGAGATCAACTTTCTATGTTTTTAAAAGGCACTCCAAATAGTAAGTTTTCTATTGAAGTTGAGCGACAAGGAAACATAATTAAAAAAGAAATTACAAGAGATAAAGTAGTTGTAAATCCTGTTCCGTTTGCAGAAATGATTGATGAAGAAACTGGTTATATTGTTTTAACAAGATTTAATAATAAAGCTTCATCAGAAGTAAAAAAAGCCTTCAAAAAATTAAAAAAAGAAGGTATGAAAAAATTGGTTTTCGACCTTCGCTCTAACCCTGGAGGTTCTTTGTTAGAATCTATCAATATTTCTAACTTTTTCCTTCCTAAAGGAAAAAAAATAGTAAGTACAAAAGCAAAAGTTAAAAAATGGAGCAACACTTACAGAAGTACCAATAAACCATTAGATTTAGAAATTCCGATTGTAGTTTTAGTAAACGGACGCTCTGCATCTGCATCAGAAATTGTAAGTGGTTCTTTACAAGATTACGATAGAGCTGTAATTATGGGACAACGCTCTTTTGGAAAAGGGTTGGTACAACGTTACCGAGAATTAACTTATGGAACGCAGCTAAAAGTAACCATTTCTAAATATTACACTCCAAGTGGAAGGTGTATTCAAGAATTAGATTATGCCAATAGAAAAAAAGACGGAACAGTACCTAAGTTTTCTGACCAAGGAATAAATGAGTTTAAAACTGCAAATGGGAGAACTGTTTATGATGGTGGAGGTGTTTTACCAGATGTAATTATTAAAGAATCAAAAAGAACAGAAGCCACTAAAAGATTATTAAGTTCTAGAGCTATTTTTAATTTTGCAACAGATTACTTTTATGCAAATCCAAATATAAACTCTTTAGATGATTTTGATTTTAAAGACTCTGAGTTTAAAAAATTTACCAATTATTTAAAATCGGACACCACTTTTGTAACGCAACAAGAAGCAATGTTTAAAGAAGCATATAAGGTTTCTAAGATGCAAAATATTGCAAAAGAATACGAGAAAATTCAAGAAAAATTATTCGACACAAAAATTGATGAAATTTCAAAAAATAAAGACATTATCAACACAATGATAAAAGAAGAAATTTTAAATAGATTTTTTTATAAAGAAGGTTTGTATAAGTATAATTTAAAGAATGATAACACCATAAAAGAAGCAGTAAAATTACTACAAGACCAAGCTAAATATAAAGGTTTGTTATCCGCTAAATAATTTTATCTTTGTAAACCAAATTTTAGTATGTCCAAACTCAAAAAAATAGATAGAACTCGAGCACAAGAATCGAGAAATTCCATAGAAAAATTATACATTTCTATGCGACATTTATTTAGCAGAGGTTTTTATAAACCAATGGGAATTTCTGGAGAAACTTTAAGAAAGTCTTTACTATTACTTCGTCCAGAAATTTACGGCTCAATTGCAGAAGAAAGGATTGAATTAAATGGTTTAATCTATGTTATAGAAAGACTTCCTAAAGGAATTGAAGAATGTCAATTTATCAGCTTAACAACAGATGAAGGTTATAAAAATTCTCATTTCGAAGCAATTATTCCTCCAAAAAGAAGAAGAAATTGTTACAGGATAGACAAAGACCAAATGAATATTGAGATAACTAGAGGACGTTCTGAAATTTACGATATTCTTACCCACTTAACTTTTTTGTTTATAGAATCACATAAAATTCAAAGTAGAGTTACCATTAACGAGGGTACTGATTTTATTAGAGAATGGAAGTATTTAGAGGATATTGTTATTCATCATAAACAAATTTCTGAAGAAGAAAGAGAAATTGCTGTAGCACATTTAAGCAATATTTTAGGAAGAACTTTTGATGAAGTTTTAAATATCCATAAAGCATTTTCTACTGAAGAAAATAAGGATCGATTTTTCCAACTAATTTATTGGTTAGGAAAATTAGGAATTAATGAGGTTTTAGATAATAAAAAACGTAAAATCACATTCAGTTCTGTTTTAATAGAAGAAATAGGGCATCATATTTATGGTGATATTTGGGCGAATAATATTAAAAAAGTTTTAAAAGAAAACAAACTTTTAAAAAGACCTATTCATATTATTAGTGCCAATATGCATAGTGTGTTAAATTCGATTTATGCACACAATGCCTTGCCAGAAGAAGCTAAAAAACACAGTGGATTTGAATTATACCAATTATTAAGTAATGCAGATAGTAAGCCATTGCAGAAAGCAGTGAAAGAATATGCATCAGAAAATGGTTTGATTTACATCAAAGACACATCAGGTACAAATATTAATGTTCAGGTTATAGATACTGATAAAATTAATTTTGATAACATTCCGTTTCAAAAAATGCATTCTGTTGATGAAAATCCAGTAATAATTGTGATGGATTATGCGTTTGGAGAGCAAGCTTATGAAACTATGGACGAGCTTTTAAAGCCTTATAAAAACAGTAAGAAAAAGAATCATTTAGATGTAAAATCTGTTTCTATAATGGGTAAAGCAGGAATTTTAGAAGGAGGTAAAGGAGACATTATGATTCCTTCTTCGCATATTTTTGAAGGTACTGCAGACAATTATCCTTTTAAAAATGAGTTATCTAAAGAAGATTTAGAAGGTTTTGGTGTGCAAGTTTTTGATGGATCTATGATTTCTGTTTTAGGAACCTCTTTACAAAACAAAGATTTATTAAAGTTTTTTCATGATTCAACATGGAATGTAATCGGTTTAGAAATGGAAGGAGCACATTATCAAAAAGCCATACAATCTGCCTCTAAAATTAGAGGAAATATTTCTGAGGATGTAAAAGTAAGATATGCATATTATGCATCAGATAATCCTTTAGAAACAGGAGCAACATTAGCATCAGGAGGATTAGGTATGACAGGAGTAACACCCACTTATGCCATCACTCAAAAAATATTAGAACAAATTTTTTAATAATATTATAGACAGTTTATAACCAAACAATAACAATGTCAACAAATCAAAAAAACAACGAAGAAGAAGTAGATTTAGGTTCTTTATTTGTAATCATAGGTAAAGGGTTTTCAAAATTTTTCAATTTTATTGCAAATATTTTTAAAGGAATATTTCATTTTATAATTACCATTTTAATTTTTTTTAAAACAAATATTGTAAAAATAGGAATTGCAACAATTATTGGAGGAGCTATTGGTATTTTTTTAGAAGTAAAAAAGAACGATCTGTATGGGTCTGATTTATTAGTAAACCCTAACTTTAAAAGTTCTAGACAGTTGTACAACAACATTAATTATTACAATGATTTAGTAAAACAAAAAGATACTGCTGGTTTGGTAAAAACCTTTAATATAGACAAAAAAACAGCTGCGAGTCTTAAAAAATTTACAATAGAACCTATTAAAACAGAAAACGATATTATAAACTCATACAATGATTTTATTTTAGATGTAGATACAACTACTGTAAAAAGTTACAAGTATGATGTGTTTAAAGCATCATTTTCAGATTTTGATTACAAAGTTCATAAAATAAATGTAATTGCAGAAAAAAATGATGTTTTTAAAAGTTTAGGAGAAGTCATTATTTCATCAATAGTTAAAAATAAATATTTCAATAGAATTAAAGAATTAACTAATGAAAACTTAAATAGAACAGACTCTGTTTATAGACAAAATTTAGTGCAAATAGACTCTTTGAGGAAAGTTTATATGCAAGTAATGATTGAAGAAGCAAAAAAGACATCTTCTGGAACAAGTATAGATTTGGGTGGAGAAAAAAAGACAACAAAAGAAATAGAATTGTTTGAAACCAACAAAAAAATTAATTCAGACTTAAAATATATTGCAGAAGAAAAATCTAATAAATATGAAGTAATAAATGTTATTTCAAACTTTCAGGATATAGGCTATCAAATAAAAGGAGTTACTAAAAATTATGCTTTTTTATTGGCTATAGTAGGGGCTTCTTTAATGATTGTTATTCTGTTGTTAATTCAGTTAAATAATTATTTAAACAATTATAAAAGCTAAAAATGCATACAATTTTAGTAACTGGAGGAGCAGGTTTTATTGGTTCTAATTTTATACCTTATTTTTTAAAAGAAAACAAAAACTGTAAAGTGGTAAACTTAGACTTACTTACTTATGCAGGAGATGTAACTAATTTAAAAGAAGTAGAAAATAATAGTAGATATACTTTTGTAAAAGGAGATATATGTAATAGAGAATTGGTAGAAGAATTATTTAACAAATATGATTTTAAAGGAGTCATTCATTTTGCAGCAGAATCTCATGTAGACAATTCTATTAAAAATCCAGACACATTTATAAAAACTAATATTTTTGGCACATTTAACCTCTTAGATGTTGCAAAAAAACACTGGATGACAGCTCCAAATGAATATAAAGAAGGCTATGAAAATACCAGATTTTTGCATGTTTCTACAGACGAGGTTTATGGCACTTTAGGAGACACAGGCTTGTTTACAGAGAATACAGCTTATGCACCTAACAGCCCTTACAGTGCATCTAAAGCATCATCAGATTTTATGGTAAGAAGTTATTTTCATACCTATGGGATGAATGTAGTGACCACAAATTGTTCTAACAATTATGGACCAAAACAACATAACGAAAAATTAATTCCAACCATTATTAGAAAAGCAATTTCTGGAGAAAAAATACCTATTTATGGTGATGGAAAAAACATAAGAGATTGGTTATTTGTAGGCGACCATTGTTCAGGAATAAATTTGGTGTATAAAAACGGAAAATTTGGAGAAACCTATAATATTGGTGGGAATAATGAAAGAGATAATTTATATATAGCCAATAAAATTTGTGAAATTTTAGACGAAATTCATCCAAAGGAAAGCTCATATAAAAACCAGATAAATTTTGTAAAAGATAGGCCAGGTCATGATTTTAGATATGCTATAGATGCCTCTAAAATAGAACAAGAATTGGTTTGGCAAGCTGCAGAAAATTTTGAAAGTGGCATTTTAAAAACCATTAACTGGTATTTAAAAAAATACAATATATAATGAAAGGAATAGTTTTAGCAGGAGGTTCAGGTACAAGATTACACCCATTAACATTAGCTGTAAGCAAACAATTAATGCCTGTTTATGACAAACCTATGATTTATTATCCAATATCTACACTAATCTCTGCAGGAATTAAAGAAATATTAATTATTTCTACTCCACAAGATTTACCTTTATTTAAAAAATTGCTAGGTGATGGAAAAAAAATTGGATGTAGTTTTAACTATGAAGTGCAAGAAAAACCTAATGGCTTGGCAGAAGCATTTATAATAGGAGAAAAATTTATTGGAAAAGATAAAGTTGCTTTAATTTTAGGAGACAATATTTTTTATGGTTCTGGTTTGGCAAAGTTATTAAAAGCCAATAACAATCCAGAAGGAGGTATTGTTTATGCCTATCATGTAAATGATCCAGAAAGATATGGTGTAGTAGAGTTTGATGATAATAATAACGTTTTATCTATTGAAGAAAAACCCTTAGAACCAAAATCTAACTATGCAGTTCCTGGTATTTATTTTTACGATAACGAGGTTGTAAAAATTGCAAAAAATATAAAACCAAGTAAAAGAGGAGAATTAGAAATTACAGAAGTAAATAATGTCTATTTGAAAAAAGGAAAATTATCTGTAGAAATATTAGATAGAGGAACAGCTTGGTTAGATACTGGTACTTTTGATTCTTTAATGCAAGCAGGACAATTTGTACAAGTAATTGAAGAAAGACAAGGCTTAAAAGTTGGCTCTATTGAAGAAGCTGCATTTAGAGCAGGTTTTATTGATAAACAAGAAATGATAGCAATAACCAAACCATTATTAAAAAGTGGGTATTCTAAAAATTTACTAAAAATTTAATGAAAGTAACAGAAACTTTTTTAAAAGGTTGTTTTATAATAGAACCAACTATTTTTGGAGATAAAAGAGGTAATTTTTTTGAAGTATTTAATCAAAAGCTTTTTGAAGGTAAAACAGGATTAAAAGTGAATTTTGTTCAAGATAATCAGTCTATTTCTCAAAGAGGAGTTTTAAGAGGTTTACACTTGCAAAAAGGAGAATATGCTCAAGCAAAATTAGTAAGAGTAATTCAAGGTAGCGTTTTAGATGTTGCAGTAGATGTTAGAAAAGATTCGCCAACTTATGGTAAACATTTTTCTATAGAATTAACAGGAAAAAATAATAAACAATTATTTGTGCCAAGAGGTTTTTTGCATGGCTTTGCAACATTAGAAAACAATACTATTTTTTCTTATAAGTGTGATAATTATTATTATAAAGAAGCAGAAGATGGTGTTATTTATGATGATGAATTATTAGGTATAGATTGGAAATTAGAAAACAATGAAATTGTATTGTCTGATAAAGATAAAGTTCTTAAAAAATTAAATATTTACAACAATAAAAATTGAATTTAATACAAAAGAATTTTATTTATAATAATTTATTAGGTTTTACCAATCTAATAATTCCAATTTTAATATTTCCTTATGTTTCTAGGATTTTGGGGCCAACAGGAATAGGTCTAGTTAGTTTTGCAACTTCACTTACTGCAATTTTTGCTTTAATAGGTTCTTTAGGAATACCTATTTATGGTATTAGAGAGATAGCAAAAGTAAGAGGAGACAAAGAAAAGCTCTCAAAAATTTTTTCTGAATTATTTTTCATTCAAATATTTTGGATGATTTTTACTTTAATTTTTTATTCTATTTGGCTGTTTTTAACAGATACATTTAAAAATGAAGAAATAATTAAACTAGTCTCATTTATTCATGTTTGTGGATTAATGAGCATGTATAATTGGTTTTTTCAAGGGATGGAAAATTATAAATTTATTACAGTTATTAACTTTTTGACTAAAATTTTAATGCTAATTTTACTTTTTGTTTTTTTAAAAACTCAAAATCAATATTGGCTATATTATTTAATTATAGTTTTTACAACATTAATTGCTGCTATTATTAGTACCATATATGTATTTAAGTTTATTAAATTAAAATTTACAAATCTAAACTTCAAGAAGCACTTAAAACCAATTTTAATTCTTTTTAGTACTCAATTAGCAATAGGTATATATATAAATTTAGATGTTGTTTTTTTAAACTATTTTTCTAATGAATATCAAGTAGGTCTATACACTCCTGCAAGTAAACTCGTAAAAATTATACTAATAGTTGTTACTTCTTTAGGAACAGTTTTGATACCCAAATTGTCTTTATATATTAAAGAAGGGAAAATAGAAGAATCAAAGAAAATTATTACAAAGTCACTACGATTTATTTTTATAATTACATTGCCTATAAGTCTATTATTAATTTGTCTCTCAAATGAAATTATCTACGTTTTTGCAGGAAAGGAGTTTGCATATTCGTCTAAATTACTTTTAATATTAACACCAGCTATAATTCTAATTGGTTTAAGTAATGTTTTTGGTTTACAAATATTAGTTCCAGCAAACAAAGAAAAAAAACTAATGATAGCAGTAATTATTGGAGCAATTGTTAGTATTATTTTAAATGCTATTTTAATTTCAAAATTAAAATCAAAAGGTGCTGCTTACACAATTATAGTTACAGAACTTGTAATAACGATACTTACCTTTTACTTTGCAAGAAAAGAAATGAAATTTAATTTTCCAATAAAATATATATTTAGTTATTTTTTATTATCCCTAATAATTATTCCTATAAGCTATACTTTAGAACTTTTTTTAGAAGGATTCACATACCTTCTTCTAACATTTTTGTTAAGTGTTTTTTCCTATGTTTTAGGTTTACTATTAATAAAAGATGAATTTTTTCTGAAAAATATTTGGATTCCAATTTTAAACTTTAAAAAATGAAATACGATTACTTAATAGTTGGTGCTGGTTTATTTGGTTCAGTTTTTGCTCATGAAATGACAAAAAAAAATAAAAAATGTCTAGTTATCGATAAAAGAAATCATTTAGGAGGTAATATTTATTGCGAAAAAAAAGAAGATATTAATATTCATAAATATGGAGCACATATATTTCATACAAACGATAAAAAAATATGGGATTATGTAAATTCTTTTGTCGAATTTAATAGATATACAAATTCACCAATAGCAAATTATAAAGGAGATTTGTTCAATTTGCCTTTTAATATGAATACCTTTTATCAATTGTGGAAAGTAAAAACACCAGAAGAAGCAAAAACTAAAATAAAAGAACAAGTAGATAGTTTAAATATAAAAAAACCTAAAAACTTAGAAGAGCAAGCCCTTTCTTTGGTTGGCAGAGATATTTATGAAAAACTAATAAAAGGTTATACTGAAAAACAATGGGGAAGAAAAGCAACAGAATTACCAGCTTTTATTATAAAAAGATTACCCGTTCGTTTTAATTTTGATAATAATTATTTTAATGATAAATATCAAGGAATTCCTTTAGGAGGATATAATAAATTAATAGAAGGTTTACTAAAAGGCATTGAGGCAAAAACCGAAATAGATTTTTTTAAAGAAAAAGATAAATTTGAAAAACTAGCAGATAAAATTGTTTTTACAGGTAAGATTGATGAATATTTTGATTATAAATTTGGGAAATTAGAATATAGAAGTTTAGAGTTTAATCATGAGACTATAGAAACTAATAATTACCAAGGTAACGCAGTCGTAAATTACACAGATGCAAAAACACCATATACAAGAATTATAGAGCATAAACATTTTGAGTTTGGTACTCAAAAGAAAACAATTATAACTAAAGAATATCCAAAAGAATGGGAAAAAGGAGATGAGCCTTATTACCCAGTAAATGATGATAAAAACTCTAAAATTTATCAGCAATATAAAAAACTGGCATCAAAAACAAATAATGTTATTTTTGGAGGTAGATTAGCAGAGTATAAATATTATGATATGCATCAAGTAATTGCATCTGCTTTAAAAAAAGTTAAAGAAGAATAATTAAGTGGAATTAGATTTAAAAATATATATTGCTACTCACAAAAAATTTGATGAGCCAAAAGAAGAATACTTTCAACCCATACAAGTAGGAAAAAGTTTTCAGAAAGATTTAGGTTACTTAGGAGATGATACAGGTGATTCAATTTCTCATAAAAATGAAAACTATTGTGAACTAACAGCTATGTATTGGGCATGGAAAAATGAAAGTTCAGCTTATTATGGGCTTTTTCATTACAGAAGATATTTTGATATTCAAAACAATACAGATAAGATTAATGATATTAGATATATTTCTGAGACAGAATTTAAGAAAAAAGTTTTTTCAAAAAAAATTATAGCTAAATATCTTTCTAAATTTGATGTTATTTTAGCAAAACCCAAAGTTTATGAATTAAGTGTTGAGCAAATTTATGGCTATAGCCATTCTGTTATAGATTATGAAATTCTAACACAAACAATTAAAGATTTATATCCAGATTATTTACAGTCTTGGAAAAACACATCTCACAACAATAATAAATTAATTCACTACAATATGTTTATTTCTTCAAGAGAAATAATGAACACATATTCTGAATGGCTTTTTCATATTCTTTTTGAAGTTGAAAAAAGAGTAAAAATACCTGTTTATGATTATGATAAAAGAATTTTTGGCTTTATGTCAGAAAGACTTATGCAACTGTATTTTACACACCATAAATTTAAGATTAAATATTTACCTGTTCTATACATTAAAGATGAAAACTTTAGTTACAAAACACCTAATAAGCTAAGAAAATTTCTTTCAGATAAATATAAAAATTTTTTATTTTTTCTATCAAAACCACTTAGGAAAAAATAATATTTTAAATGAAATTGATAAAACAAAAATATAATTATCATGTATCTTTAGATACAGTTAAAGAATTTGAGGAAGTTATATTATTAGATAAGTCAGTAACTTCTGTAAACGAAGTAAATAAAAAGTTATCAAAAATAATGTTTCATTTATGGAATCTTTTTTCCAAGAAAAAAAAATATAATCATAGCAAACAAAAGCCTCCCAAACCAGTTCTTTTTGCAGTTCTAATGGGGCCAGATTTTGCAAAATGTTTACCTTTTTTTTTCATTCAAAAAACCAAAAGTCTTTTTTTATTTGATGCCTGGCCAAAAAACCAAAAAACTATTGTTAAGTTTCTCAATTTTTTTAAAGTTAAAAATGCTTTTTTTACATCTTCTCAAGCAACAGAAGATATACAGAAGAGGGTTTCTAAAACTAATTGTTTTTGGGTTCCAGAAGGAATATTACTAAATAATTATAAATTTTATGAGTACAAAAATAAAACTATTGATGTTTTATCTCTAGGTAGAAGATATGAATCTTATCACAATCAAATTGTAAAACTCTTAGAAGAAAACAAAAAAAACTATTTATATGTTAAAGAAGATGGTAATCTAATTTTTCCAACTCGCAGAAAACTTATAGAAGGTTTGGCAAATACTAAAATTTCTATTTGCGTACCTTCTAATATTACACACCCAGAACGTGCAGGATATATTGAAACTATGACCATTCGTTATTTGCAATCTATGGCATCAAAATGCTTAATATTAGGTTATGCACCAAAAGAAATGATTAAACTCTTTGGCTATAACCCCATAATAGAAATAGATAAAAATAACCCAGAAAAGCAAATATTATCAATCTTAGATAATTATTCAAAATATCACTCATTAATAGAAAAAAATTATAAAGAAGTAAAAACGAATCATAATTGGGTAAATAGGTGGGAGACAATTAAAGAAGTTTTACTGAATAATTAACTATCTTCACTTTTAAAAAGCTTTTTCCTTAAAATAAAGAACGATATGAAATGTAAGATATGTGGAAACTCTAAAGACATTAAAGAATATAAGGTTAAGGAAATGATGTTTGGTTTTAGGGAGGAATTTGGTTATTTTCAGTGCAAGAAATGTAATTGTTTACAAATATCTAAAATACCTAATAATATGAAGAAATATTATCCTTCTGATTATTACAGTTACGATGTTGCTTTAAACAAAGAAGGTATAATAAGTTCTTTTTTAAAGAAAAAAAGAAATAGTTACGCAATATTTAATAGAGGTATTATAGGTAAGTTAATGTATTCTAAATTTCCAAGAGAAGAGTTTAGAGCTTTATCTGAAATACAAATAAAAAAGAATAATAGAATTTTAGATGTTGGTTGTGGTAATGGATTTTTTTTAGACCAACTACAAAAATTAGGTTTTAAAAATTTATTAGGAATTGATCCATATTTAAAAGAGAATATCAAATACAGTTCTGGATTTAAAGTTTTAAAAAAGTCTATCCATAATTTAAAAAGTAAACAAGATATTATTCTTTTCCATCATTCTTTTGAACATCTGCAAGACCCCTTAAAAACTTTAGAATCTGTTACAAGACTATTAAATGTTGGAGGTTATTGTATTATCCGTATTCCAACTACATCCTCTTATGCTTGGGAGCATTACAGAGAAAATTGGGTGCAGTTAGATGCTCCAAGACATTTTTTTATACACTCGAAAGAAAGTATGTGTTTATTAGCAGAAAAAGTTAATTTAGACGTAAAAAAAATAATTTACGATTCAACTAGTTTTCAATTTATTGGAAGCGAAATGTATACAAAAGATATTCCTTTAGTACAATCTGAAAATTTTGAGAAAAACAGTTTTACTAAAGCTCAAATTAAAAAATTTAAAACACAAGCAAATGAGCTTAACAAAAAAGCTAGGGGAGATTCATTTGCTATTATTTTACAAAAAAAATAGTTTAATTTAAATGAATAAAAAAGAACTATCAATTATTATAGTAAATTATAATGGAGAAAAATATTTAAAAAATTGTATTGATTCTATTTATAAAAGATGTAAATCAATAAATTTTGAAATTATAATTGTTGATAATAGTTCTGTAGATGATAGTGTTAAAATTATAAAGGATAATTATCCAAATTTAATACTTATAGAGAGTCAAAAAAATCTTGGTTTTGCAAAAGGAAACAATCTAGGAGTTAAAAATGCTAAAGGCAAATATGTTCTTTTATTAAATAATGATACAATATTGTTAAGTGATGTATCTATTTCAATAAATATTTTAGAAAATGATAAAGAAATAGGACTTTTAGGAATTAAAATGTTAGATAAAGATTTAAAATATAATAAATCTGCGGGTAAATTTCCTACCCTATTAAATCTTGCATTTTTTTCTAAACTTTTTCTAAACAAAAAGGGTTTTGCTAACGGTATTTTTTCAAAAAAAATAAATGAGGTAGATTGGATCCAAGGTTCTTTTTTATTAACACTAAAAGATCTTTATTTAAAAGTAAAAGGACTAGATGAAGATTATTTTATGTATGTAGAAGACGTAGATTTTTGTAAAAAAATATCAAAATTAAATAAGAAAAGAGTTTATGATTCTAGTCAATCTTATTTACATTATGGAGGATTTAATTCATCAAAACAAATATTGTTAATAGATGGTTATATTTTATATGTTAAAAAACATTTTAAGATATTTAAAACATTAGCTTTGTTTTTACTAAAAACAAAAAAAAGTCTCTTAAAAAATTAAAAAATGAAATCTACTTTTCAAAAACTTTTAAAGCGTTTTGGGAAAACATATACTATAGATTATAAAATTCCGAATAAATTTATTTTTTATATCGTCTATAAGAGGTTTTGGATGTTGTTTAGAGGTCTATTATTTTACAGAAAACGTGTCTTTTTAGGAAGAAAAGTGAAGTTGTTAAATAAGAAAAATATTTTTTTAGAAGAAAATGTTACTATTGAGAGTAATGTAATATTAGATGCATTTTGTGAAGAAAAACTTGTTATAGGAAAGAACTCTAAAATAGGAGCATATTCTGAAGTTAGTTGCACAGGTCATTTTTCTAAGTATGGAAAAGGATTTAATTTTGGTAGTGATTCTGGGATTGGTAAATTTGCTTTTTTTGGAGCTGCAGGAGGTATAAGAATTGGTAATGATGTTATTATGGGAGAGTATGTTTCTTTTCATTCCCAAAATCATAATTTTTTAGATAAAAATCAATTAATAAGAAACCAAGGAGTAACTTCAAAAGGAATTAAAATTGGTAATAATGTTTGGGTAGGTGCCAAATGTACTTTTTTAGATGGAGCAGTTATAGGTAATAACTGTGTAGTGGCTGCAGGTGCTCTAGTAAAAGACGTTTTTCCTAATAATGTATTAATTGCAGGTGTGCCAGCAAAAATAATCAAAAACATATAAAATGAAATTATTTGTTGATGGTTATTTATTAAATAAGGAACATCAAGGAACCAAAACCTATATTAGAGAGCTTTATAAAGAATATGCCCAACAAAACCCAAGTGATTTAATATTTATTGGTTGTTTTAAAGATTTAAAAATTGAAAAAGAATTTTCAGAATTTAAAAACATACAATTTATTTATTTTAAACAAAGAAGTAGAGTTTTAAGAATGTTTTTCGAAATCCCTATAATGATTTCCAAGAATAAATTTGACTTTGCTCATTTTCAATATGTTATTCCTTTTATTAAATCAAAAAAATGTAAATATATTGTAACTATTCATGATATTTTATTTAATGATTTTAAAAATTACTTTTCTTTTACATATAGGTTAAAAAGAAATTTTTTGTTTAAATATAGTGCTATTAATAGCGATTTTTTGATAACTGTATCTAAGTATTCAAAAGAAAGAATAAAAGAATATTATAAACTTAAAGCAAAAGATATTTTAATTACACCTAATGGAGTTAACAAAAATTTTTTTATAAATTATAATAAACAAGAATTTGTTGAATATATAGAAAATAAATATAAAATTAAAAACTATATATTATATGTAAGTAGAATTGAGCCTAGAAAAAATCAGCAGGCTTTATTAAAAGTATTTTTAGAAATAAACAACAAAGAAATTCAATTAGTATTTATAGGCGTAAAATCTATAGAAAATGAAATATTTGATAATACTCTTGATAAGTTAAGTAATAAGCAAAAAAAGAGAATTCATATTCTTAAAAATATTTCAGATGAAGATTTATTGAGTTTTTACAAGGCAGCTAAAGTTTTTGTTTATCCTACTTTTGCAGAAGGTTTTGGAATTCCGCCATTAGAAGCTGCTGCATTAAAAATACCAGTTCTTACAAACAATAAAACAGCTATGAAAGATTTTATTTTTTTCTACCCATATTTTATAGATGTAAATGATAGTAATTTATTTTTAGAAAAGTTAAATACTATTTTAGATAAAGGAAATGACTCAAAGTTAAATGATATTCAAGAAATTATTAAAGAAAAATATAGTTGGTATAACTCAGCAAAGCTTTTAAAATCAATTTTAAAACACAAATAATCTTTTTACTTGATAAAGAGATAAAAAATGACTCAAAATAATAAGTTCTAACAATAGAACAGTATCTTAGCCTTTCATTTATATTAGAAAAAAGTTTAGTTCAAAAACTTTTATAGTTTGTTAAAAATAAATATTAATAAAACTTATTTTGCTCTACTCTTGTGGGCTTTAATTTCAATTTCAATATTTGAAATTCATTATCTGTTATATATAATTACAATTGCTTTTTATTTTTCTAAGGTATCCAAAAAACTTATTGAACTTATTAGTTTTCTTATGGCTATAATTTGTGTATCTATAATAGCATCTATATTTAATGAGTATTTGATATATAATTGGATAAAGGATTTGTCTTATTTTTCTAGACCAATTTTGGCAATTTTAGCAGGTTATTTAATTTCTAGAAAAATAAACGATTTCGAAGTTATAATTAAAATTATTGTTTTTATCTCTTTATTGTTTGCTGTTCAGCATATTTTTAATGTATTTCTATTTACCAATTTTAATACTGCTTCTGTTAGTGATATTAGAAGAATTGGAGGTATTTCTAATGAAATTGAAGTTTTTGCTATTGTTATGCTTATCATTTCAAAAAAGAATAACGATATAAACATAATAAAGAATAGGCTATTAAAAAGAATAACTTTTTTAATATTTACACTTTCCTTTTTGCTATACCTGTCTAGAACTATGATTGTTACATTTACGATATTATTATTAGCTTCTTATGGATATTTAAAGTTAACTAGAAAGTCAATTAAATACGGTATTTTAGTTTTAACAGTGTTTAGTCTTTTTTACGTTTATTTATTTAGTAGAGAGTTTGAAAGAGGAAAACCTGGGATAGAATCTTTTTTATATAAAATGAAAATTGCACCAGCAGAAATTTTTTCTCCAAATAAAAAGTTAGATACTAAAAATCATGCTAATTTATGGGACCATTGGAGAGCTTACGAAGCAAGTATGGCAATATCCCAAATAACTACACCTACAAACTATTTTATAGGTAAAGGCTTTGGCTCTCTAGTAGATTTAAAATTTGCAGCTCCATTAGGAATTAAGAAAATAAGATATATTCCAGTTTTACATAATGGTTATGTAACACTGTTTTTTAAATCAGGATTTATCGGAGTAATTATATATCTATTTTTTCTAATTTCATTGTATTTATTTTGTTATACTAAAAAAAAATCATCAATTCAAAAATTATCATTTAATTTAATTGCAGGTCTATCAATACATTATTTATTTAGCTCTTTAATTGTAACTGGGATTTATAATAATATGGAACCTTATGCCTTTATTTTAGGGGTGCTGTTATATTCTATAAATTTTAATAATAATAAATTGATTGAGAAATGAAAATAGGAATTATAGGAACTAGAGGTATTCCAAATCATTATGGAGGTTTTGAGCAGTTTGCAGAGTATTTAGCAGTTTATTTAGTTCAAAATAATTGTGAGGTATATGTTTATAATTCTTCAAACCATCCATATAAAAAAACTAATTTTAAAGGAGTAAACATCATCCATTGCAAAGATCCAGAAGATAAAATGGGTACTATTGGTCAATTTATCTATGATAAGAATTGTATTTTAGACACAAAAAAAAGAAATTTAGATATCATTTTACAATTAGGTTACACAAGTAGCTCTATTTGGTCTTTTTTATTTCCTAAAAAACCACTTATAATTACCAATATGGATGGTTTAGAATGGAAAAGAAGTAAATACACTTTTTTTGTCAGGAAGTTTTTATTATTTGCAGAAAGATTAGCTGCAAAACATAGCGATTATTTAGTTTCTGATTCTGAAGGAATAAAAAAATATATAGATAATAAATATAAAAAGAATTCTAAATTTATTGCTTATGGCAGTAAAATTTCTGCTGATGTTGATGAGAATACATTAAAGAAATTTAATGTAGAAAAGTTAAGCTACAACATGCTAATAGCAAGAATAGAACCAGAAAACAACGTAGAAACTATTTTAGATGGTGTAGCAAAAAGTAAATCAAAAATTCCTTTTTTAGTAGTAGGAAATTATGAAAGTAATAATTTTGGAAAAAAACTCAAAGAAAAATTTCTTGGTAATAAAGAAATAATTTTTCTTGGTAGTATCTATAATAAGAGTGAGTTGAATTCCTTAAGGTTTTTTTGTAACTTATACTTTCATGGTCATTCTGTTGGAGGTACAAATCCGTCTTTATTAGAAGCCATGGGTTCAAGTAGCCTAATAATAGCACACAATAATATCTTTAACAAAGCAGTTCTTAAAGAAAATGCTTATTATTTTTATGACTCTGAAGACGTTAGTTTTTATTTAAATTCTAAGAGTAAAGAAAAAGAGAATCTTAAAATTGAAAATAACAAAAGAAAAATAAATAACGAGTACGATATTAATAAAATAAATGGTAGCTATCTTTCCTATTTTAAAGAATGTCTTTCAAAAAATAAAAAAATATAAAACTACAGAGGTATTTTTAATACTTATATTGGTTTCTATTTTAGGAAGATTTGCAGTTAACAGTATCTCTATTTTTTTATTTTTTTTATTTTCTGTTTATGAGTTTATGGTATCTAAAAAGAAAATGTATTTTAATAAAGTTGCTATAACTTTAATATCTATATACTTTTTATCTTTACTTTCCTTAATGTGGACGAATAACTTAGAAAACACAAAAAATGGGATCGTCCGTTTTTTACCTTATTTGGCTATTCCTTTAATTTTTATTTTTTTATCAAAAAAACAAATTAATAAGGAGAAAATCCTAGTTTTTTTTTCTAACTTTTTAGTCTTGTGTGGCATTTATTGTGTTTTTTATGGTGTTGTTTTAGCATTAAAAAATAATGATATAACTTATTTGTTTTATCATAAGCTCAGTAATAATTTAAACAATATAAATGCAATTTATTTATCTGTTTTTGTAAGTTTTGCATTAAGCTTTTTTCTTAGAGAAAAGAATAAATCAAAATTAGATTTATTTAAATTAGTTTTATTAAGTTTCTTTTTAATATTATTATCTTCTAAGATTGTTATCTCAATAACAATTTTAACTTCTTTTTTTTATTTCTTAAAAAAAAGAAAATTTAAAAAAATAAGTTTAAAGACTTTTATTTTAATATCTATTATTACTATTTTATTTATTGCGGCTTTTAGTAATTTATCTAAAAGAATACAAATAGAGTTTGAGAAAACAAAAATTAATGAAGTTTTAAATAAAAAAGATTTTGGGCATGTATATCTTTGGACTGGCTTTGGTCTTAGAACTTTTCAGACCAAAGTATTTATAGAAATTTTACAAGAAAATAAATATATTTATTTATTGGGGTCTGGTTTAGATAATTCCCAAACTAATTTAAATAATAAATACAAAGAATATAATTTATATCCTGGTTTCTTAAATTATAACTATCACAACCAATATATTCAAATTTTTTCAGAATTAGGTGTTTTTGGTTTAGTATTGTTGTTACTTGTTTTTAGTTTAATTTTTAGAGAAGCAATTATTAATAAAAATAATTTTTTATTATCCTTTATAATTCTAATATTAGTGGTCTGTATTACAGAATCATTTTTATGGAGACAAAGAGGAATGGTTTTTTTTATAACTATTTCCTTATTATTAATTAAAAGAAATAAATACTGTATTTGAAAGAGAAGAAATCCATACTAATTAGACCGCTAATTATCATTATAGATTTATTGTTAATTAATATTATTGTTTTTTTTCTTTCAGATAAAGAAAACTTAAATATATCACTATTAATATATATATCTATTTTTTGGTTATTTATTTCTTATTATACAAAATATTATAACGTATATAGATACACACATGTAAGTAGACTAGTAACTCTTTTAATATCTCAATTCTTTATATTTTCTTTAGCGTATCTTAGTTATTTTAGTGTATTTAAAGAAGGTATTGTTGTTAGTAAGCAATCTATAGTTTTTACAGTAATATTTTGTTCAGTAACTTTTATTAAATTCTTAATTTTTTACCTTTTGAAAAAATACAGATCAGAAGGAAAAAACTTTAGAAATATTGTGCTTTTAGGAGAAATAGGTTCTGCTAAAAAATTAAATGATTTATTTCATCAAAAAAACGATTTAGGTTATAGATTTTATGGCTTTTTTTCAGATAAAGCATATAAGTCTAAACATTATTTAGGTTCTTCAGACTTAGCTTTTAAATATATTATAGACAATAATATTGATGAAATCTATTGCGACCCAGCTAAAATAAGTCCAAAAAAATTAATAGAAATAACAAAATTCTCAGAACAAAACCAGCTAGATTT
Organism: Polaribacter sp. 2305UL8-11; assembly: GCF_058147165.1. Taxonomy (NCBI): domain Bacteria; kingdom Pseudomonadati; phylum Bacteroidota; class Flavobacteriia; order Flavobacteriales; family Flavobacteriaceae; genus Polaribacter; species Polaribacter sp. 2305UL8-11. The sequence goes on along the minus strand of NZ_JBYVJW010000008.1, from coordinate 70,707 downwards.
AAGACTTTTACCAGAAAATAAAGCAATTTATAGCAAAGACTTTATTTTGGAATACTTTGGTACAATACCCATTTTAAAACCAAAACCCCTGCCTTTTGAAAAAATAGAAACACATATTTTAAAAAGGTTTTTTGATGTTTTATTCTCTTTAATAATTTGTTTGTTAATATTATCTTGGTTGTTACCAATACTTTGGGTTATTGTAAAAACAGATTCAAAGGGTACTTTCTTTTTTAAACAAAAAAGAGATGGTATAGATGGGAAACAATTTTATTGTTATAAAATAAGATCTATGAAAGAAAATTTAGATGCAGATATAGTTTCAGCTTCTAAAAATGATAAACGAGTAACTAAAATAGGAGCATTTTTAAGAAAAACAAGCTTAGACGAACTACCACAATTTTTTAATGTTTTATTAGGAGATATGAGTATAGTGGGACCAAGACCACATATTAACATACAAACAAAAAAATATACTAAAGAAATAGATAATTATTTAGTTAGAAACTCTGTAAAACCTGGTATTACTGGCTTAGCTCAAATTAGTGGTTTTAGAGGTGAAGTCAAAAATAAATCGGATATAGAAAACAGAGTTCGATTAGATATTTTTTACATAGAAAATTGGTCGTTTTTTTTGGATATCAAAATTATAGCTCAAACTTTTTTTAATATTTTCTCAAAGGAAGAAAAAGCCTATTAAATGAAAGATAAAATTATTATTACTGGTTCAATAGTCTTATTTAAAGAGAATTTATCAGATTTGCATAAGGCTATAGATTGCTTTTTAAATATATCTTTTGATAAAAAGTTATATTTAATAGATAACACACCTACAAAATTCTTTGAGTACGTTTTTGTTGATGATAAAATAGAATACATACCAGTAGAAGAGAATATTGGATTTGGTTCTGCACACAATAAGGTTACTAGTAAAATTAAACAAACCTCAAACTATCATCTAATATTGAATCCAGACGTATCTTTTCAACCTAAAATTATTACAACTTTAATTAATGAATTAGAAAAAGATAAAAAAGTAGCAATGATTGCTCCTAAAGTCCTATTTCCTAATGGTAAACACCAATATTCCTGTAGAAGATATCCATCTGTTTCAGAACTTTTAGCGAGGAGATTTGCCTTTTTAAAACCACTTTTTAAAAAAGAAATATTTAAAGGAACTTACAGAGATAAAAATTTAAATGAAGCATTTTACGCAGAATATATAACAGGTTGTTTTCATCTCTATAATACCAATGATTTTATTAAACTTCAGGGGTTTGACGAGCGTTACTTTTTGTATATGGAAGATGTAGATATCTGTAAAAAAATTGATCAATTAGGTAAAAAGAAACTCTATTATCCAAAAGAAGAGATAACACATGTTTTAAAACAAGGATCATCAAAAAATTTAAAACTTTTTTTTAGACATACTTCTTCTGCAATAAAATATTTTTTGAAGTGGGGAATTTAGTTTCGTCGAGAATTTAAAATATATTTGCATTTACAACAACACAACATAACAAACAATGAACATTCTTATTTTAGGTTCTGGAGGTAGAGAACACGCTTTTGCATTAAAATTATCAGAAAGTAATAAAGTAAATCAACTATTTGTAGCTCCTGGAAATGCAGGTACAGAAAAAATTGCAACAAACATTAATATAAATCCAATAGGCTTTAATGCAATTAAAAAAACGGTGTTAGAAAATAACATTAAAATGGTTGTTGTTGGACCAGAAGCACCTTTAGTAGCTGGCGTTCATGATTTCTTTTTAGCTGATGAAGATTTGAGAAATATTCCTGTAATTGGACCAAAAAAAGATGGAGCATTATTAGAAGGAAGCAAAGATTTTTCGAAAAAATTTATGCAAAAACACGGAGTTCCTACTGCTAGATATCAATCTTTTACAAAAGAAAACCTAAAAGATGGTTTTTCTTTTTTAGAAACTCTTGAGCCTCCTTATGTTTTAAAAGCAGATGGTTTAGCAGCTGGAAAAGGGGTGTTAATTCTTTTTTCTTTAGAAGAAGCAAAAGCAGAGTTAGAGGAAATGGTTTCAAACAAAAAATTTGGTGAAGCCTCTACAACAGTGGTAATAGAAGAGTTTTTAAAAGGAATAGAATTGTCTGTATTTGTTTTAACAGATGGTAAGAATTATAAAATCTTGCCTTCTGCCAAAGACTATAAAAGAATTGGAGAAGGAGATACTGGTTTAAATACGGGTGGAATGGGAGCCATTTCTCCTGTACCATTTGCAGACGATGCTTTTTTAGATAAAGTGGAAAAATTGGTGGTAAAACCAACCATTGCTGGTCTGCAAAAAGACGGAATAGACTACAGAGGTTTTATCTTTATTGGATTAATGAACGATAATGGGAATCCATCTGTAGTAGAATATAATGTTAGAATGGGAGACCCAGAAACGGAAGTCGTTTTACCTAGAATAACTTCAGATTTGTTTGATTTGTTTGATGGAGTTGCCAATCAGAATTTAGATGAAAAAAGTTTTGTTGTTACTCCAAAAACGGCAACTACAGTCATGTTAGTTTCTGGTGGATACCCTGAATCTTATGAAAAAAATAAAGAAATAACTGGGTTCGAAACTGTTAATGAATCTACCGTTTTTCATGCAGGTACAACCATAAAAAACAACCAAGTTGTAACCAATGGAGGTAGAGTTATGGCAGTTACTTCTTTTGGTGATACTATTGAAGAAGCTTTGGCAAAATCGTACAGAAGTATTGATAAAATTTCTTTCGATAAAATGAATTATAGAAAAGATATTGGTTTTGATTTAACATAATGAAAGGTAAAATAATTGTTGCACCATTAAATTGGGGGTTAGGTCATTCTTCTAGATGTGTGCCAATTATAAATGCTTTGTTAGAAAATAATTTTACGCCAATAATTGCTTCCGATGGCAATTCGCTTGCTTTTTTACAAAAAGAATTTCCAGATTTAGAAAGTTTAGAATTACCTTCTTACAACATTAGTTATGGTAAAAATTTAAAACTGAACTTACTTATTCAGGCACCAAAAATTTTAGCTGCTGTAAAAAAGGAGCAAAAAATAATTGAAGCTTTTATAAGTGAAAATAAAGATATTATTGGTATTATTTCTGATAATAGATTTGGAGTAAGAAGTACTCAAATCACTTCTATTTATATTACTCATCAATTAAAAGTGCTTTCTGGTTTTACCAGTTTTATAACCAGTTATATACATCAAAAAATTATAAATAAGTTTGATGAATGCTGGATTCCAGACACTAAAAATGCTGAGTTTTCAGGAGAACTATCATCAACTAAAAAAATAAAAAAAAGAAAATATATTGGGGTTTTAAGCAGATTTAAAAAAGAAAATTTAAATACTAATATTGATGTTTTAATGCTACTTTCTGGACCTGAGCCTAACAGAACCTTTCTTGAGAAAAAATTGAAGAAAGAATTTTTAAAATCCGATAAAAATGTTGTTTTAATTCAAGGTAAAGTAGAAAAGCAACAAAAAAAATCGATAGAAAAGAATATTACTGTTTTTAATTTTATGCTTACTAATGAATTGCAAAAAACAATAAATCTATCTAAAATTGTGGTTTGTAGAAGTGGATATTCATCTATTATGGATTTGGCTGTTCTAGAGAAAAAGGTTTTTTTGATTCCAACTAAAAATCAAAATGAACAAGAGTATTTAGCCAACTATTTATCGCAAAAAAATATGGCTCCTTTTTGTAATGAAGTAGATTTTACAGTAGATAAATTATCAGAAATAGAAAACTATAAAGGTTTAAAATCAATAGAAACAAAAATAAACTCAGACTTATTTAGCCTTTTCTAGCGTAAAAGAAAATTCAGATCCTTCTCTGTAAACACTTTTTAAAAGAATTTTTTCATTATGTGCTTCTACAATATGTTTTACAATTGATAAACCTAAGCCAGAACCTCCTTGCTCTCTAGATCTACTTTGATCTACTCTATAAAAACGTTCGAATAAACGCGAGAGATGTTGTTGTTTTACTCCCTCTCCATTATCAATAACCTTTACAATAAATTTTTTGTCATTGTAAGAATCAACTCCAACAAATGTAGTTCCATTTGGTTTACCATATTTAATAGAGTTTACCACTAAATTTATAAGAACTTGCTCAATTTTTTCTATATCTGCTCTTACAAAAACTGGGAACTCATAAATTTTATCAAATTTTAAAGTAATGTTTCTTTTCTTTGCCTTCATTTCGAACAAATCAAAAACATTTTGAATCAATTCAAGAATATTAAAAACCTCCTTATTTAGTTTCATACCCTCGGTTTCTAATTTAGCAATCATATCTAAATCTTTAATAACTGCCACCAATCTTTCTACACCTTTGTTAGCTCTATCTAGATATTTTGTTCTAATTTGTTTGTCGTTTACAGCACCTTCTAATAAGGTTAAAATATAACCTTGAACCGTAAATAAAGGTGTTTTAAGTTCGTGAGCTACGTTTCCTAAAAAATCTCTTCTAAAAGAATCTCTTTCTGTTAAGCTTTTTATTTCTAGTCTTTTTCCTTCAACAAATTTTTGCATTTGTTTAGACAGAATTTCAATATCTGTGGTTACAGACTCACTTTTTAAATCGTTTACATCTAAAATAGAAATATCTTTATAAATCTTTTTTAAACGCCTATAAATAAAATGTTCTGCTCTGTACTGAATGATAAAAAAGGAAATGATAAAAAGAACAATTATAGAAATAATTACTGCACTTATGCCTAAGTGTTCTACAATAAAAAAATAAGAAATTGTAGCTATAACAACAGATAATAGAGTAAGATATACTGCTGACCAAAGTGCGTAAGAGTAAGTTTTTTTAAATTTCATTTAAGCAAATTTATTTATCTGCTCCTTCTAAAACAAATTTATAGCCAACCCCTTTTACAGTTTTAAAATGATCGTCTCCTATTTTTTCTCTAAGTTTTCTAATATGAACATCTATAGTTCTACCACCAACAACAACCTCATTGCCCCAAACAGTGTCTAAAATAATTTCTCTTTTAAATACTTTTCCTGGTTTAGAAGTTAGTAGAGAAAATAATTCAAATTCTTTTCTTGGTAGCGAAATTTTATTACCAGCTTTATAAACTACATACTCATCTCTATCTATAACAATATCTCCAATTGTAAAGGTTTCATCTACTTGTTTTTCCGATTTTAACCTTCTTAGTAAAGATTTTACTTTGCTAACTAAAACTTTTGGTTTAATTGGTTTTGTAATATAGTCATCTGCACCTGCTTCAAAACCAGCAACTTGTGAGTAATCTTCTCCTCTAGCTGTTAAGAATGATATGATAACATTTTCTAAAGATTTTACTTTTCTAATTTTTTCACAAGCTTCAATTCCGTCCATTTCTGGCATCATAATATCTAATAAAATTAAATGCGGAATATTCTTTTTAGCAGATTTAATAGCTTCTTGGCCATTTTTTGCAGTAAAAACTTGATAACCTTCACTTTTTAAATTGTAACCCACAATTTCTAAAATGTCTGGTTCATCATCAACCAATAAAATTTTAATATCACTTTTATTCATAATTGAATTTGTATATACAATGAAAATCAAAAATAGCGATTATTATGCAACCTTTTTAATTACTTAACAATCATTTAATCTATGGTATTTAACTTAACATTAAAATAACAATAGTAAAAATATATAAATAACTGTTTAAAAACTAGTTATATATATTTAACGATTAATTAATGTCTACAATACAAGTAGAAAAGTGAAATATTTTATATATTTACAAAACAAATTTTTTAAACAAATATTATATGAAAAAAAATTACTTTTTTACTTTATTACTAACCCTATGTTTTAGTTTTTTATCTCTTGGGCAAGATTTAATTATTACAGGAGTTATTGATGGACCGTTAAGTGGAGGAACTCCTAAAGCACTAGAGCTTTATGTTGTAAACAATATTGCAGATTTAAGTATATATGGAATAGAAAGTGTTACAAACGGTAACCCTTCTGGAGGAGCAGCAGAGTATACTTTTCCTGCAGATGCTGTTAATGCAGGTACTTTTATTTATGTTTCCTCACCAGGTAATAACTCCACTGGATTTAAAGATTTTTTAGGATTTGATCCTACATATGAAAATGGGGTTTTATCAGTTAATGGAGATGATCCAATTTTATTGTATAAGAATGGAACAGCTGTTGATGCTTTTGGTGCAGTTGGAACTGATGGAACAAATCAGCCTTGGGAATATTTAGATGGATGGGCATACAGAAAAGATGGAAAATCTTCTACTACTACTTTTGACCCTGCTGATTGGAATTTTAGTGGGAAAAATTCCTTAGATGGAGAAACTACTAATGCAACTGCTAGTTCTCCTTTTCCTGCTAAATCATATAAAACTACAGCATCTACATCTCCTTCATTAACTATATCTTCCCCAAAAGATGGAGCTACAGTTTCAGCAACAACGACTGTAAGCCTTTTAATAGGAGTTAATAACTTTAATGTTGCAGCTAGTGGTACAGGTGATGGTTACATTAAATGGAAAATTAATGGAGTAGCTCAACCAGATAAATTTAATGTAGATGACGAAACAATAACTGTTGCACCAGGGAATTCTTACACAATATTTATGGAACTTGTAGATAATTCAGGAAACCCTATTGTACCTAATGTAACAGATACAGTAATGTTTTCTGTAAGTTTACCTTGTAATTTACAGTTAGGAGCAATAAATACAACTTGTAATGCTTTAACAACAGGAACAGATGGTTATAGTGGTAGTATTGCTTTTAATGATGGAAATACTGGAGTAACATATACAATTACAGCTCCAGCAGGAGTAACTGTAGGAGGAGATAATCCTAGTACAACTTCATCAGGTACAATTACTTTTACAGGAATGACAGAAGGTACAAATACTGAAATTAAGATTGTTGGAGACGCAACTAGTTCTTGCGACTTTACAAGAACACTTTTCAGTCCAAACTGTATTCCTTTTCCAATTGAAGAAACATTTAACTATACTGCAGGTAGTACATTGATTTCTAGTAATGATTGGCAAGATGCTTCTACTGCTAGTACTCCAAATGATATTAGCATATTTACTAATGATGATGGTGCTGGAAATCCAATTTTGGGGAACTATTATAATTCTAATCAATTTCCTGATCCAACAGGTGGTTTTGTAAAACTTTCAGGTTCAGGTAGTGATCCTTATAGGTCTTTTACAGATACAAATAGCGGAACCATTTATGCATCATTTTTATTTCAAGTAACAAATATGGATAATTTTAAATCCAATGCTAATGGAGGTTATTTTGTAGTTCTTGGAGAACCTGGAGGCTCTTTTAGAACTAGACTTTGGTTAAAAGATATAACTGCAGGTGGTTTAAATGAAGGTTTGACTTACCAAATTGGTATAAGTGCAAATGGAACAGCAAGCAAAGTTGTGTATCCAAGAAATATTTCTGCAAATATTGCAGAACCAGTTTTTGTTGTAATAGCTTATGATTTTACTGCAGATTCAGCAAGATTATGGATTAACCCAGATGCAGCATCTTTTGGAACAGATACACCACCTTCAATGACAGCATCTTCTCTAGTTTCAGGTAATGATGTGCCAAGTTCTTTAGGAAGGTTTATCTTAAGACAAGATAGTTCTTCTGAAACGCCTAGTATAGATTTTGATGAGTTACGTATTGGTACTAAATGGTCTCAAGTAGCACCTAGTGGAGCAACAGCTTCTTTAGGTAATAATTCTATTTTAGGTTTTGCAACTTATCCAAACCCTGTTACAAATAATAATTTCACAATTTCTAGTAATAGTACAAGCGAAAAACAAATTTCAATTTTTAATGTTTTGGGTAAAAACGTATTAACTACCCGTTTTTCAGGAAATAAGCAGAATATAGATGTTGCTGGAATAAATGCAGGAATCTACATTTTAAAAGTTACTGAAAATGGTAAAACTGCAACAAAAAAATTAGTAATTAGATAGTATTTTTAAATACTACCAATCAAAATATTTTGAAAGCTCTGAAGTAAATTCGGAGCTTTTTTTATTTTTTTACTATCTTTAAATCAAGAAAAAGAAAATGTATTGCCATGAACTTAAGTGTAAAAATGAATGATATCCTTTTTTTGGATATAGAAACTGTGCCTCAAAAAGAAAATTGGAATCAAACCTCAAAAGAAACTCAAGAACTTTTTAGTAAAAAAACTCAATACCAAAGAAAAGAAGATTACACAGCAGAAGAATTTTACGAACGTGCAGGAATTTGGGCAGAATTCGGAAAAATAATCTGTATTTCTGTTGGCTATTTTGTTGATGTTGAAAAGAAAAAACAATTAAGAATTACTTCGTTTTTTGGTGATGATGAGCACAAAATTCTTACAGATTTTAAAGTTCTATTAGACAAACATTTTGCAAAAAAAAGTAATATTCTTTGCGCTCATAATGGAAAAGAATTCGATTTCCCATTCATTGCAAGAAGAATGATAATTCATCAAATAGAATTGCCTAAAAAATTGAATTTATTTGGTAAAAAACCTTGGGAAGTTCCACATTTAGATACCTTAGAACTTTGGAAATTATAAACATTATACATCACTTAAATTATTAACATCTATTTTAGGAATTCCATCACCAAAAGATGATATTGATGGGAGTGAAGTTGCCAAAGTATATTACCAAGAAAAAAACATAGAAAGAATTGTTACTTATTGCGAAAAAGATACAATTGCAGTCGCGCAAATTTTATTACGATTCAACAATCAAGAATTACTAAGAGAAGAAAACATTGTTAGGGTTTAATCTTCTAACTTCATAGAAAGTTCTAACCAACGTTCTTCCTTTTGTTCTAAAGTATCAATAATTTCCTGTAATTCTTCAGATTTTTTTGCAATGTCATCTGGCTCTATTTCTACGTTTAAAAATTGTTTTTCTATTTTCAATTTCTTTTTTTGTAGCCTCTCTATTTCTACTTCCAAAGCACCAAATTCTCTTTTTTCATTAAAACTTAAAGTATATGTTGTCTTTTTCTTTTCAACTTTTTCAACAACCTTTTCCTTTTTATCTTCTTTGGGTGCAGAACTATCATAAGCTCTAAAATCAGAGTAGTTTCCAGGAAAGTTTTCAACAACTCCATTGCCTCTAAAAACAAAAAGAGCATCTACAATTTTGTCCATAAAATAACGATCGTGAGAAACTACGATTAAGTTTCCTGGATAATCTAACAAGAAATTTTCCAATACATTTAAGGTAACCACATCTAAATCGTTAGTGGGTTCATCTAAAATCAAAAAATTAGGATTCTGAATTAAAACAGCACACAAATACAAACGTTTTTGCTCTCCTCCAGACAATTTTTCAACAAAATCGTATTGTTTCTTTTTATCAAACAAAAATCGTTCTAATAATTGTGAAGCAGAGATTCTTCTACCTTTTGTCAGAGGAATTTCTTCTCCAAATTCTTTAACAACCTCTATTACTTTTTGCCCTTCTTTTATTTCTATTCCTGCTTGTGTATAATATCCGAATTTTACAGTTTCACCTAAAATTACTTTTCCAGCATCTACAGGAGCAGTTTGGGTAATAATGTTTAAAAAAGAAGATTTGCCTGTTCCGTTTTTTCCAATAATTCCAATACGTTCTCCACGTTTAAAAACATAATCAAAACCATCTAAAATCTTTAAATCTCCAAAAGATTTATACACTTTATGAAGCTCTAAAATTTTGCTTCCTAAACGTTCCATGTTAATTTCTAACTGAACTTGATGATCTTTTCTACGTTGATGCGCTTTTTCTTTAATTTGATAAAAGTCGTCAATTCTTGATTTTGATTTTGTAGTTCTTGCTTTGGGTTGCTTTCGCATCCATTCTAATTCTTTTTTAAACAAACTTTTAGCTTTGCCTAAATTGGTTGCTTCTAAAGCTAATCGCTCTTCTTTATTCTGTAAATAATATGAATAATTACCTTTGTATTTGTATATTTTTCCTTCGTCTAATTCTAAAATTTCATTACACACGCGTTCTAAAAAATAACGATCGTGAGTAACCATAAAAAGGGTTATTTTTTCTTTAGCAAAAAAAGCTTCTAACCATTCTATCATTTCTAAATCAAGATGATTGGTAGGTTCATCTAGTATTAGTAAATCTGGTTTGTTAATTAAAACAATAGCTAAAGAAAGGCGTTTTTTTTGTCCTCCAGAGAGTTTTCCAACTTTAAGGGTTAAGTCTTCTAATTTTAATTTTGATAGAATTTGTTTGTATTGCGTTTCAAAATCCCAAGCATTATATTGCTCCATCTGCTCAAAAGCAATTTGATAAGCATCTGCATCATCAGGGTTTTTTAAGGCCTTTTCATATTGGTTTACAATGGATAATATTTTGTTATCAGTTGCAAAAATGGTTTCTTCAATCGTTAAATCTGGATTTATGTCATCTTTTTGCGCTAAATAAGCAATAGAAATCCCTTTTCTACTAACAACTTGCCCAGAATCTGGTACATCTAAACCAGCAATTATATTTAAAATAGATGTTTTTCCACTTCCATTTTTGGCAACAAAAGCTACTTTTTGGTCTTTGTTTATTCCAAAAGAAATGTCTTCAAATAATATACGTTCTCCATAAGCTTTAGAGATATTTTCTACTGATAAATAATTCACTATTGTATTTTTTACAAAGAAACAAAAAACCCAAGTGTTAACTTGAGTTTTTGTAATCATTTAATTATTAAGATAATTTTTTAATTGAATAAGACTAAAAGTAGGCCTTAATCTATTTATTAAGACCTACTATTGTTAACTAAATAAAAATTACTTTTTAATAATTTTAGTTTTTATTGATTTCTGACCATCATAAACTTCTAAAAGATAAATACCAGATTTAAAAGTCGAAACATTAATGTTGTTTTTGTTTAAACTTCCTTTTTTAACAACTTGTCCTAGCATATTTAAAATTTTGTAAGTTAAATTGTCTGCTTTAGAGTTTAATTTAACTTGAATAAAGTTTTCTGCAGGGTTTGGAAAAGCAACTAAATCTAAAACTTGCTTATTTGTAATTCTTTCTCCTGTAGCACTAGCAAAAATAGTATTTAAATTAGAAGAAGAAGAGGTAATATTTACGGTATAATCTTCTACTTCACCATCTCCAAAAGACTCACAAGAAGTTGATGCAGCATTGTATTTCATAGAAACACGCATTCTTGTTTGACCTAAAGTTGCATTAGAAGGAATTGTAATGTTTGCAGTTCTGTTTCCTGAACTACTAGAATTACCAGTAACGATTTTTTCTCCACTATCTGTAAAGTCTCCATCATTATTATAATCAATCCAAACTGTAAAATGCTCATTATAAGCTGTACTTGCAAAACCAGCACTTACTACCAATTGATTTACACTTCCTCTAGCAACATTCGCAACTTTTGATGTAAAATCTCCATAACCTCCATTTGCGCCAGTAGAATTTGTCATACCACCAAAAGATACATAATCTATCCATTCATAAGTAACTCTAGATCCTTTAGATGCACAGTAAGAAACCGCATTTTGTAAAGTGGTAACATTTACAACATTACTAGAAGTAGATACATTACCAGCAGCATCTTTTGCTTTTACAGAAAAAGAATATGCTGTTGCAGCTGTTAATCCAGTAATATTAACAGAAGTGTTTGCAGTACTTCCTAATTTTGTGGCTCCTTGGTAAACATCATATCCAGTAACTGCAACATTATCTGTAGATGCAGACCAATTTAAAGTTAAAGTAGTTTGTGCAACATTAGAAGTAACTAAACTGCTTGGTGCAGTTGGTGGAGTTGTGTCTGCAGTTGTAGCAGTAACATTTATTGTATAATCTTCTACTTCACCATCAAAATTTGTTAAACAAGAAGTTGGGTTTGCATTATATCTTGCAGATACTCTCATTCTAGTATTCCCTAATTTTGCATTAGAAGGAATTGAAATTGCTTTTACTGGTAGAGCACCATTAGATACGTTACTTATATTTCCTAAATCGTAAGCTTCTCCACTATCTGTAAAATCGCCATCTTGATTCCAGTCTATCCAAGCAAAAGCATCTACTCTATAATTACCATCAGTGTTTACACTTACAGTAAGGTTTTCTGATGCAGATTGATTTACTGTAGTACTTAAACTTGTAAAATCTTCATAACCTACATTTTTTGCAGGTCCATCTGCATTATTTATGCTACCAAATACAACTCTTGTTATTCCTGTTGCATAAGAGGTGTTTCCAGTTGATGTACAGTAACTTACCTGAACAGCAGGAGTTGTAAAGTTTATAGAGGAACTATAATTAGAATTTCCGCTAGCACATTTGCTTCTTACTTGAACCTCGTAAGTAGTTGAAGCTGCTAAACCATTTAATACTGTAGAAGTTGTTGTAACAGCATTTGTAGTCCAAGAAGATGAAGATATTGCTTTATATCTAACATCATAAGTTGCATTTGTTACAGCAGACCAATTTATAGATGCGCTTGAAGAAGTAACATTAGTACTACCAACTCCTGTTGGAACTGTTGCATTACAAACTATTGGAGCTCCAGTAATTCCTGTTACAATTAAAGAATAATTTTGACTACCTCCTGTTAAAGTTCCTTTGTGAGTAACTGTAATTGTATATGTTCCTGATGCATTTGCAACATCTACTCTTTCAAAAGGATCTACGTTATTATCTCTTTTTGCATTTGTAGTTGCTCCAGTTAATTCATAAGGTAAATATGTAGTGCCAGATTTAGAAACTCTAATGTCTAAATCGTTTACTAAAACTGGTGTAGTAGAATTAACAGTTGTATTTGCTGTACCTGGTCTATCTGTCCAAGAAATAGAAGCTAATAAAGGACTAGTTCCATCAGAATCTACATTAATAGTGTATGATTGACCAGAGGTTAATGTTAATTCTTCTATTTTAGCTTGATTTCCTTTTTTAGTAATAGTTTCAGCAGCTTTTTTGGTATTTAACAATCCCCAGCCAAAAACTGCATCTGGACCATTTACACCAGCATCATCTGCAGTATGTAAAGCCAAACCTTTTAAAGTAGCAGCTTTCATAAAGCTATTGTTATTTAAATTTTTATAGTGTTGTTGTAGCAATAATAAAGAACCTGTAACATTTGGAGATGCCATTGATGTACCAGTAATAGAATTGTATGCTGTATCACTACTTGCATAAGTAGAGTATACTCCTGTTCCATTACCAGTAATATCTGGTTTAATTCTAAAATCATCTGTAGGACCTTCACTACTTGAACTATTAATAGAAACAGAAACTAAATTTCCGTTTGCATCAATATTTGCATCTTGTGCATTTGCAACCACTAAGTTGTTTTTAGAAGTAGAGTGCCCTGTTAATTTGTCAAAACCTGCTCCTCCTGTAGGATTATTGTTAGCAGTATTATCATTTCCATCATTACCAGCAGCAACAACCATTAAATAGTTTGGAGCGTTAAACATGATGTTATCCCAATCTCTAGAAGTAGTAATGTAACCACCAAAATAATGTTGTGGTATTTGTACTTGTCCTTGTTGGTTTCTAGTTGCAAATCCATAAGAATGATTCGAAACTAACATTCCGTTTGAAGCTGCTGTAGTAGCTTCTGCAGTATCACTATTCCAATCACTACCTCTTACTTTAGAGTGTGGAGCCATACCTTTAGCATTTGGTTGAACTCCAGAAGCCATAATAGTTCCAGTTACATGGGCAGCATGAAAGTTTAAAGAAGAACTTCCATCATATACAGAAAAACGATTATTACCTCCAGAACCATCATATTCTTGATGAGAAGCTCTAGCAATACCACCATCCCAAACATAAGCAGTCATTCCTTGTCCCATTAAGTTTAAACCTAATGATCCTCCTGAGTGTAAATGATTTGTTCTAGTAGATTTTGCTGCATCAACATTAAAGGTTGTATAATAAATAGGTTTTCCGTTAACAACTTTTTGTAACTCTAATAAACGACCGTCTTTTGTAGAAAATTTAGTCTTCCAACCTTTTTGTTTTGCAATTTTTAAAGCTTCTTTTTTTTCTGAAGCGCTTCTTTTTTGAAAACTTTTTTTTAGGGTTTCAAGTTTTTCAAGATCATATTCTTGAAGTATTTCTTCTTTTTGTCTTTCATTTTGCGCATTTGTCTGAAAAGTAAATCCGAGGAAACCTCCAATAAGCAAAAGTCTAATTAATAAGTACTTGTGTTTCATTCTTTTTTAATGATTTAAGTTAATAATAGATTAAATTAAAATTTCAAAAATTTTAATAAATAATTGTAAAAGATTTATTTTTTAGTTAAAATTTCATAAATATTTACATTATTCTTTGCAAACATATAGTATAATTATGAATATGTCAATCACTGAAAACAGTGAAATTTTTTCCTCACTGAAAACAGTGAGTTTTCTCACTGTTTTCAGTGAGGAGAATAAAAAGTAAAACTAGACTCTCTCTTTTTACATCCCTCAATTAATAGTATATTGCGTCTTTAATTTTGATAAAAGAAGAATATGAAAATAATAGTGCCAATGGCTGGAATTGGGTCTCGATTAAGACCTCATACTTTAACTGTACCTAAACCCTTAACTGTAATTGCAGGAAAACCAATTGTACAACGTTTAGTAGAAGATATAACTTCGGTTGTAAACCAAAAAATAGAAGAAATAGCTTTTATAATTGGACCCACTGCAAAAGGTTTTCCTACAAATACATCAGAAAAATTAATAAAAATTGCAGAAGAATTAGGGGCAAAAGGTTCTGTGTATGTGCAAAATGAAGCTTTAGGAACAGCACACGCAATATATTGTGCTAAAGAATCTTTAAACGGTCCTTGTGTAGTTGCTTTTGCAGATACTTTATTTAAAGCAGATTTTAAGTTAGATGCAAATGCAGATGGTGCAATTTGGGTAAAGAAAGTAGAAGATCCTAGTGCTTTTGGAGTGGTAAAATTAAATGATGGTTATATTTCTGATTTTGTCGAAAAACCAAAGGATTTCGTGTCAGATTTAGCAATTATTGGTATTTATTATTTTAAAGATGGTGATAAGGTGCGTGAAGAAATTCAGTATTTAATTGATAATGATTTGAAAGAAAATGGAGAATATCAATTAACAAATGTATTAGAATCTTTAAAACAACAAGGAGCCAAATTTATTCCAGGAACTGTAAATGCTTGGATGGACTGTGGTAAAAAAGACCCAACTGTAGATACTAATAAGCAAGTTTTGGGTTTTGAAAAAGAGGCAGGAAATAATTTAGTTTCTAAAGATGTTGTTTTAGAAAATTCAGAGATTATTCAACCTTGTTTTATTGGAGAAAATGTAGTTTTAAAAAACACAAAAATAGGGCCTTATGTGTCTTTAGGAGCAAATAGTGTTGTGACAGATTCTACAATTGTTAATTCTTTAATTCAAACAAATGTAAAAATCTCTAACGCAAATTTAAACAATGCTATGATTGGTAGCCATGCAAAATATAATGGTAAATTTACCTCTGTAAGTATTGGCGATTACACTGAACTAACATAAATGATTAAACTTTTTAAGAACATAGAACAGAAAAAAAAGAGAGCTATTTATACAAAATATGCTCTCTTCTCTATTTTCTTTATTCTTTTCTCTTTAAGGTCTTACACACAAGATAGCATTCCAGAAGCTAAAGACTTAACAGAAGAAAAGGAATTAAAATTCCAACAGTTTTTTTTTAAAGCACTTTCAGAAAAATCTATAGGAAATTACCAAAGAGCTATAGAAAATTTAGAAAGTTGTAATCAAATATTATCTAATGATGTCTCTGTTTTTTATGAATTTTCTAAAAACTATTTGTTTTTAAATAAAACACTTTTAGCAAAAGAATATATAGACAGAGCTTTGGCAAAAGACCCAGAAAATATATGGATGCTAAAACACTTGGTTAAAATTTATATTAGAGATAAAAATTTTTCTGAAGCAATAAAAGTACAGCAAAAAATAATTGAGAAAAATCCAAAAGAGCGTTCTTTCTTGGTAAGATTGTACTTACAAAATAAAAATTATGACAAAGCTCTTTTTTTAATATATGATCTAGAAAAAGAAAATAGTTTATCTGCAAGATTGCAAAGAATTAAAAAAGGTCTTGAAAGTAGAAAAAATAAAAATACTACCAATTCTAAAGAAAAAGAACCAAATTCTAATAGTTTAGAAAATCAATTCAAAACCAATAAAGCCTATGTAATTTTAGAACAATTATTAAATAAGTACAAAACAGAAGCCAATACTCTTTTAAAGTATAGTAAAGAAGGAATTGCACTTTTTCCTGCACAACCTTTTGTTTATTTAATGAATGGAAAAGCCTTAAATAATAAGAAAAATTATAAAAAAGCGTTAAATAGTTTAAAAAATGGTATTGATTTTGTAATTGATGATGAAATGGAAGTAGATTTTTACAAAGAAATAGCAAAAGCCTATAATGGTTTAGGAAACTTAAAAGAGGCAAAAAAATACTCAGAGAAAGCTAAAAAAATAAAAAGTTAGAATGAAATTTATAAAATATTTTATCGTTTTTGCTATTGTGTTTACTTCTTGTAAAACAAAAAAAAACATAATGAGCACATCAACAGAAATTACCAAAGAAATGTCTGCTAAAAAAGTAGCAAGAAAACATATTGCTGCAAATTTTGATAAAAAAAATATAGAAGCTAAACTGAAAGCAAATTTTGATAATGGTAAATTAAATCAAAGTTTTTCTGTGAGTTTAAGAATGATAAAAGACAAAGTAATTTGGTTAAAGGGTACAAAGTTTATCAATATTTTTAAAGCAAAAATTACTCCAGAAAAAGTAAGTTTTTATTCTCCATTAGAAAAAAAATATTTTGAGGGAGATTTTTCGATGCTAAAAAAGCTATTGGGTACAGATATTAATTTTGAGCAACTCCAAAACTTATTATTAGGACAAGCAATATTAAACGTAAAAAAAGAAAAACAGGTTGTAGAAATTATAGATAATTCGTATGTTTTATCACCAGAAAAACAAATTAATTTATTCGATATTTTCTTTACAGTAAATCCATCTCATTTTAAATTAGATAAACAATCTCTTGTAAATTCTATAAAAAACCAACGTTTAGATATTTTTTATCCTTCTTACAATTTAATTGATGATGAAATTTTTCCGTCAGAAATAAAAATAAAAGCAAAACAACCTAATAAGTATACAAATATCGATTTTGTAGTAAAATCTGTAACTTTTAACTCTGATTTTAATACTGATTTTTCTATCCCAAAAGGATATAAGCAAATTAAATTATAGTGTTATATAAAAGGCTTTACATATCATTATTTCTTCTTTTTTCTGTAGCATTTTCTAGTTTTACACAAACAAGAAAACAGCTAGAAGCACAGCGTTTAAAATATAAAAAAGAGATTAGAGAAATTAATAATTTACTTTTTAAAGAAAAGAAGAAAGAAAAAAATGCACTAGAAGATTTAACAGACATCAACAAAAAAATTAGCGTTAGAGATAAGTTAATTACTACCATAAATTCTGAGAAAAAATTAATTTTAAAAGAAATTGCAAAAAATGAAAAGAGTTTAAAGGATCTTAAAAAAAACTTAGATAATTTAAAGAAAGATTATGCTGCAATTATTTTTAAATCATACAAAAGCAAATCGCAACAAAGCAAAACAATGTTTTTGTTATCTTCTAAAAACTTTCATCAAGCTTATAAAAGGCTAGAGTATATGAAACAATACACTTCTTTTAGAAAAAAACAGGGAGAAGAAATTATTGTACAAACCAACGTTATTAAAAAATTTAATGACTCATTGTTGTACCAAAAACAAATTAAAGATACTTTAATTTTAAATGAAAAAGAGCAAAAAGAGCAAATAGAAACAGATAAAAAACGTAAAGAAAAATTAATTTCTGCAATAAAAAATAAAGAAAATAAGTACAAAAGAGAGCTTCGTAAAAAAATTAAAGAAGAAAAAAAAGTATCGCAAAGAATTGATAAAATTATTAGAGATGAAATTGCAAGAGCCAACAGAATTGCCAAAGCAAAGCTAAAAATAAAGCCAAAAACTTCTAAAAAAAATGAATTTATTCTTAGCCCAGAAGCTAAAGCTTTAGCTGTAAAATTCGAATTAAACAAAGGTAAATTACCTTGGCCAGTTAAAGAAAGTATTATTGTAAGAAGGTTTGGTAAACAACCTCACCCAACTTTTCCTGGGATTACAATAAATAGTACAGGTTTGCATTTTGTGACCAAAAAAGGAAACAATGCAGAAGCTATTTTTAATGGCGAAGTTTTAAATATTTTAATTGGTGCAGAAGGAAGAAAAACGGTAATTATTAAACATGGTAATTACTTGTCTAGTTATAATAATTTAGATGAGGTGTTTGTTAAAAAAGGTGATGTAATTAAAACAGGACAAAATATTGGACATATTTTTACAGATAAAGTTTCTGGTAAAACAAAATTAGTATTTGTACTTTATAAAAATACGGTAAAATTAAATCCTTCTTCTTGGCTTTTAAAGAGGTAAATTAATCTACAGGTTGTGGATAATATTTGATGTTTTTTTGCAAAATAATAGCATTAGGCAGTGTAATAAGTTCTCCTTTTTTTGTTTTTAAAGTAATAAAAAAGGCACCAATATCTCTAATTTGTCCAGTTGTATCATTGTCTTTTTCTAAAATGGTAATTGTGTCACCAATTTTTACAGGATAATTAATAAATAGAATTAAACCAGCAGTTATATTAGAAAGAATAGACCATTGTGCAAAAAAAGCAATTCCTAAAATGGTTAAAAAAGAAGAGATATATACCAATAATTGCTTTTCATCTACACCCCAAATAAAAGAGACAAAAACAATTACAGTCATATAAATAAGTATGGTTATTATTTTGTTGGTAACTAATATTCTAGATTTTTGAAAACCAAACTTTAACTGAATTTTCTTTAAAGAGTTTGTAATTAACCAACGCATAAAAAACGCAATAACAAGTATTGCTACTGTAAGAATAATTTTGTTATTGTAAAATTCCATAAGTATTATTTTAATTAAATAAAGCTTTTAAAGCAGTTGCATCTTCTGGTTTTAACTTTCCAGCCAAAACTAAACTTAATTGCTTACGCCTTAAAGCACCATCAAAACGTTCTTTTTCTAAGTCAGTTTCTGGAGTAATTTGCGGAATTAAAACAGGTCTTCCAGTTTCATCTACAGCCACAAAAGTATAAATACCCTCATTAACTTTAGTTCTAGACCTAGATTGTCTATCCTCTATCCAAACGTCTACATAAATTTCCATAGAAGATTTAAATGCACGAGAAACTTTTGCTTCTATAGTAACTACACTTCCTACAGGAATTGATTTGTTAAAAGCCACGTGGTTTACAGAGGCAGTAACTACAATTCTTCTAGAATGTCTTCTAGCAGCAATACTACAAGCCCTGTCCATTCTTGCTAATAATTCACCACCAAAAAGATTGTCTAAATAATTGGTTTCGCCAGGTAAAACTAAATCTGTAAGTGTTGTTAAAGATTCTTTAGGAGTTTTTGCTTCCATCAAAAAAATATTTTTTGCAAAGATAGCAATCACTTATTTAAAAGTGATGTAAAAAAAGCAGAAGTAAAGTTTAATTATTTTAACTTTTTAATTAACAACCAAGCATCTTTAGAAACAGTATCTTGTATTTTATACAAACTATTAGTTGCTTTATTTCTATCTGAATAGCTGTTAAAAATAACTTGAGTTAAGCCCCATTTATTAACGCCGATAATTTTAGCATCAAAACCTTTAGCTTTTAATTGTTTTACCTTTTTTGAAGCATTTTCTGGAAATTGAAATGCACCAGCAACAATATGATACAATTTTGGAGTTTCTTTTTCTACATTTAAATTGATAGTTGGCAAAGGATTAGAAATAACAAAAGTCGCTTTTTGTATCTTTCTTTCTAATGCTTTTTCTTGGTTTGCTAAAACCTCTTTTTGCTTGTTATTTTCATAACCATTATAACCAGCAAAACCTAATGTTAATAAAATAGCAGCAGTTGCAGCATATTTAATAAAAGCAGGCACTCCTTTTTTGGTTTCTTTTTCTACAACAGGAATTAAAGGTTTTACTTGTTGTTTGTATCTAGAAATTTCAGAAGATTCAAAAGAAGATAAACCAAAAGATGTTGTTAAATAATTAACTTTATTATTGGGCTCAAAAACTATTTGTTTTTCTTCATTTAAAGATAAAAAACCTAAATTATCAATTTTTATAGATGAAGATTTAATTTCGTTTCTCCATTTAATAACAGACAAAGAGATAGCAGTAGAAGCTTTTTCGAAAGAAATACTTTCTGAAGCAGCAATATAATTTGCTAACAAACCATCATTATGTTTTAAATGACTATTAAATGCAATCTGTTTTGTTGGCGGATAAAATGTGTGAGAAGAATTATCTAATTTTGCACCAATTCTATTGGTTACAAATCCTCCAAAGTCAGGTACAATTACACAGTCGTATCTGTATAATAAATCATTGATGTATCTTGCTATTATCATTATAACAAAATTAGAAATTTTAATGATTTTCTAAAATTATTTACACAAAAATTATCAACAATTTTTTATATATTGGTATTCAAATTGTTAACTTTTGAAAGAAGAGAAATTACTTGCTGTTTTAAGAATGCAAAGATGCAAAGCCATTGGCGATATTTTAGCCAAAAAATTGATTGTAAATGTTGGTGATGTAGTACAAGTTTTTAAAGAAAAACCTGCTTTGTTATCAAAAATAAACGGAATTGGTGCACACGTTTTAAAACACCTTTCTGACCCTAAAAACATACAGTTTGCAGAAGAAGAATTAAAATACATAAAAGACAATGATATTGCATATTCTTATTTTTTAGAGAATGATTACCCTGAAAATCTTCAGCAATGTATAGACAGCCCAATTTTATTATTTAAAGATGGAAATATCGATTTATCGAACAATAAAATCATTTCTATTGTAGGTACAAGAAACATCAGTTCTTATGGGCGTAATTTTTGCAATCAATTAATAGAAGAATTAGCAGAATACAACCCAATAATTGTAAGTGGTTTTGCTTATGGAGTTGATATTTGTGCACACAAAGCTGCGATAGAAAACAAATTACAAACTGTAGCTGTATTGGCTCATGGTTTTGAGCAAATTTACCCAAAAGTTCATAAGAAATACATAAATCAGCTTAATGAAAATGGAGGCTTTTTAACCGAATTTTGGAGTGGAGAGCAACCACTTAGAGAAAATTTTTTAAAACGAAATAGAATTGTTGCAGGAATTTCTAAAGCAACCATTATTATAGAATCTGCAGCAAAAGGCGGTTCTTTAGTAACAGCAGATATTGCTAATTCTTATAATAAAGATGTGTTTGCAGTGCCTGGAAGAACCACAGATATTTATAGTAGAGGTTGTAATAATTTAATTAAAAATAACAAAGCACATTTGTTAAGTTCTGCATCAGATATTGTAAAAATGCTAAATTGGGACATTCAAGAAAAACCCAAACCTATTCAAAAACAACTGTTTGTAGAACTGAATGAAAACGAACAAAAAATATATGATTTATTGCACAAAAAAGGGCAACAATTATTAGATGTTATTGCTTTAGAATGTAATATTCCTATTTTTAAATTGTCATCCATTTTATTACAAATGGAAATGAAAGGAGTTCTAAAACCTTTGCCAGGAAAGACGTTCGAAATCGTCTAAATATGCTTATTTTTGTAGGATATTCAGTATAAAATGTCAACAAATCAAAAATTAATTTCTAAAAAGAAACCCACTTTTCCAATCAATAAAGATTTGAATGAGTTTCTAATAAAATATAAAAGAAGTACAAAAATTAGCATTTTATACAACGATTTGTTGCGTTTTCAAGGTTCTGTTTCTGTATATGACAAAAATGATGAAGATACACTTTGGATAAGGACTTACTATTCTGAATGGGATAGAAATGAAATAGACCGTAGTTTAAAAAAAATATATACCATTTTACATTCAGATGGTAATGAAAGTACCATTCCGTTTTTAAATGTAGATGCTATAGATTACTGTACGTTTGGAAATTCGAAACCATTTAGAATTAAAGTTAGAAATATTTTAAATGATAATTTTACTTATTTTTATGTAAAAAAAGCAGATGCTTCTAGGGTTTACGGATTAGAGTTAGAGCACTTATTATCACCTTACAATATCAACTATTTGGTACATAAAGATACCTTGATAGAAGAACATATTTCTGGAATTCCTGGCGATGATTTTATCAATAATATACTTCCAGAATGTTCCTCTTCAGAGCAATCTCAAATAGCCAAAGAGTTCGTAAAGTTTAAAGAACGTTGTATGATTCGTTTGTTAGGAGACATGCGTTCTTACAATTATGTAATTACACCCATCCATGATTTTGACAAAATTGTGTATAAAATTAGAGCCATAGATTTTGACCAACAATCTTATGAAGGCAGCCTAAAAGTGTATAATTTACAGTTTATGAAAGAGAACTTTAAAATGGTAGAAATGGTTAGTAAACGCTTGCAAAACAGTTCTATAGAGCAGTATAAAATAGAAGAACGTTCTTTTATAGCAAAAAGAATGATTACATCACCAAATAGAACCACAAGGCTTATTGAGTGTATGAAAGGCGATTTAATTTCGCGTCCAGAAAACGTAGAACAACTAAAGCAAGATTTAATTAATTACGTAGGTGATGTAGAGTTTAAAAAATGTCAAAATATGGGCGAAGTTTTAGAAACTATTCTAGCATTTGTAGAGCGTAACTATTTAGATATTAGTAATAAAGAGTTGTTTTAGAAGCTATTTCCTGTTTTCCATTATATCTTTTTATTTGTGCTGAATTTATTTCAGTATCTTTTAAAGTAAAAGGAATTAATTTTTTAAAAAAAGATACTGAAACGAGTTCAGCATAAAAAGGATGCCATTACAACCAGGGCTAAACTTGTTTACTAACTTTATTTATTACAGAGATAATTTTGTTATTATAAAATAAGTAATAAAATTTACTATACCTCACAGGTTTTTAAAACCTGTGAGGTATATAACCAACTATTTAACTTCAAAAATAATTGGCAAATTATATTTAGTTTTTACAGCTTTACTTTTTTGTTTTCCAGGAATAAATCGAGGTAATTTTTGAAGTAATTTTCTCACTTCTTTTTCTAAGATTAGATGAGGTGCTCTAACTTTAATGTCGATTTTATTTTTATAAATGATATTCAATTTTATTTCTTACTCCTAAAACTCTCTATAATAACAGTTAATAGAATTAAACTTCCGCCAATAAATGTATTAAAATTAGGAATTTCATTTACAAAAATATAGGCAATAATTATCCCAAAAATAGGTTGAATACTACTTATAATACTGGCTGTAGTTGCAGAAAAATGCTTTAAAGAATTTACCATTAATGTATGTCCAATTGCAGTAGTTAATAAAGCAACCAAAACTAATAAGGGTAACTGACTTTTTAGATTTGAAAAATCACTAAAAAATAGTGTAGGAATTAACAAAACACTTATTACAACCATTTGATAAAACATTAAAAGGCTTCCATTGTATTTTTTTACATCTTCTTTAACCATTAAGTTTCTTACAGCATAAAAGAAAGCAGATAAAATGGCCAATAAAATTCCTTTAAAATAATTGTTTTGTAAAGAAAACTCTGGTACTAAGAGATAGACTCCAATAATTACAAATAAAGCCAAAACAATATGAACTTTATTTATTTTCTTCTTTGAAAATAAAGGCTCTAAAAAAGCAGTTATAATTGGGTAAGTATAAATAGATAACATTGCCAAAGCAACATTAGATAATTTCAAGGCATAAAAATAACTAACCCAATGTGCGCCCATTAAAAAACCACCTATAAAAAAAGAGCGTTTGTCTTTGGCAGACTGTATTGTAAAATTAATGTTTTTAATTTTACAGAAAACACCAATTAGAATAGCTGCTAAAAAAGCTCTACACAAAATAATAGCTTCTGCTGGCATAGCAATGTATTTACCCAAAACCCCAGAAGTGCTAATGCATAAAGTTCCTAAAAGGAGTACTGATAAATTTTTTATATGTGTGTTTTGCATTTTTTAAAGAGGTCTCCTCGAGCGCAGTCGAGAGGTTTTTAAAAGAATAAATTTATTTTAGGTTTCAACTGCGCTCAACCTGACATTCTTTTTATATTTTCTGCAAAACAGTCAAAGCTGTTTTTACACTATCTATTTTAATAAAAGTAATGAGTAATCGCAGTCCGTTTTTAGTTTGTTTTTCTTTCATTACACAACTTTTTCCATTTTGCTGTACATATTTTAACATTCTAGAAAAAGCTTCTGTTTGATAAAATTCGCTTTGTTGGTCAGAAACAAAATAACCCAGCATTCTTTTTTGTTTTAGAATAATTTTTTCTAAACCTAATTCTTTTGCCAACCATTTTATTCTAACAGAATCTAGTAAATCTTCTACTTGTGTTGGGAATTCTCCAAATCTGTCAATAATTTCAGTTTCAAAAATTTTGAGTTCTTCTTCGGTTTTTAAAGTTCCTAGTTTGTTGTATAAAGCCAATCTTTCTGTAATTGAATTGATATAATCATCAGGAAATAAAATTTCAAAATCAGTATCAATAGTCACTTCTTTTACAAATTCTTTTGGTTTGGAGTTGTCTGTTGGATATAAATCTTTAAACTCATTTTCTTTCAGCTCTTCGATGGCTTCTTGCAATATTTTTTGGTAGGTATCAAAACCAATATCATTTATGAAACCACTTTGCTCACCACCTAATAAATCTCCAGCACCACGAATTTCTAAATCTTTCATGGCAATGTTAATTCCACTTCCTAAATCAGAAAACAAAACCAAGGCTTCAATTCGTTTTCTGGCATCATCTGTCATCATGTGATAAGGTGGAGTAATGAAATAACAGAAAGCTTTTTTGTTAGAACGTCCAACTCTACCTCGCATTTGATGCAAATCAGACAACCCAAAATTGTTAGCATTATTAATAAAAATGGTGTTTGCATTGGGTACATCTAAACCACTTTCTACAATAGTTGTAGATACCAAAACATCAAAATCATTATTCATAAAACCGAGCATTAATTCCTCTAGTTTTTTGCCTTCCATTTGTCCATGACCAATACCAATTTTTGCTGATGGCACCAATCTTTGCAACAAGCCAGCAACTTCTTTAATGTTTTCGATTCTATTATGGATAAAGAAAACCTGTCCACCTCTAGAAATTTCATAAGAAATGGCATCTCTAATCGTTTCTTCAGAAAAACAAATCACATTACTTTCTATAGGATGTCTGTTTGGTGGAGGTGTTTTGATAACAGATAAATCTCTGGCAGCCATTAAACTAAACTGTAACGTTCTTGGAATAGGAGTTGCAGTTAGCGTTAATGTATCTACGTTTTCCTTTAAAGTTTTGAGTTTGTCTTTTACAGCAACTCCAAATTTTTGTTCTTCATCAATAATTAATAATCCTAAATTTTTAAATTTTATACGTTGATTTGTTAATTGATGTGTACCAATAATAATATCTACAGAACCATCATTAACACCATTTATTGCAGCTGTTTTTTGTTTTGCAGTTCTAAATCTATTTAAATAATCTATGGTAACAGGAAAGTTTTTTAATCTTTCAGAAAACGTTTTATAATGCTGAAAAGCCAAAATGGTTGTGGGTACTAAAATAGCTACTTGTTTGCCATTATCAACAGCTTTAAAAGCAGCTCTAACTGCAACTTCTGTTTTTCCAAAACCAACATCGCCACAAACCAACCTATCCATAGGTTGTTCTTTTTCCATATCATTTTTTACAGCTTGTGTAGCTGTATATTGGTCTGGAGTATCTTCGTACATAAAACTCCCTTCCAATTCATGCTGAATGTGCGTATCTGGGCCAAAAGCAAATCCTTTTTGTAGTTTTCTTTTTGCATACAACTGGATTAAGTTAAAGGCAATATGCTTAACTCTGGCTTTGGTTTTTTGTTTGATTTTTTTCCAAGCTCCAGAACCTAATTTATATATTTTAGGTGCTTTACCATCTTTTCCATTAAATTTTGAAATCTTGTGAAGCGAGTGAATACTTACATATAAAATATCACGTTCTCCATAAACTAATTTAATTGCCTCTTGCTTTTTACCTTGAACATCTATTTTTTGTAAGCCACCAAATTTTCCAATTCCATGATCCATGTGGGTTACATAATCACCAATTTCAAGTTTATTTAATTCTTGTAATGTGATGGCTTGTTTTTTAGCATAACCATTTTTTAGTCGGAATTTATGATAACGTTCAAAAATTTGATGATCTGTATAACAAACTATCTTATGATTAACATCTACAAAACCTTGATACAAAGGAAAAACGATAGTTTCATAATGAACCTCTTTGTCTGAATCATCAAAAATATCATGAAAACGTTTGGCTTGTTGATCGTTTGCACAGAAAATATAATTGGTAAAACCTGCTTTGTGGTATTCTTCTAAGTTATCAATTAATAAATTGAATTGTTTGTTAAATGAAGGTTGGGGATTGACATTGAATTCAATGTCATGCTGAACTTGTTTCAGCATCTTTTCATTATCCTGCAAGGTTTCAAAAACCTTGTTGGTATGATTATCATTTGCAGACCTACTAGGTTTTGAAAACCTAGCAGGACTTAGTTTTACCAAAGTAAAATCATTCAATTGTTGTTTAATAAAATCGCCATCACAAAATAATTCACTAGGTTTTGCGTGATTAATCTCTTTAGATAAATCATGAAAAGCTGCTTCCGCTTTTTGGAAAAATTTATCTAAACTCCCTTTTAAAAGCGAAATGTTTTTTATGAAAACAACAGTTTTAGAGGAAATGTACTTTAGGAAGCTTTCTCGGTTTTCTTGTAAAGTTTTATTTTCTACATTGGGCATTATAGAAACTTTTTTCAGTTTCTCTTTAGACAGCTGTGTTTCTACATCAAAAGCTCTAATACTATCAATTTCATCACCAAAAAATTCTATTCTGTAAGGCTCATCATTCGAAAAAGAAAAAACATCTATAATTCCTCCACGAACAGAAAAATCTCCAGGTTCTGTAACAAAATCTACACGTTTAAATTTGTATTCAAAGAGAACTTCATTTACAAAATCGAGCGATAAATCTTCGCCAACAGCAACTTTTAGTGTGTTTTTTTCAAGTTCTTTTTTGGTAACTACTTTTTCAAACAAAGCTGTTGGATACGTTACAATTACAGCAGGTTTTTTTCTAGAATTTATCCTATTTAAAACTTCTGAACGCAATAAAACATTTGCATTATCAGTTTCTTCAATATGATAAGGTCTTCTGTAAGAACCAGGATAAAATAATACGTTTTTATCACCTAAAAGTTGTTCTAAATCATTTAAATAATAGGCAGCTTCTTCTTTGTCATTAAAAATTAAAAGATAAGGTTTGTCTGCTTTTTTAAAAGTTTCAGATATCACAAAAGACAACGAAGAACCAACCAAATTCGATATTTGAAAATGGTTTTTATCTTGTTGAAGTGCTTTATTTATCTGCGAAACACTCGCAGATCTTTGGTATTGATTTACAATGTTCTGGGTACTCAACTAAATCTATTTTAATGCAAATATAGGACTTAAATTAGGTAGAGAATAAAACTCTTTAATTTTTATGTTTTATAACAGAAAATACTTGTAATATGTTTTTTTACACTAAACCCAACCAGTAAAAATGAATAAAAATTACGTTTTAAATAATCATAATAAATTTTTTAGATATGAAAAACGTAATAATATTTATGATTTTTGGAACAATTATTATTGTTGGTAAATGTCATGCTCAAACTAAAAGTGATTGGGAAATAGGTGTAAGTGCAGCACTTGTAAAATTTAATAATAAAAATGCTTCTTTTATAGGTGATAAGCACATATTTCATATACCTAGGCTTAACTTAACTTATCATTTTAAAAATAATTTTTCTGTTGATGCTGAGATTGGTTTTAACACAATTAATAATATAGGTGTCATTAAAAATTCTGCTAGGTATAATTCTTTTGGTGGTTCAGTTAGGTACCATTTTAAGCAACAATTTGGTTTTTTAGAACCTTATGTTTTTATAGGAGGAACATTTATAAAATCTGAAAGGAAAAATACGCCTACTTTAAATTTTGGTATAGGAAACACCTATTGGATTTCTGATAGAATAGGAATTAATATGCAAGCAATTTATAAGTTTTCTGAAAATAGATTTGAGAGTATGAGATCTCATTTACAATTTACAGTAGGTGTTGTATATCGTTTTAGTTTTGATACTACTTTGTCTAGGAGAACAAGAATATGGCAAATTAAACACTAGTAATTTATTTTTTTTGTAAAAAAAAAGAGAGAAAAAGTATGAACTACTTTGTTTTCTTAAAGAATACAATATATTTGCTTTTCGATAGTTTTATAATAGTTTAAATTATTCTCCCTTAATAAAATGAAAAAAAAAATTAATTATTTATTTCTTAGTTTCTTTTTTTTGACGCTTACAATGTTAAGTCAAAACAATGAAAATAAATGGGCAATAACTTTTGGCTCTGGTTCTATTTTATATTCTCAAGAAGATGGTGCAGCCATTGGTTATAGATATAATACTCAGTTTCCAAGAGTATCTGTTGGAAGGTATTTGTTTAAAAACATTAGTCTTGTTGCTAGTATTTCTTCTTCTTTAGATGGAGCAAAAAAATATACAACTTTTGATGGAGAAGCTAGATATGATTTTGGAACTTCTTACAATAGAATCTCTCCATATATTTTATTAGGAGGAAGTATAATTCAAGCAAAGAGAACACTACCAACTTTAAATTTTGGAGTGGGTGGAACAATTTGGATTTCAGATAAATTGGGTCTTAATGGGCAAATAATGTATAAATACAATGAAGAAAGATTTCAAAGCCAACGTTCTCATAATTTTGGTTCTGTTGGTTTAATATATCGTTTTTCATTTTCAAGTTCTGGAAATAGTTCTATTATTAAAGACTCTAGAAAAAGCCGAATTTGGGATCAAAAAAATTAAAAATAGACCTAAAAAATAGTATAACGTAGACCTGCAAAAAATCGGATTCCTTGATTAGATGCATACACGTAACTTGGGTCAAAAGCCAATTCTGGTTTTTTTTCTGTATCAACCCCAACATCAAAAGGATTGTTAGCGCTATTAATGCTATTTGCAGCAGGAGTAAAATTTAATAGGTTTTTTATACCTCCATAAATTTCCCAAGAGTTACTAAACTTTTTGCTTAATTGTATGTTTTGTATGCTAAACCATGGTGAGTATTCTGCTCTTGGATCTTTAGGTCCCAGTAAAGGTAATCGCATTGGTCCATAAACATTTCCAGTATAATCTACAGTAAAATTATTTCTAAATTTATAAGAAATAGACCATACACCACTAAAACTTTCTGTAAGTAATTGTCTTGTTTTTATATTGTTTTCTGTGATGGAAACATCCATTAATGTTGCTCCAGCATTTATACTTAATCCGTTTAGAAATAAAATATCTGTGTTTAAAGAAATTCCTTTAGAAACAGAATAACCATCTAAATTAGCATAGATAATTTTATTGGTATCTGTTTCGTAATCTGGTAAAATTCTATTATTAAAATATGTGTAAAATGCACTTGCATCTAAAGTAATGATTGAGTTTTTAGGATAAAACTTTTTCACATAATTCACATTTGCATTCCATGACGTTTCTGGGTTTAACGCTCCATCAAACTCAACTTCTCTTGCACCAGTTAAGGCTGCATGATCTTCTGTAAAAACATTGGCAACTCTAAAACCATTACCAACACTTACTCTAAAAATATCAGAATTATCTTTTGAGTTCCATTTGTAATTTATTCTTGGCGAAAAAATACTTCCATGTAAACTATTGTAATCCCATCTTGCACCAAGAAGTAATTTGTTTTGTTTGTTCAAAGCAATTTCATCTTGTAAAAAAACACCAGGTAAATGCGTAATAGAGGGTTGGTTTAAAACTCCATTACTATCTAAAGTTGCAAAAGTATTATCATCATAAAAAGTATATCTGTAAGCGAGTCCTAAAGTAAAATCGTGTTTTTCTTTAAATAATCTGTTATATACAAATTGACCAAAACCAATGATTTGTTTTGCATCATAAGCATCTGTTCCGTAAAAAGAATCTTGATAATGTCCATTTGCACTAAACTGAAAGTTAATGTTTTCTAATGTGGGTAACTGATAGGTTCCAAAAGCCTCCCATCTGTTTGTATAAATACTTTCTCCGTATTTTACATTAGTTCCTCTAAATTCACGTTCCCAATCTAATTCTCCTCCCCATCTATCTTCATAAACATATCTTCCAGCAATAGTAAATGTTTTTCCGCTTTTTCTATCAATATCAATTTTATTAAAAATAGATATTCTATTTTGCAATGTTAAGTCTGTAAAACCATCATTATTATTGTCAATTCTATTCTGATAATTAAAATAATTGACACCCAATAAACCTTGCGCTTTTTTTGATAATTTATAACGCAATCCAACATCCGTATTCACCTCTCCCCAAGAACTTGTTAGAATATCTGTTGATAAAATGGGCGCATTTGAAGGTTTTTTTGTGATGATATTAATAATTCCTCCAACAGCTTCAGAACCATAAAGTGTTGATGCTGGACCTTTAACAACTTCTACACGTTCTATTAATGCTTGCGGAATTCCAGTTAAACCATAAACTGTAGAAAGTCCACTAACTATTGGCATTCCATCAATTAAAACAAACGTATAAGGGCCTTCTAAACCATTTATATGAATATCTCCAGTATTGCAAACATTACAATTTAATTGTGGACGAACACCATTTACGTTTTGCAAAGACTCAAAAATAGAAGGAGTAGGGTTTTTCTTAAAAAAAGTTTTGCTATATACTTCTACAGGAACTGGACTGTTAGATTTTGTAACAGGTTTTAGTGTTCCAGAAATCACAATTTCATCTAAAGAATTGCTTTCATTCAAAGTAAAGTTTCTTTGGATAGTTTTTCCGCCAAAAAATGAAATTTTAATAGATTTTGGTTTAAAACCAATAGAACTTACAACCAATGTGTATTTTCCATCAGGTATGTTTTTAAGTTGATAAAACCCGTTTTCGTTAGTTGAAGTTCCTAATTTCGTTTTCTTTAAATAGACATTAACATAAGGTAGCAATTCTCCTGCAGAGGTTATTTTTCCAGAAATACTATTTTGAGCTGAAATAGCATTTATCCCAAAAAATAAAATACAAGCTATCTTAAACAATAATTTCATTTTTACTAAATTTTTGACAAATATAATTAAATTTTTAGTCTTGTCTAAAAATAAATTTTAATTTAAATAAAAAGTTTATCTTTGTTGTCTAAATTATTTAGGATGTTTACACTTTCTGAAGAAAACTATTTAAAAGCAATTTATCATTTAGAAATTGATGCAGAAAAAGGCATCAGTACAAATGCTATTGCAGAACAATTGACAACAAAAGCTTCTTCTGTTACAGATATGATTAAAAAATTATCTGATAAAAAAGTAGTGGTTTACAAAAAGTATAAGGGTGTTAAATTAACAGATTTAGGAAAAAAAATAGCAGCCAATATTGTTAGAAAACATCGTTTGTGGGAGGTTTTTTTAGTAGAAAAACTCAACTTTTCTTGGGATGAAGTGCACGATGTCGCAGAACAGTTAGAGCATATAAAATCACCTAAATTAATCAATCAATTAGATGCTTTGTTGGGTTTTCCAACTCATGATCCTCATGGAGATCCTATTCCAGATAAAGATGGAAATTTAAAAACCATTGATAAAAGTTTATTATCTACTTTATCGAAAAATGAAATAGGAATTTGTGTAGGAGTAGATGATTCATCATCAGAATTTTTACAGTTTTTAGATAAAAAAGGCATCACTTTAGGAAAACAAATAACTGTTTTAGAAAAAGAAGATTTTGATGACTCTTTATCTATAGAAGTCGAGGGTAAAAAACTATCAATTTCAAATAAAATAGCGAACAATTTATACATTAAAAAGCAATGAGTACATTCGATCAATTAGTGGCTTTTGGTAAAGAACATCCAATTCAAGCTGCATTATACGCTTCACTTTTTACTTGGGGATTAACAGCAGCTGGTGCAGCTTTGGTTTTCTTTTTTAAGAAAGCAAACAGAGCTGTTTTAGACGGAATGTTAGGTTTTACTGGTGGAGTTATGGTAGCTGCAAGTTTTTGGAGTTTATTAGCGCCAGCCATAGATAATTCTCCTGGAGAAGGTTTTGTAAAAGTTTTGCCATCTGCAATTGGCTTTGGTTTAGGTGCTTTAGCACTTTTTGGAATGGACAAAATTTTACCTCACTTACATATTAATTTTAAGGAAAATGAAAAAGAAGGTGTAAAAACGGAGTGGCACAAAACTACATTGTTAGTTTTAGCAATAACATTACATAATATTCCAGAAGGGTTAGCAGTAGGTGTTTTATTTGGTGCTGCATCTACTTTAGTGGGTGTTGAGCAAACAGAAATGATTATTGCTGCAATTTCTTTAGCAATTGGTATTGGAATACAGAATTTCCCAGAAGGTTTTGCAGTGGCAATGCCTTTAAGAAGACAGGGTGTTAGTAGATTAAAAAGTTTTTGGTATGGACAATTATCTGCAATTGTAGAACCTATTGCAGCAGTTTTAGGAGCTTTGGCAGTTTCATTTTTTACTCCAATTTTGCCTTATGCTTTGGCTTTTGCAGCAGGTGCAATGATTTTTGTAGTTGTAGAAGAAGTAATCCCAGAAACGCAAAGAGATAAATATACAGATATTGCCACACTCGGGTTTATTGGTGGTTTTATTGTAATGATGTCTTTGGATGTTGGTTTGGGATAAAACACAATGTGTTTATATAAGTACTAAAACCCAAGTCCTTTTTGATTCATATACGGATTATTAAAACTAATCCATTTTGAAGTTTTATTCATTTTTCCATCTGTATTCATAGGTGTAAATCTAACTTTATACTTCCCTTTTCCATTAAAAGTAAATGCACCAGAACACATTCCATGTCCAACATTTAAACTTTTGTTCCACTCTCTAATAATGTACGTGTTTTTCTCATTGGTTTCTAAGTTAACAACTTCTGTTTTAAACCAAATTTCATTTTCTCTCTTGTTTTTTACTTTGAAAATTGCGTTTGCTGATGGTCCACAACCATAAAAAATAACTTCAGTTTTCTTAAAGTCTATTTCTAAATCATTATTTAGAAAATTACTTTGTTTCTTATTTGTAGTCTGCCAAAAAATTGGTTCTCTTTTTCCTGTTTCAGAATTCCAATTCGTGAAATCCATTTTTTCTAATTCTGTAAGGTTTGATATTTTTAAATAATATTTAGAATTTGGTTGTAATTCATTTTTAAGTTTAAAAATTGCCTGTTTTAAACTCATCTGCCCTTTATGTATTGTTAATAAAATTAAATCTACAGTTTCTCCTTTTTTGTTTTCTAAATAAACTTTTCTGTTTTTAAAGCTATCAATAGTTTTTTGACTCATTGCATAACCTTCAATAATAAACATAGAGTTTAAACTAATTTCTCTTTGTTTAGGTAGAAAAGTTAGTCCGTTTGAAGCACACATTATATTATTTGATGAAAAAATTTGAATAGAAATAAGGAAAAGTATAAGCGTAAATGTATTTTTCATAAAATTAGTTTTGTTTTTTGAGTTGCAATTATTATTCCAAACTCAATTAATAATAATTTTAGAATGATTATTTTGCAATAAAAATAGTTCTGTGCAACAACCTTCAACTTTTCAAGTATATAATGCTTCTGCAGGAAGTGGTAAAACCTTTACACTTGTAAAACAATACCTTAAAGTTTTATTATCTTCTGAAGATATTTTTACATTTCAGAAAGTATTGGCAATCACATTTACCAACAAAGCTGCTGGTGAAATGAAAGAACGTGTTTTGTATAATTTAGAAGCATTTTCTGAGGGAAACACTACTGATATTTACCCAAAAATTCTTGAAGAAACGCCTTTAGATAAAACAACAATTCAAGAACGAAGCAGAAAAATATTAGACGCAATTCTGCAAAATTATTCCGCATTTTCAATTACCACTATTGATAGTTTTACACACAAAATCATCAAAAATTTTGCGTACGATTTAGGTTTGTCTCTCAATTTTGAAGTAGAAATGGATGCAGTTTCCTTGTTAAATGAAGCTGTAGATGTGTTGATTTCTAAAATAGGTACTGATAAAAAACTCACCAATCTTTTAATCGATTATTCTTTAGATAAAACTGATGATGACAAATCTTGGGACATTGCCAAAGATTTAAACGAATTTGCTAAAATTTTGTTGAATGAAGATGATGTGCAGCATTTCAGAAATTTAGCAGATAAAAAATTAGATGATTTTTTTAATCTGAAAAACAAATTACAAAAAATAAATTCTCAGATAGAAAAAGATTTTAAAGATTTTGGGGATAAAGTTTTAGGTTTTATTGATGATAATGGACTTTCTAAAACCGATTTTAGTTATGGAGATTATCCTAAACACTTTCAGAAATATCAAAAATTACGATTTTTAAAAAATGGAGACATCAAGTTTGAAGGTCGTTTACACAATAACATAGAAGCTGATAAAAATTTATATGGAGGCAAAACATCACCTTTGGCAAAGGATACCATAGATGATTTAAAAGAACAGCTTCATCAATATTATTATCAATCAAAAGAATTGTTTGATGCGCAATATGCGTTGTATGTACTTAATAAAATTGCGTTAAAAAGTATCATTCCTTTAGCGGTTTTAAATAATATCAATTCAGAATTAGAAACCATTAAAGAAGACAATAATATCAGATTAAATGCTGAGTTTAATCAACTGATTTCAGACAATATTAAAGACCAACCAGCACCTTTTATTTATGAGAGAATTGGGCAGCGTTTTCAACATTATTTTATTGATGAAATGCAAGATACTTCTGTGTTACAATGGCAAAATTTAATTCCGTTAATAGACAATGCTTTGGCACAAGAAAATAGCAATTTATTGTTGGTTGGCGATGGAAAACAAGCTATTTATAGATGGCGTGGAGGAAAAGCAGAACAGTTTATCAACTTGGGTTCAGGTATTGAAAATCCTTTTCATATCAGCAAAGAAATTAAGCATTTAGAAACCAATTTTAGGAGTTTTTCTGAGGTTGTCAATTTTAATAATTCTTTTTTTCAACATACAGCAAATTTTCTTCAAAATGAATCATATAAAAAGTTGTTTTTAGAAGGAAATACCCAAAAAGAAAATGCAAAAAAAGGCGGATTTGTATCGCTCACTTTTTTGGAAGATGAAAAAGATAAAGAAGAGAAAAAACTGCGATATCCAAAGAAAGTTTTGGAGAAAATCAATCAACTAAAAAATGATTTTTCTTTAAATGAAATTTGTGTGTTAACACGCACTAAAAAAGACGGAATTGCAGTTGCAAATTATTTGTCAGAACATAATATAGCTATTGTTTCTTCGGAAACGTTGTTGTTGCAAAACAATGCCAAAGTCAACTTTATTATTAATGTTTTAAGGGTTTTACAAAACCCAAGTGACGAAGAAACACGTTTTGAAGTATTATATTTTTTACATCAACATTTAAAAATACCAGATTCAAAACATCAATTTTTAAAAAACTATGCAAAAGCATTAAATGCAAATATTTTTGAGGGTTTAAAAAGCTTTGGAATTTCTTTTGAAATCAATATGTTTTATCAATTGCCATTTTATGAGAAAATAGAAGAAATTGTTAGAGGTTTTAATTTGGTAAATTCTTCAGATGCTTATGTGCAGTTTTTTTTAGATGTAGTCTTAGAACAACAAAGAAAAGGAACTGATGTTGGTGAGTTTTTAGAGTTTTGGGAATTGAAGAAAGACAAATTAAGTATTGTTGCTCCAGAAAGCGCAAATGCTGTGCAAGTAATGACTATTCACAAATCGAAAGGATTGGAATTTCCTGTGGTAATTTTTCCTTGTGATGTTGAGATTTACAGACAAATTAAACCGAAATCTTGGTTAAATGAGTTGCCAGAAACATATAATGGTTTTAATGAACTATTGGTAGATTACAGCAAAAGTTTAGAATTGGTAAGTAGTAGAGGTTTAGAAATTTACAATCAACAAAGAGAAGAATTAGAATTAGATAATTTTAATCTTTTATATGTTGCGCTTACAAGAGCTGTAGAGCAGTTACACATTATCACAGAATATAAAATATCATCAAAAGGAGAAGAAAATACCAATTTTTATTCTGGTGTTTTTATCAACTATTTAAAAGAAAAAAATATCTGGAAAGATGCTATTTTTGAGTATTCTTTTGGAGATGAAAATAGAATCAATAAAAAAGAAAACAAGAGTTCTATTGCAGAAATTCACAAGCAATTTATTTCTGCTCCTTGGCAAGAACACAATATTGTTTTATTGGCAAGTGCATCTAAATTATGGAATACAGAACAAGGTAAAGCCATTGATTTTGGGAATCTTTTACACGAAATGTTTGCAAAGATTAATACTGAAAAAGACATTAATAAAGTTGTAGAACAATATCATCAGCAAGGTTTTATAGATGATAATCAATCAATGTTAATAAAAGAGCAAATACATCAAGTTGTAAATCATCCTCAATTAAAACAGTTTTATCAAAAAGATGTCATTATATATAATGAGAGAGAAATTGTAGATGTTGACAACCAAATTATGATTCCAGATAGATTGGTTTTTACGATGCGTTCAGTATCAATTATAGATTATAAAACTGGAAATCCATCCACAGAACATCATCAGCAATTATTAAAGTACGAACGCGTATTAAAATCGATGAATTGTAAGGTTGATAAAAAACTACTCATATATATTAATGATAAAATTGATGTTGTTGAAGTATCAACAAAAAAATAAACTTCGTAACTTTGTTTTTCTTAAATAGATAAAAAATGTACGGAAAAATTAAGGATACTTTAAAAAAGGAGCTACAGGAAATTAAAGATGCTGGTTTATATAAGTCAGAAAGAATTATCACATCTTCACAAGATGCAGTGATAAAAATTTCTACAGGAGAAGAAGTGATTAACTTTTGTGCGAATAATTATTTAGGGTTGTCAAATCATCCAGAGGTAATTCAAGCTGCAAAAGACACGATGGATTCTCATGGTTTTGGAATGTCTTCAGTACGTTTTATTTGTGGTACACAAGATATTCATAAACAATTAGAAAAAAAGATTGCAGATTTTTATACCACAGAAGACACTATTTTATATGCAGCAGCTTTTGATGCAAATGGAGGTGTTTTTGAGCCTTTACTAACAAAAGAAGATGCCATAATTTCTGATAGTTTAAATCACGCTTCTATTATAGATGGAGTTCGTTTGTGTAAAGCTGCAAGATATAGATACAATAATAATGACATGGTTTCTTTAGAGGAACAGTTAATTGAAGCGAACAAACAAAACCATCGTTTTAAAATAATTGTTACAGATGGTGTTTTTTCTATGGATGGTATTGTAGCTAAGCTCGATGAAATTTGTGATTTAGCAGATAAGTACGATGCTTTGGTAATGGTTGACGAGTGTCATGCAACAGGATTTATTGGAAAAACAGGAAGAGGAACAGTAGAGTTAAAGAATGTAATGGATAGAGTAGACATTGTCACAGGAACTTTAGGTAAAGCCTTAGGAGGAGCAATGGGTGGTTATACCACAGGGAAAAAAGAAATTATAGAAATCTTACGACAACGTTCACGTCCTTATTTATTTTCAAACTCATTAGCACCAGCTTTAGTTGGAGGTGCCTTAAAAGTTTTCGAATTAATCTCCAATGATACTTCATTAAGAGATATATTAGAATGGAATACCAATTATTTTAGAACAGAGATGAAAAAAGCAGGTTTTGATTTGGTAGGCGCAGATGCAGCTATTGTTCCAGTAATGTTGTATGATGCTAAATTATCTCAGACAATGGCAAACAGACTGTTAGCAAAAGGGATTTATGTAATTGGTTTCTTTTTTCCAGTTGTACCAAAAGAAAAAGCAAGAATAAGAGTGCAATTGTCAGCAGCACATACAAAAGAGCATTTAGATAAAGCAATTTCAGCTTTTAAAGAAGTTGGAAAAGAATTAAATATTATTTAGAACTAATAAAAACTTGCAGATTTGCGAATATTTTGTAGATTTGTCTTTGTAGATAAGTTTTAACAACTTACTTTTGCAATTAAAATAACGAACTTTTAATTTAAAAATTTGATAATGAAACGATTAAAATTAGCTGTGATAGCTTTGTTTACGTTGGTAACAGTTAGTAACGTAAGCGCACAAGATGAAAACAACCCATGGGCTGTAGGTTTTGGTGTAAACGTAGTAGATATTTATAATACTTCTAACTTTACAGACCAAGTAAAAGATTTATTAGGAAATGAAGATTGGAACATACTGCCATCTATTTCTAGAGTTTATGCTTCTAAATATTTAGAAAAAGGATTTGGTATTCAATTAGCAGGGTCTTTAAATAAAATTGAAACTTTTACAACAAAAAATGATTCTGACTTTTTATACTGGTCTTTTGATGCTGTTGCTACTTATGACTTAAATTATTTATTTGGTGAAACTGGTTGGTTTGATCCTTATGTATATTTAGGAGGTGGTTATACTTCTATTGACTCAAGTGGAGAAGGTATGCTTAATGGAGGTGTTGGAGCTAATTTCTGGTTTAACGATAATGTTGGATTAAATTTCCAAACAGGAACTAAGAAAGGATTTTCTGATAAAGTTGCTTCTCACTACCAAACTGCTCTTAGTTTAGTATTTAAATTTGGAGGAAAAGATACTGACGGAGATGGTGTTTATGACAAAGATGATGCATGTCCAGATGTTGCAGGTTTAAAAGAATTTAATGGTTGTCCTGATGCTGATGGCGATGGAATCAAAGATTCTGATGATGCTTGTCCTAATACTGCTGGTTTAGCAGCAATGAACGGTTGTCCTGATGCT
Source organism: Polaribacter sp. 2305UL8-11 (assembly GCF_058147165.1). Taxonomy (NCBI): domain Bacteria; kingdom Pseudomonadati; phylum Bacteroidota; class Flavobacteriia; order Flavobacteriales; family Flavobacteriaceae; genus Polaribacter; species Polaribacter sp. 2305UL8-11. The sequence continues at coordinate 31,652 of NZ_JBYVJW010000008.1, read as the reverse complement.
GATGGTGATGGAGTTGCAGATAAAGATGATATGTGTCCTAACTCTAAAGGAACAAAAGCTAATAAAGGTTGTCCTGATACTGATGGTGATGGAGTTATAGATAGAGATGATAGATGTGCAAATGTTGCTGGTCCAGCTGCAAATGCAGGTTGTCCTTGGCCAGATACTGATGGTGATGGTGTTTTAGATAAAGATGACAAATGTCCATCTGTTGCAGGTGTTGCTTCAAATAATGGTTGTCCAGAAGAAGTAATTAATAAAGAAGATATAGAAGTTATTAACTTTACAGCTAAATCTATCTTATTTAATTCAGGTAGAGCTTCTTTCAAGCCAGGAGTTACTAAGCAATTAAATGCTATAGTAGATATTATGAAGAAAAATTCTAAGGCTACATTTGCTATAGAAGGTCATACAGATAGTTCTGGTCCAGCTCCTTTAAATTTAAGATTATCTAGCAAAAGAGCAATTGCTGTTAGAGATTACTTAGTTAAAAACGGAATTGACGCTACTAGATTAGAAGCTAAAGGTTTTGGTGAAGGATCTCCAGTAGATACTAACAAAACTAGAGCAGGAATGGCTAACAACAGAAGAGTTGAAATTAAAGTAACTAACTAATAAAGTTATTTAAATTATACATAAAAGCCTCATCATTTGATGAGGCTTTTTTTTGTGTTTAATAATTACACTTTTTAAACAAAAAACTTTTTTAGTTTCAATCAAAAAAATTACCTTTGCAACCTGAAAATGAGAGAGAAATCTCAGAATTAAAATAATAACTTAATTAGATACACAATGTCTACAATAACAGGTAAAGTTTCTCAAATTATTGGACCAGTAATTGATGTTGAATTCAATACTGAAAATGAACTTCCTAAAATTTACGATTCTTTAGAAATAAAAAAAGCTGATGGTTCTACTCTAGTATTAGAAGTTCAACAGCATATTGGAGAAGATACAGTAAGAACAATTTCTATGGACGCTACTGATGGATTAAGTAGAGGTACAGAAGTTGTAGCAACAGGTAATCCTATTCAAATGCCAATTGGTAATGATATTTATGGACGATTATTTAACGTTACTGGAGATGCAATTGACGGTTTAGGGAATTTGAAAAAAGAAGGTAAAGACGGTTTACCAATTCACAGGTCTGCACCTAAATTTGAAGATTTATCAGTATCTACAGAAGTTTTATTTACAGGTATCAAAGTAATCGATTTAATAGAGCCTTATGCAAAAGGAGGTAAAATTGGATTATTTGGTGGAGCTGGAGTAGGTAAGACAGTATTAATTCAAGAGTTGATTAACAATATCGCAAAAGGACATGGTGGTTTATCTGTGTTTGCTGGAGTTGGAGAAAGAACTCGTGAAGGAAATGATTTACTTCGTGAAATGTTAGAATCTGGAATTATAAAATACGGTGACGATTTTATGCATTCTATGGAAGAAGGAGGATGGGACTTATCTAAAGTTGATAAATCTGGTATGAAAGATTCTAAAGCTACTTTTGTATTTGGTCAAATGAACGAACCTCCTGGAGCACGTGCAAGAGTTGCATTATCAGGATTAACAATAGCAGAATATTTTAGAGATGGAGCTGGAGAAGCACAAGGAAAAGATGTACTTTTCTTTGTAGATAATATTTTTAGATTTACACAAGCAGGTTCTGAGGTATCAGCACTTTTAGGACGTATGCCTTCTGCAGTAGGTTATCAACCAACATTAGCAACAGAAATGGGTGCTATGCAAGAGCGTATTACATCAACTAAAAAAGGTTCTATTACTTCTGTACAAGCCGTTTATGTACCTGCAGATGATTTAACAGATCCAGCACCAGCAACAACTTTTGCGCACTTAGATGCAACTACAGTATTATCTCGTAAAATTGCTGAGTTAGGTATTTATCCAGCAGTAGATCCTTTAGATTCTACATCAAGAATTTTAACCGCAGATATTTTAGGTGATGAGCACTATGATTGTGCACAAAGAGTAAAAGAAATTTTACAACGTTATAAAGAATTACAAGATATTATCGCAATTTTAGGTATGGAAGAATTATCTGAAGAAGATAAATTAGTAGTTCACAGAGCAAGACGTGTACAACGTTTCTTATCTCAACCTTTCCACGTTGCAGAACAATTTACAGGTATTCCTGGAGTTTTAGTAGATATTAAAGACACTATTAAAGGATTTAATATGATTATGGATGGTGAGTTAGATAAATATCCTGAAGCTGCATTTAACTTAAGAGGGTCAATTCAAGATGCAATTGATGCTGGAGAAAAAATGTTAGCTGAAGCTTAAAATAGTTAGTAGTAAACAGTATCCAGTCTATAAAGACTGTAAAACTGCGAACTGCGGAACTGTAAACTAAAAGAAATATGTTTTTAGAAATTGTAACACCAGAAGCTATTTTATTTTCATCAGAGATTGATTCTTTATCAGTGCCTGGAGTAAATGGAGAGTTTCAAATGCTAAATAATCACGCACCAGTTGTTTCTAATTTAAAAGAAGGAACAATAAAGATTCATATTCATTCTCAAGCTAAGATAGAATTAGATGATTTACATGGCAAATTAGTTCCAGATGAAGCTGATGATAAAATTTTAACGTTAACAATTAATTCAGGTACATTAGAATTAAATGATAACAAGGCAATTATTTTAGCAGATTAAAAATTAATATATATTATATAAAATCTCAAAGTGTAAATAACGCTTTGAGATTTTTTTGTTTATCAACAAACAAAAAATTGTAAATTTACACTATGGAAGAAACGAATAGACAACGAAAAATAGCAGGTGTTTTACAGAAAGACTTGGTAGATGTTTTGCAAAAAGCAGCACAAGATGGAATGAAAGGGGTTATCATTTCAGTTTCTAAAGTACATGTAACTTCAGATTTGGGAATTGCAAAAGTATATTTGAGTGTTTTTCCTTCAGAAAAGAGAGATGAAATTATTAAAGGAGTACAGTCAAACACTTCTTTAATTCGACATGAAATGGCATCTAGAACTAGAAATCAATTACGTAGAATGCCAGAATTATTATTTTTTGGTGATGATACTTTAGACTATAATGAAAGCATAGATAACTCTTTGAAAGGGAAAGATGAAAACCCTATTTTAAATCCAGAAATACTTCCTAAAAGAAAAAAAATATAACTGTTTTTGAACTTTTCTCTATACATAGCTAAAAGGTATTTGTTTACAAAAACAAGTACCAATGCTATTAATATTATCACAATTATTGCTTCTTTTGGAGTTATAGTTAGTTCTTGTGCGCTCTTTATAATTCTATCTGGGTTTTCTGGTTTAAAAACATTTAGCTACGATTTATTAGATGTTTCTGACCCAGATATAAAAATTTGGGCAACAAAAGGAAAATCTTTTACATATTCTGATGATTTAAAAGAGATTTTAAAAAATAACAAATCAATTGTAGGAACTTCTAGTATTATAGAAGAAAGAGTTTTTTTAGAATACAATGAGAAAAATGAAATTGCATACATAAAAGGAGTTCAAGAAAACTATAACAACATTACAAAAATAGACTCTGTTATAGAATTAGGAACTTGGTTACAGAATGATTTCCAAAATACAGCAGTTATTGGAGAAGGTATTTCAAGAAAGTTATCTTTAAGTATACTAAATTTTGGAGAACCTTTATCTATAATGATTCCTAAACCTGGCACTGGTTTTATAAACCCTAACAATGCTTTTAGTAAAATAAATGTTCAAATAGTTGGTATATATTCTGGTACAGAACAGTTTAAAAATAAATATGTGTTTGTAGAAATTGAATCTGCAAGAAAACTACTTAATTATAAAAATAATCAAGTAACTGGTATTGAACTAAAACTCTCAGAAAATAGCGATGCTGCAATTGTAGCTGAAAATCTTCAAAATAAATTAGGAAGTAAGTTTAAAGTTCGTACTAAAGAGCAATTAAATGAAATATATTATAAAGTAATTAATACTGAAAATTTTGTGTCTTATCTTATATTTACTTTAATTATAATTATTGCGCTTTTTAATGTAATTGGTGCCATAATTATGATGATTATTGATAAAAAACAAAATCTTAAAACATTATTTAGTTTAGGAGTTACTATAAGACAAATAAAAAAAATATTTACAATTCAAGGTTTTTTACTAACCTTTTTTGGAATGGTAATTGGCCTTGTTTTAGGAATATTTATTGTTGTAATTCAAAAGCAATTTGGTTTTTTTGAGATAGTGCCAGGTTTACCTTATCCAGTAGAGTTTTTAATATCTAATCTTTTAATTGTTATTATTACAATTATAGTTCTAGGATTTATCGCATCAAAAATAGCAAGTAGTAGAATTTCGAAACAATTTATAGAAAAGTAAATTTAAAGAATACTTAAATTTGAGGAATAATTGTGTTACCAAATTTTTCTTCAACCTCATTAAAAGCATTAAAAACATCTTTTGGGTCATCAGAAGTAACCATTTTCATTCTATATTCTTTAAAATGAGGAATTCCTTTAAAATAATTGGTATAATGTCTTCTTGTTTCTACAACTCCTAATCGTTCTCCTTTCCAATCAATTGCCATTTGTAAATGCCTTCTAGCAACTTGAGTTCTCTCAGAAATTGTGGGTTTTGGTAAATGCTCTCCAGTTTTAAAGAAGTGTTTTACTTCATTAAAAAACCAAGGATAACCAATAGAGGCTCTACCAATCATAGCACCATCTAAACCATATTTGTCTCGCATTTCCATGGCTCTTTCTGGTGATGTAACATCTCCATTTCCAAAAACAGGAATGTGCATTCTTGGGTTGTTTTTTACTTCTGCAATTGGCTTCCAGTCTGCATCACCTTTATACATTTGGGCACGTGTTCTACCATGAATAGAAATAGCCTTGCAGCCAACATCTTGGAGTCTTTCAGCAACTTCTACAATTCTTATAGAATCATGATCCCAACCCAAACGTGTTTTTACAGTAATTGGTAAATTGGTATGTTTTACCATTGCTTCTGTTAAAGAAACCATTAAATCTATATCTTTTAAAATTCCAGCACCAGCACCTTTAGAAACTACTTTTTTTACAGGACAACCAAAATTGATATCTATTATATCTGGATTTGATTTTTCTACAATTTCAATTGTTTTTAACATTGAATCTAGATTGGCACCAAAAATTTGAATTCCAACAGGTCTTTCTTTTTCGTAAATATCTAATTTGATAACACTTTTTGCTGCATCACGAATTAAACCTTCTGAAGAAATAAATTCTGTATACACAACATCTGCACCATTTTCTTTGCATAGAGCTCTAAATGGAGGGTCAGAAACATCTTCCATTGGAGCTAACAATAATGGAAAGTCAGGAAGTTGAATGTTGTCTATTTTTACCATTTTGCAAAGATACTTTATTATTTAGCAAAAAAAAACCTCTTATTTGCATAAGAGGTTTCCTAGAAATCTAATAAATTAATTTTTCTTAATCTTTTAGAATTTTCTTAAAAATAGAACCTTTATTCGTGTCAATTTTTAAGAAATAAAATCCTTTAGATAAATGAGAGATATTAATTGATTTTTGCACGCTTTCCAAAATTATTTTACCAGTTGTATTGACAATAGAAACTTTATTAAACTCTACTTGCTTAGATATTTTTATATTTAAATTATTTTTTACTGGGTTTGGGTATATTATAATTTTTTTTTCTAAAATTTCATCATCTGTAGAAAGTATAGTTTGCCTACAATCTTGTTCGTTTGCAACAAAATTGCTAGAAACATCTTTATTAAAGTTGGCTAAGTAAACAGCATTTTTATCATCAACAATAATACAAGTTAAATTTGGTGAGTTTGTAGCATCAAAAGAAGTAATATTTGCGTTATTGCTGTTTTTTATACTCATTGTAACCAAATTTGGATTGTTGCTTACATTTATCACTTTTAAATTTTTAAGTTCTTCTAAATTTAAAGTTTCAAAACTATTGTTGCTGATGATTAAAGTTTCTAAACCAGATGTTTTTGCCTCAACTTCTCTTTTTTTACCTGTTGTTTTACTAATTAATGTTATTTTTTTACCAGTTAAAGCACTCAAATCATTTAGGTTGTTTCCAGATAAATTAAGACTTTTAATGTTAGAGAAAGCCTGTAAACCTCTGATATTTTTGATATCTTTATCACTTAAATCTAAATTACCAGCAAATTCTTTAGCTTCTCTAAGTGTAATTTTTCCATCATTGTTTTTATCAATTCCAGGGATGGTTATGATAATTGTTTCTGTTTTCTCATCAACTTCTACTGTCCAAATTTCATTACAATCTTCACTAAATGAAGTGTGAGCATCAATTTTATCTGACCAATTGTTGTTTGCATAGTTTACATCCCAAACTTTAATACAGGTTAAATTTGGATTGTCTAACGCATCAAAAGTTTGAAGGTTTGTGTTGTTGGAAATGTCTAGTCTGTCTAAATTTTCCAAATCATTTGCAAATAAGGTTTTTAGCTGCGTATTTTGGCTTAAATCCATTGAGGTTAAATTGTTTCCTTTAATATTTAAAGATTCTAAAGCTGTAAATGATTCTATACCAGTTAAATCTGAAATATTTTTAGAATTTAAGCCTAAAAACGTTATAGTTTCTGCATTATAGGTTAGTATAAAACCGTCTAAAACATCATCGTGTTTAGCATCAATTAAGGCTTGCTCAAAGTTAGCATCTGGTATTGCAGTATAACAACTATCACCAAAACTTGCAGTACTGTCTATATTGTTGCTCCAATTTGCGTTTGCGTAGGCTACATCAAATACTTTTATGCAAGTTAAGTTATTACCTAATACGTTAAATGCTGTTAGTCTTATATTAGTTGTTAAATCTAAAACAGATAAATTGTTGCTTTCGCAGTTTAAATCTTCTAATAACCTATTGTTAGTAGTGTTTAAACTATTTAATTGATTACCACTTGTATTTAGTATTTTTAACTTTGTATTATTACTAATGTTTAATGTGGTTAAATTATTTCTATCACAAGTTAAATGTGTAAGGTTTGTATTACTACTTACATCAAGTACTTGAATTCCTGTAAATGAAAGATATAATTCTTTTAATTGGGTATTGTTGCTAAAATCTAAGTTTTTTAAAGCATTATTACTTCCACTAAAAAAATGTAATCCTGTATTTTGGCTAAGGTTTATTGAGGTAATGTTATTTGTGTCTATTTGTAAAAAAGACAAGTTTACATAATTGGTTACATTTAAGTTTGTAATAGTATTAGTATGAATATCTAATTTTTTTAAACTTTGAGAATTAGGTAATATTAAATCTGAAATATTACAAAATTGTGCTGTAAACTCTTCTAAAAACAGATTGTTTGTAAGGTTTACAGTAGCAGTATTATTATTACTCATACTTAATTTTCTAAGTTGTGTAAAGCCTTCTATACCTGTTAAATCCTCTATTTTTGGATCACCATTTGCTGTAGCAATGTTTAATTCAGTTAACGTTTGTATGTTTGTTTTTAGCACGTGATTGTCTAGAACATCATCAAGGTTTTGGTCTATTAATTTTTGTTCGAAAATATTATCTGGTATGTATACATATTCTGCACCAAAATTACAGTCTGCATAAAAACCTGTTTGACTATCAATATTTGTTAAATTTTCTCTAGCGTAAGCAATATCATCAACTTCTATACAGATTAAATTTTCATTTCTTATAGCAGTAAATGTGGTTAATTTTGATAAATTTCCTGCACCACTTTTTAGGTTTAGGGTAGATAAATTATTATCATTTACCCAAAGTTCTTCTAACTCTGGAGCGTTACTTAAATTTAAAGAGGCTAAATTGTTATCTCTAGCAATTAGAGATTTTATCTTATTAGTATTGTTATTAAATATTAGAGTTTCCATTTGGTTATTTCTGCATTGCACAGTTTCTAACTTAAATAATCCCTCTAAATTTAAATTGGTTATTGCATTGTAGCTTACATCTAAAGTTACTAGTTGATTTTTATTTGATAAATCTATAGCAGAAAGATTACAAAAGCTGGCATCTATTATTTTAACAGATGGTGAGTTTGTTAGTATAATTTCTGAAAGATTACTATTAGACTTGCATACAACTTTTTCTAACTGTGGCTTTGCATTTAAGTTTAAGGTTTCTAAGTTATTATTGCTTACATCTAATTCTATAAGGTTAGGATTTACGTTTATAGATGTTAATTCATTAAAACCTGCAATCAGTTTTCTTAACTTAAGGTTTGTATTTACACTTAAAGAAGTTAATTTATTATTATTAATACTTACTATTTCTAAATTGGAATTTTGCCCAAGATTAACCGTTGTTAAATTATTGCTACTTACTGTTAAAAATTTTAAAGCTTCAAAATCTTCTATACCAGTTAAATCTGATATAGCTCTGTTGGCAATATTCATAGACTCAATAGTATTTATATTTGCAGTTAGCACATAATCATCTAAAGGCGCATTATCATCAAAACCAAAATCTTTTAGTGCTTGCTCAAAATTATCATCTGGCACATAAGTGTAAAGGCTACCACAATTTTCTGAAAAAGAGCTTTGACTATCTTTACTAAAATCTGGATTGCCAGAAAAAGCGAAATTATTGGTAGCTGCTAAATTATCTACTTCTATACAAGTTAAGTTTGTATTTCCTGTAGAATGGAATAATTGTATATTACCTACTTTCAATTTAAGCTCGTTTAAATTATTATTTCTAACATCTATACTAGAAATATTTTCAAGGTTACTTACATCTAAACGAGTTATAGAATTGTTAGAACAGTTCAGTTCTTGTAAAGCAGTAAAATCTTGAATGCCTTCTAAACTTTGTATGCCTTTATTAGCAACAAAAACTTGAGTAACAGTATTAATATTTACTGTTGGTACATAATCATCTAAAGGTGCAGTATCATAACCTTGATCAATCAAATATTGTTCAAAGGCATCATCTGGAACATAGGTAGTAGCTGATGCAGAACAGTTTTGGCTAAAATTGGTTTGTGCGTCAATATTTGTAAAATTGGTTGTTGCATAAGTTGCATCATCTACCTCTATACAAGTTAAATTTGGGTTGTTTGTAGCATTAAATTGAGTAATATTTTGAGAGTTACCTGTTTTAATATTTAAACTTTCAAGAGCATTATTATTTACTATAATTTTTGTTATACTCATTAAACCCGCAAAATTTAGTTGCGTAAATGCATTGTGATTTCCTGTAAATTCTTGAAGTTGATTTAAAAAAGATGCTTCAAAAGTTGTAAGTTGGTTGTGACTAACGTCTAAATGTGTAATTTGATAAAGAGCACTTGTATCTAAATTTGTTAAATTGTTATTGTTAATGCTTAATTCCTGTAAAAAACTATAATTAAAAGTATCAAATTGATTTAACCCCATATTATTTAAAGATAGTTTAGTTAAGTTAGCATTGTTGCTTAAATCGAAAGTAGTTAATGCTGTATTACCATCTAAAATTAATTCTTGTAATGCTGCAAAACCCTCAATACCTGTTAAATCTTCAATACCTAAATTACTTAAATTTAATGTGGTTAATGTGTTGATGTTTGCTGTTAATACTTGGTCATCTAACACATCATCTAAATTTTGGTCTATTAAATATTGCTCAAAAGCGTTGTCTGGAATGTTTGTAGTGTTTTGATTTTTGGTTGGTTCTGGAGCAAAAGAAAAAAGTTCATTTCCTAAACTTTCATCAAAAGCAGCAAAAAATAGTTTATTATTAAATGGTGTAATGAATTGTGGTGTTCTAATTGAATTGTTATTTATATCTTTTACTTCTTTAGTACCTATTTCAGTACCATCACTTTCCCATAAATATTTTAATCTTAAACCATTATTAAAGCCTATTGTTGCGCTAAAATAGATTTTATTATTAAACTGGGTTAGGTAAACAGGATTAGACCCAGAAAAACCTTCAAATATATCTTTTACAAGTTTAGTTCCACTTGCAGTTCCATCAGTTTCCCAAAGTTCAATACCTATTGTATTAGAAGAACTATAATCAACTTTAGCAGTAAAGTATAATTTGTTGTTTAGAACTACCATTTCATTAAACTTAGTTCCTCCAGTATTTACGCCATCTGTAAAGCCTGGTATCGAACTTGAGCTACCTAAATTAATATCTTTTACCAATTCTGTTCCATTTGTAGTTCCATCACTTTTCCATAATTCTGCTCCATGAGTTCCTTCAGAAGCAGAGAAATATAATTGGTTGTTGTAAATAGTTAAACTTGATGGGCTTGAGCTACTGCTACCATTTCTAATATCAACAGCTAAATTAGTTCCATTTTCTGTTCCATCACTTTCCCATAGTTCTCTTCCATTAATTCCATCATCAGCAGAAAAATAAAGTTTATTATTGTACACAATTAAACTAGATGGATTAGAACCTTCAGATAAAATATTTGGGTTTGAAGCACTAGATTCTTCTAGATTTATATCTTTAAATATCATTGTGCCTTCTGTAGTTCCATTACTTACCCATAATTCATAACCATTTATAATATCATCAGCAGTAAAAAAAAGTAAGTTATTAAAGACTGTAAAAGTGTTCTGATTTCCAAAATTACCACCTTCAATTTCTTTTACTAATATTGTACCTTCTGTTGTGCCATCTGTTTGCCAAAGCTGATTACTGTATGCAGTAAAATACACTTTTCCATTATAAGATGTAAACCTTCTTGGACTTGAACCATTTTCTCCAGGATTAATGTCTTTTAAAAGTCTTGTTTGTCCTGTTGTACCATTACTAATCCATAGTTCACGACCATTAATTTTATCATCAGCAGAAAAATAAAGTTTTTCATTAAATTCTGTGATGTTGTAAGGATAACCATTTTTATTAAAGGCATCTACACTAATATCTTTAACCAACTCAACTTGTTGCCCGAATATATTTGCTGTAAAAAAGCAAAATATTAAAATGTAATTTTTTGTTTTCATAATTTCTATATTTTTAATTAATAAATTGTGATTTTTTTTAAATAATCAAAAGCAAGTTTTTTACTCATTCAAATTTAGTTGAGCTTACTGCTTTAATTGATAAATCTTTAGTGAAACAGGGTGTTTTTTTAGTGAAATAGAAAACAGGAATTAAATATAAAAACCAGTAAATCAGATTTTTATATTTTTAAAAACAAAAAACCTTACTCAAATCTTTAATTTTAAGTAAGGTTTTGTTTTGAGCAAAAAAACTCAAAAATTTTTATTGATACATTTAGTTAATCAATATTTTTAATAACTTCTAAGAGTTGAGATCTTCTAGCTTCACTCAAAGAAATTTCTATGGAGTTTAAGTGAATGGTTTTTTTACCAATATCAGTAATTTTATTGGTATTTACACAGTAACTTCTGTGAGGTATAAAAAAGTGATTACTTTTTAACTGCTCTCTTACTTTTTTTAATGTATGAGGTACCAATATTTTTTTTGGTTCTATATGAATATAGCAGTAATTATCATAGGCTTCTAAATATAAAATATCATTTTCTGGAATTCTATACATATAACCATCAGATTTTACAGAAAGTATATTGTCTTTTTCGCTTAAATATTTATTCCAAACTACAGAAATACTACTCCACAAACCAGATGCTGTAAAAGGCTTAACCAAGTACCCTAAAGGTTTTGTTTTACCAACTTCACTTAGTGTTAGAGGGTCTGTTTGTGCAGTTAGATAAAAATAAGGCAAGTGAATTTTATCCAATTCTTTAGCAAAAACAACACCATCAAAATCACCTTTTAGTTGAATATCTACCAAACATAAGTCAGGTTTTGTAATTTCTAATAATTGAATAGCTGTAGGAAAATCTTTGGCAATACCAACAACTTCCACATCATTTTTTTCCAGTGTTTTTTTAATCGTTCTAGAAATAAATGGGTCATCTTCAATAATTAAAAATCGATGTTTAGCCATTTTGTTTTTTAAATTTTAAGTGCATACCAAAATCATTTTCTGATGATGATAATTTTATAGCATCTAAACGTTCAATTAAAATTTCAATCAATTCAGAGCCATAATTTTGTTGAGTGTTTTTTGTCTTTTTTGATGTTCCATTATCAAACATTATAAATTGAATTTCATCATCTTTCTCTTTAATGTTTAAACTGATAATTCTATTAGAGTTGTTTTTATTCCAAGCATATTTTATAGAATTGGTAGCCAGTTCATTTACCAATAAACCAATGGAAGTTGCAGTGTCAATATCTAAAATTGTAGAAACTACAATTGCATTAAAATTGATATTTTCTGATGCGTAAGAACTCATTATTTCGTTAATTAAATCATTGATATAAACCTTTAAATCAATACCCAATAAATTATCTTTAGCATACAATTGTTGATGCAAAACAATCATAGAATTTACTCTTTGCACAGCATTGTCTAAAGCAGTAACTGCAACTTCTGCTTCACTACCTTGTGCTTGTAGTTGTAGTAAACTACTCACCATTTGAAAACTGTTTTTTCCACGATGGTGTGTTTCTTTTAACAACATGTTTCTTTGATTGAGTAGTTTTTCCAACTCAATTTTGTTGGCTCTTAATTGTTTTCTTTTTTGGCTATTTTTATAGAGCAGAATAGCCACAACAATTAATATTACAAAGGCAGCAATAGAAATATAGCTCCATAATTTCTTTTTGTTTTGTTCTTCTACAATTTGTTCTTCCTTCTTTTTGGTTTGGTATTGGGTTTCGAGTTCGGCAATTTGTTTATTGTATTTTTTTGTGTTTAAAGAATCTTTAAGTTTAATTGATTTGTTTTGATAATAAAGAGCATCTTTAGAGTTGCCTAAGAATATAGAAACCTTTACCATAGTTTCATAAAAAGCATCTAAGTATTCTAAACTTTTTTCATTTTTAAAACTTTCTTTGTAGGGTGTTAGATATTTTGTTACAGCAACTTTATCATTTAACTTCATTAAATTTTCAATAAGTTGATTATAATCTAAATTATAATCTCTTTGACCTTTTAATGAATCAAGTGCAACTACTTTTAAAAGTAATGGTTGAGCTTTTTTATAATATCCCTGCTCTTTATAATTTTTTGCGATTCTTAGGTAGGCAATATTTCTTTCAAATTGTGTTAAAACTTTAAGCGATAAAAAGTATTGAAAAGTTTTATCTGCTTCATTATATTTTTTTAACAGACTTTGAGCAATTCCCAAATTTACATAGGCTTTTGCTTCACCTCTACTATCTTTAATATACCTTGTGTTTTCTACTGCTTTTTTACCGTAAACTTCTGCTTTTTCATAATCTTTAGTAGCAATATACATAATACACAAATTATTGTATAATGGAGATATATAATTTATGTAATGCTCTTCAGCAATTTCAATTGCATTGTAGTAATATTTTGATGCCTCAGAATAATTGTTTTTTACCTCTTCTAAATAAACTCCTTTTACTTCTAAATTTAAAACTTCTCCTTTTTTAGAATTATTTTTCCTTGAGTATTCTATACCCTTATTAGCATAATGTAGACAACTATCATTTTGAGTACCATAAAAGCTCCATGCTTTACCAGCTAAGAATCTTGCAATAGAATCAACTTTTTTTTGCTGAGAATAAATTGCAACAGATAAAAAAGAAAAAACAAAAAGAATAGATAGGTTTAATGATTTCAAAATAAACAGCTTATGAAATCTAATTTAAAAAATCTTAACTAATATTAAGATTCAAGTGTGTGAATTGTAAAAAATAACGTACAAATGGTTCTAAAACTCAATTTCCTTCTCAATTTTCTCACTTCCTCTTTTTACTAAAACTTTTGTTTTATCACCTTTTTCAAAAACAGATAAAGAACGCATATAGCTCATCATGTTAGTAACTAAGCTATCACCTAATTTTATAACAATATCGCCTTTTTTAAGTCCAGCTTTTTGAGCAGGTTTACCTTCAGAAACTCCATCAATTCGCATTCCTTTTCCATCAAACAAATAATCAGGAATTACACCCAAACCTACTTTAAAACGAGGGGTATTTTCGCTTTCATTTTTGGTTTTTCTAAAAGCTAATTTTCCATTATCATCTAAATCTGTGATAATATTAAAAATGTAATCAGAAATCAATTCCATACCTGCATAATTCAATTTTTCTGAATCATCACCAGGTTTGTGATAATCTTCATGTTGCCCAGTAAAAAAATGTAGTACAGGAATATCTGCCAAATAAAAACTGGTATGATCACTTGGGCCAACACCAGATTCTTGCTGAATTAACTTAAAGTTATTATTATGTGATTTTAAAACTTGTTTAAAAATAGGCGAAGTTCCTGTACCATAAACTGCCAAAGAAGAATCTTTTTTCATTCGCCCAACCATATCCATATTTATCATATAAGAAACTTTTTTAGTGTCTATTGTTGGATTCTTTACAAAATAATTTGAGCCTAACAAACCCATTTCTTCACCAGAGAAAGCCATAAAAAGATAATTATTATTGGTGTTTTTATTTCTTAATTTGGCAGCAAGGTTTAGCATAACAGCAACTCCAGAAGCGTTGTCATCTGCACCATTGTGTATTGCTTTGATAGAATCTCTATACAAAGAACCTTCACCTCCATAACCTAAATGATCAAAATGTGCTCCAATAATTATGGTATTTTCTGCGTTATTGTTTAAAAAACCAAGCACATTATTTCCAGTAATAGTTCCATCACCATTAACATCAAATTTTACTTCATCATGAGGATTTGTTTTTGGTTTAAATGTAAAAGGTTGCAAATATTCTTGTGTTCCTTTAGATTGTAACCCCAATTCTTTAAAACGCTCAGCGATATATTTAGCAGCTTTTTTTTCTCCTTCTGTTCCTGTTTGTCTTCCTTCTAATTTGTCTGATGCTAAAAATGCAACATCTTCTTTGATACGTTTTTCTTGATTAATTTCTGGTTTACAAGAAATTAGAAAACATAAAAAGATTAAAAATAGGATGTTTCTCATGATGATATATATTATTTTTGTAAAGTTAATTAATAAATAAGAAAATGAGAATAGTTTACATATTAGTATTTGCATTAATTTTTACAGCTTGTAAAAACGACAAAAAAGCAAAAGAAACTAATATTTTAGAAAAAAATGATGTAAAAAATTCATTAATATATCCAGAAGAAGTTCATTTTAAAAGTTTACGTCAAGTAACTTTTGGGGGTGATAATGCAGAAGCATATTGGAGTTTTGATGATAAACAATTAGTATTTCAATCAAACTATAAAAAATGGGGAGTTTCTTGCGACCAAATGTTTTTAATGAATGCCAATGAAACATTTAAAGATAGAATGCCACCAATGATTTCTACTGGAAAAGGAAGAACAACTTGTGCCTATTTTTTACCAGATAATAAACACATTATTTATGCATCTACGCATTTAGTAGATGAGAATTGCCCAGAAGTTCCTTTGCGTAAAAACGGAAAATATATTTGGCCAGTTTATGATAGTTTTGACATTTTTGTAGCAGATTTACAAGGGAACATTGTAAAACAATTAACCAATGAAAAAGGATATGATGCAGAACCTACAGTTTCTCCAAAAGGCGATAAAATTGTATTTACATCTACTAGAAGTGGAGATTTAGAATTGTACACCATGAATGTTGATGGTTCTGATGTAAAACAAATTACCAATGAATTAGGTTATGATGGAGGTGCATTTTTCTCTCCAGATGGAAGTAAGATTATCTTTAGATCATCCAGACCAAAAACCGAACAAGAAATAAAAGCTTACAAAGATTTATTGGCAGAAGGTTTGGTAGAACCAACAGAAATGGAGTTGTATATCTGTAATGCGGATGGTTCTGATTTACGCCAACTAACAGATTTAGGGAATGCCAATTGGAGCCCGTTTTTTCATCCATCAGGAAAAAAGATACTATTTTCATCTAATTTTGAAGCAGAAAGAGGGTTTCCTTTCAACTTATATATGATAGATTTAGATGGTAAAAATTTAGAAAGAGTAACTCATGGAGAAACTTTTGATGCTTTTCCAGTATTTTCTAATGATGGTAAAAAACTAATTTTTTCTTCTAATAGAAATAATGGAGGTGGTAGAGATACCAACTTGTTTATTGCAGAGTGGCAGGACTAAAAGGACTGACGATCTGAAATACATAACAAGAGATACCAACTTGTTTATTGCAGAGTGGCAGGACTAAAAGGACTGACAATCTGAAATACATAACAAGAGATACCAACTTGTTTATTGCAGAGTGGCAGGACTAAAAGGACTGACACATTCTGAAAAGATTTAAAAATTTCCATAAAACTTGATTTTATTTCTTACCTTAATCATTCAATAATTAAAAAGAAAATGGGAACAAAAGAAAATATTTTAAGAAAGATTAGAATTTTAATAACCAATCAATTTGATACGCCAGAAGAAGCATTTAGTTTTTTTGACTCTGATGATAATGGAAGGTTAAAAAAATCGGAAATAAAAAAAATGTTGAGAGCTGCAGCAGTTAATGGTTTTATAAGAGGTATTGTTGCGAATGAATTATTAAAAGGTTATGACACTTCTAGTGATGATACCATTAACTGGGAAGAATTTAAAGTAGCTATTGCAGAATTAGAAAGAGACTTATAATTTAAAGTATATAACAACTTAAAAGAGGATGTCTTAAAAGTATTAAAATTTGTCATTTCGACTGTAATGGAGAAATCTTATTTATTCAAAATCAATTACATAGATTTTTTCGATAAAGCCTGTCTTGAGCGAAGACGAAAGGCTCAAAATGACAGATAAATTAACTTTTAAGACAGCCTCTTTTTTTATTTGACAAGGTTTGTAAATAGCATATCTTTGTTGGTTGAAAGTAGTTAGAAAACGAAGTATGAAGAACATTAGAAACTTTTGCATCATTGCTCATATAGATCATGGTAAAAGTACATTAGCAGATAGATTGTTAGATTATACAGGCTCTGTAACAGAACGTGAAAAACAGAACCAATTACTAGATAATATGGATTTGGAGCGAGAACGTGGTATTACTATAAAATCGCATGCCATTCAAATGGATTATATCCATAATGGAGAACCCTTTATTTTAAATTTAATAGATACTCCAGGTCACGTAGATTTTTCTTACGAAGTTTCTAGATCAATAGCTGCTTGTGAAGGTGCATTATTAATTGTAGATGCTGCACAAAGTATACAAGCACAAACCATTTCTAACTTATATTTGGCTTTAGAGAACGATTTGGAAATTATTCCAATTTTAAATAAAGTAGATTTACCTTCTGCAAATCCAGAAGAAGTAACAGATGATATTGTAGATTTATTAGGTTGTAACCCAGAAGAAGTAATTCATGCAAGTGGAAAAACGGGTTTTGGAGTTGACAATATTTTAGAAGCTATTATAGATAGAATTCCTGCTCCAAAAGGAGATCCAGAAGCGCCTTTACAAGCCTTGATTTTTGATTCAGTTTATAATTCTTACAGAGGAATTGAAACCTATTTTAGAGTCTTAAATGGTGAAATTAAAAAAGGACAAGAAATAAAGTTTATGGCAACAGGCAAAAATTATTTTGCTGATGAAGTTGGAACTTTAAAATTAGAGCAAGTTGTTAAAAAGTCTGTAAAAACTGGTGATGTTGGGTATTTAATTACAGGAATTAAAACCGCAAAAGAAGTAAAAGTAGGAGATACTATTACAGATGCTCATAAACCAACAACAGAAACAATTGATGGTTTTGAAGATGTAAAACCAATGGTTTTTGCAGGAATTTATCCAGTAGACACAGAAGATTATGAAGAATTGCGTTATTCTATGGAAAAACTGCAATTAAATGATGCTTCTTTAGTATTTCAACCAGAAAGCTCTGCAGCTTTGGGCTTTGGTTTTAGATGTGGATTCTTAGGAATGTTGCACATGGAAATTATTCAAGAACGTTTAGAGCGTGAGTTTAATATGACTGTGATTACAACAGTGCCTAACGTTTCTTACCATGCATATACAAAGAAAGAGCCAAACGAATTAATTCTGTTAAACAATCCAACAGATTTACCAGATCCATCTAGATTAGACAGGGTAGAAGAACCTTTTATTAAAGCGTCTATCATTACTAAATCTGACTTTGTTGGGCAAGTAATGAGTTTGTGTATAGAAAAACGTGGGCAAATTACCAATCAAACCTATTTAACCACACAAAGAGTAGAGCTAATTTTCGAAATGCCTTTGGCAGAAATTGTATTCGATTTTTATGACCGTTTAAAAACAGTTTCTAAAGGATATGCTTCTTTTGATTATCATCCAATTGGTATGAAAGTATCTAAACTGGTAAGAGTAGATATTTTACTAAATGGGCAGCCAGTAGATGCACTTTCTGCTTTATTGCATGCAGATAATGCATATTCTATTGGTAAAAAAATAGTAGAGAAACTTAAAACTTTAATTCCAAGACAACAGTTTGACATTCCTATTCAAGCAGCAATTGGAGCAAAAATTATTGCGCGTGAAACTACCAAAGCTTTACGTAAAGATGTTACTGCAAAATGTTATGGAGGAGATATTTCTAGAAAGCGTAAACTGTTAGAAAAACAGAAAAAAGGTAAGAAACGTATGCGTCAAGTAGGTAATGTAGAAATTCCGCAAGAAGCATTTATGGCAGTTTTAAAGTTGAATGATTAATTCCTTGTACGAGTTATGATAATTAATTTTGAAGAAATTCCACAAGCAAATACTGGAAAAGGAGACCAAGATTCTTTTGAATTATTTGCTAGAGATTTTTTATCAAATATTGGTTTTGAAATTATAGAAAATCCAGCAAGAGGTGTTGATGGTGGAATTGATTTAAAAATAAAAGAAACTAGAATTGGTGTAAATGATCAGACTTCTACTTTTTATTGGTTAGTAAGTTGTAAACATTATGTTTTTTCAAAAAAATCTATTGGTTCAAGTATTGAGCAAGATATTCTTGATAGAGTTAAAACCAATAATTGTGACGGATTTATGGGTTTTTATTCAACTATTCCATCTTCAGGATTAGTTAATAAATTAGAAGGTCTGTCTAGTGAAATTAGTTACTATATCTATGAACCTGAAAAAATAGAAAGTCAAATTTTGGGCTTAAATTCTATGTCGAATTTATTTTTAAGGTATTTTCCTAAATCTTTTAAAAAATGGAAAGAATTATATTATTTTCAAGAACCAATAAAACTCTTTGATTATTATATTAAAAATGAATTTAAAAATAAATTCGAACCAATCAATTCAATTTATGATTCAAATGAAAAAATATTAAAAGCTATCAAAAACACTAAAAATTTCAAAGAATTTATCGAGTATAGCTCTGTAAAACTAATTGTAGAGGATATTGTAAAATATTTAAATATTTTATATAAAAAACATAAAAAAATATTAGAAAAAAAAACCTCTACAAAACGATATAAATTTCTTCATAATGATCTTCTTGCGGATTTTTTATCTAATAAAAACAATATAAATATTGTTAAGAAAGGTATTATATCTGGGACTACCTTTGAAAACGATGCGTATTTTATTTTATATCCCAACTTCTTATGCTTAAATCAGCCTAAACACGATGAATTAGTTTTGGTATATGAAAAATTGAAAGATATTCTAAATTAAAGTACTAACTCTCCAACCATTTCCTAAAGTCTGAAGTTGTAGAAGAACTCGTCATTACTTTTTCTTTGTGGTTTTTATATAAATTCCACAGATTTTATAGTTTTTAAGAATTTGTTAGATGTATATTAAGATGATATTTTAATTTATAAATTTAATTATTGGTGAATACATTCACTAAAAAACATAATATTTGGTGAATACATTCACTAAAAAACATAATATTTGGTGAATAATTTATTTAAATTCTTATCTTTGTAATATAATTTTATCAAATATGATAAATAGACTGTTACAAAAAAATATAGAAAACCGTTTTAAACAAGGTAAAGTTATTGTTGTTTTAGGACCAAGACAAGTTGGTAAAACCACATTAATAAAAAAAATATTGAAAAATGAAGAGTATTTATTTTTAAATGGTGATGATATCTCTACACGCAATTTACTAAACACAGCAAATACAGAAGACATAAAGGCAATTATTAGTGGCTACCAAACTATTTTTATTGATGAAGCACAACGTATTGAAAATATTGGATTAACTGCAAAAATCATTGCAGATTATTTTTCTGATATTCAACTCATTTTAAGTGGTTCATCTGCTTTTGATATTAAAAACCAAACTAATGAACCGTTAACAGGAAGGAAGTTTGAATATACTTTATTACCTATTTCTTGGAAAGAATTTGAAAATTCTGAAAATTATATTGTTGCAACTCAACAATTGGAGCATCGTTTGGTGTTTGGAATGTATCCAGAAGTTATCAATAAACTAGGAGATGAAGAAGAGGTTTTAGCAAATTTATCTGATAGTTATTTGTACAAGGATATTTTGGCTTTATATGATATAAGAAAGCCAGAAGTTTTAGAGAAATTATTGAAAGCGTTAGCATATCAAATTGGAAATGAAGTAAGTTACAATGAATTATCGCAAACTGTTGGTGTAGATAAAAATACAATTAGCAGTTATATTGATATTTTGCAACAAAGCTACATTATTTATAAACTTCCAAGTTATAGTAAAAATTTAAGAAACGAAATTAAGCGAAATCAAAAAGTTTACTTTTATGATTTAGGTTTACGAAATAATATCATTGGTGATTTTCGTCCTTTTTCTGAACGAATAGATAAGGGTTCAATTTGGGAAAACTTCTTGATTACAGAGCGCTTGAAATCTAATTTATATGCAAGAAATAAAGTTGGGAAATACTTTTGGAGAACAACAGCGCAACAAGAAATTGATTATATTGAGGAGAAACACCAAGATCTATCAGCTTTCGAATTCAAATGGAGTGAAAAACAAAAAGCAAAAATCCCAAAAACATTTACAAGAACGTATCATGTGGATGTTAAAGTGATTGATAAAAGGAATTTTAGGGAATTTATTTATCTGTAAATTCATAAAAACCTCACAGGTTTTTTAAGACCTGTGAGGTTTAAAACGAAGTAATTTTTCAACTCTCCAACAATTTTCTAAAATCAGCAGTGGTTGCAGAACTTGTATCTCAAAGATTATCAAAACCTACAAAATCTTTTTTTTAAAGAAACTAAAAAGAATTGGAGTCAAACTCAAAAAAGAAGAAACACTTAAAATTAAACCATACTTAATATCATAATAGCTTATTTTTCTAATTCCATTTTCACAAGCAGTACATTCAATAACAAGAATATTTGCATGTATTGCTGAAATTATTATTGTTGAAAAAACAAATAGAATTAACCAAAGCATAATTCTTTTAATTGACTGATGCTTATGATAAATTAAACTTAGAACTAAAACTGATAATGAAATAGAAAAACTAATAATAAAATAAGTAGATGGGAAAAAATGAAAACCTTTTCCTGTAAAGATTATTTTATTACTAGTTGTCCATTTGTATAAATTAAAAATTTGTCTTCTTAAATATGAATCAAGAAATAGCGAAATAGCAAAACTTACTATTAGAACTAACAGTATTATTATAATTTTTTTAACCATAGAGTTTAATTTAACTCTCCAACCATTTCCTAAAATCTGAAGTAGTAGAAGAACTTGTCATTACTTTTTCTTTGTGGTTTTTTATTGATATTAATAATCGGTTTTTAAAATGACTTTCTATTTTATCAATAAAATCGATATTTACAATTTCACTTCTATTAATTTTAAAGAATTTCTTTGGATTCAATTGCTGATAAATACTACCTAAATTTTGAGAAATGGTATGCCTTTTTCCATTATTATCTATTACCAAACAAAAATCTCCAGAAGCAGTAATTAATGCAATATCTACAGCATTTAATAATTGAATTCCAGATGCTTTTTTAATGACAAATCGCTTTTTATAAGTTGTACTTTCTTGTTGTAAAGCAGTTTTTAAAGCATCAATTGTATTGGAGTCTAAAGAATTGTAATCTCCTTTTTTAAATAACGATTCGTATTTTTTAATTGCCTTATTAAAATCATCTTGAGAATAAGGTTTTAAAATGTAGGCAATTCCGTTTGTGTGAAAAGCTTGGAATAAATATTCATCATGAGCAGAGCAGAAAATTATTGGAGCTTCAATTTTTATATGATTAAACAAATCGAAAGAAAGTCCGTCTAAAAGCTGAATATCAGACAAAATAAAATCGTAGGTATTTTCTTTTAGTAGTTTTTCTCCATCAACTATTGTTCTTGCCCAATCGCTTTGAGCTGAACTTGTTTCAGCATCTTTAAAATAAGATTTTAAACAAGCTTGCAATTTTTGATATGCAGGAATTTCATCTTCTAAAATTAAAATATTCATAGTTTTAACTTTGTCTACTCGAGCGCAGTCGAGAGGTTAATTTAGGTCTCGACTGCGCTCGACCTGACACTTTTATTCGCTTAATGTAATAACAGGAATAAAAACTTCAAATTTTTTATCCATATCATGTATTTGAATTTGTTCATCTGAAAGCAACTTATAACGCGCTTTTAAATTTTCTAAACCTGTTTTTAAAGATTCTTGTTTGGAAACCATATCAGATTTTGAGTTGGTAATAATTAGCCATCCATCATTAATTTGAATAGTTGTTTTTATGGGCGTTTTTCCATCGGATTTATTATGTTTTACCACATTTTCTAACAATGTCTGTATAGCACCAGTTGGAATAAATTTATCTTTTATAGATGTATTTTCTTCAATTTTAAATTCATAATCAGCTTCGAATCTGGTTTTTATCAAAAAAATATAATTTTCTGCAAAATTTATTTCTTTAGAAAGTTCCATAACCTCTGCATCTTTGGTTTGTATTAAATACCTATAAATTAAAGACAGTCTATTAATATATTCTTTTGCTTTTTGTGGGTTGCTATCTATTAAAGCATCTAAAGTATTTAAATTATTAAATAAAAAATGAGGATCTATTTGAGAGCGCAATAATTTTAATTCGTTTTCTTTTTGTTGTTTTTGAATTGAAACTAATTCTTGCTGGCCTTCGTAAAATTTTTTTATGAGTAAAATGGCTAAAGGAAATCCTCCCATATCTACAGCATTATATAATCCTCCAATACAAAAAGATAAAATATTATCAATTTCCCTTAAATCGTTACCAGCAGTTAAATTACCAATAACTTTGTCTATAGTACCTATGGTTGTTAAAAAAAGAATGCTAACTAAAAAGAATACGAAATACTGCTTTTTTTTAACTAAGAATTCTGGAATTATATAATTTATATTAACTATAATTATTAGAAGACTTAAGAAAATATCTACAGGAAAATCAATGAGATATTCTATTAATGAATTTTCTTCAAGATAATAATCGTAAACACCAAATAAAGTAGTAGCCGCAAAAATTATGGTTAATATAATCCAATCAGATTTATTTAATTTGGTATTCATCTAAACAAAGGTGTTAATTACCATCATTAATTCTGTTTTCTTCATCATTATTTCTGTTTCTAGTTGATTTTTTCTTCCCAAATTTGTCTCCAAAACTATATACCAAACGTAATTGAATATTTTGTCTAGAGCCATTACTTTCTACTGCAGCTGTTCCATTTCCATAATCTATATTACCCACAAAACCTCTGTTAAGCATTTTATTAAAGCCTAAATTTACTTTTAATTTATCATCTAAAAACTTTTTTCCGAAAGAAAAATCTAATTCTGCCAACCAATCTACTTCTATTTGACCTTCTAAAGCTCCTGTACCATAATTTCCACTTAATTCAAAATTGATATCCCAAGGTAATTGATAACTAGCTTGGATAAACCAAATTAGGTTCCATTTATTTAAATCTACTCCAAAAGTTGAAGATTGAAAATCTGTATTTGTAACGATAATTCCTGTATAACCCTCTAAACCTTTTGCAAAATTTACGGGAGCAAACAATCTAAAGTTCCAATTGGTGTTATTTTCTACATTTACATCTTGCTGACGTATTTGTGCAGTTGCATTGTCTTGTTTTATCAACTGAAAAATAACATCGTCTGTTTTGCTGTAACCCACTGTAAAAAAAGGCTGACCTTCATACGTTAAATTAAATTGATAATTATTGGTGTAAGCAGGTGTTAAATTTGGATTTCCTTCACCAGCAGAAAACGGATCTAAAAACTGTTGAAACGAGTTTAAACTGTTATAAGATGGTCTTTGAATTCTATAACTGTAAGAAATACTTGCACCTAAAACATCTGTAAGTTTTCTACTAATTGATGCACTTGGAAATACTTTTTTAATAGGTCTTTTTTGAACTTCTGTAGTTGGTGTTCCGTTTTTTAAGAAGGTAGAAGTCCCATCTGTATTGCTATCTTCATAACGCAATCCACCAGAAAAAGACCAATCTCCAAATTTTGCATTTACTTTAGAGTACAAAGCAAAGATGGTTTCATCAATTACAAAACGACTACTTTCATCTACATCTTTATCAAAATTCCCATTATTATTTTGAGAAAAGGCTTGTAAATCATTATCCGTTGTTACATCAGCAAAACGAGTTCCTGCACTTAATTTAAAGTTATCAGAAAAGGTTTTTGTATAATCTGCTCTATAAGTTTTTATATTGTATTTACCATCTTGTATGTATCTTCTGTCTGTAAAAGCAACAGTACTTCCTGCAACATCAGACAAAGTATTTGTGTTATCGTTTACAAAATCTACATAATTAAAATCAATAACTAATTTATCTGTATCTGTTTTGTACTCGTAATAAGGATTAATGTTAAAGTTTTTTCGTTCTCTATCAAAACTGTTTTCAGAAAATAGTGTATTTGTATTGTTAGCATCAGAAATTATGGTTTTGCTACTTGCAATTCTTGTAGAATTTCTTGTGCTAATTCTACCTCCAATTCCTATAGAGTGCTTATCGTTAATATAATAATCTAAACTTCCGCTAATTCTAAAATTATTTGGATCATAAGGTTCTCTAGTAACTTGGTCATAAGTTTCATTACCTACAGTTCTTACTAAAAACAAATCGTCTCTCCAAGTAGGTTGAGAGTAACTAGCACTTGTTTGCCAATTTAATTTATTTTTATAGCTGGCAATAGAAAAACCAGAACCCCACTCAAAACCTTCATCTTCTCCAACCCAAAGATTAGTGCTACCATGTGTGCCCAGTTTTACATTTTTCTTTAAAATAATGTTAATGATGGCTCCAGAACCAGAAGCTTCGTACTCTGCTCCAGGTTGCTCTACAACCTCAATTTTAGCAATATTATCTGCAGGAAAATCTCGTAATAAAGTTTCTACGTCCATATATTCTGTAGTTTTTCCATTGATTAAAATTCTTACACCTCTATTTCCAGCAATAGAAATTCCGTTGTTGGTAACCAGAACTCCTGGAATTTTACGCATTACATCTTGTAAATTGGTATTAATCATTTCTGATTTTTCTAAATCTACCACCAATTTTTCTGCAGTTTGTCTAATAACTGGTCGTTTACTTTTGATAACAACTTCGTTTAAAGTTGTACTTTCTTCTTTAAGTGTAATATTAAATGTCTTGTTTTCATTTAAATTAAAAGTTTTGATCTTTTGAGTTTCAAAACCCAACATAGAAACTTCTATTTTATATTTTCCAGAAGCAATTTTATCAAAATTATAATTTCCATCATTGTTAGAAACCATTCCTTTAGGGTTTGCTTCTTCGCCTATTTTATATAAAATGACGTTTGCAAAAGGTAGTGGATTGTTTTGTTCATCAACAATTTTTCCTTTAATAGAGTGTTGAGAGAATAAAGTTGATATTCCTAAGAATAAAAATAAAAGTGACGTTGTTAAATTTTTCATTTGGGTTGATTTTATTTATATAACACTGTAAAAGTGCCAGTTTTGTTACACTAGAAAAAGAAATATCTGACGAATTGGGTTCTTTTTCCGATAAACGGATATTCTTTTCCTATTAAATCAAGACGCATAAAATGAATAAAAAGTTTCCTGCAAAAAAAAAGACTTCTTAATTTTAAGAAGTCTTTTTATGATATGGATTAAGATTTTTTATTTAACTAAGCTACAGTCTTTCAAATCGTCTATAGTTTTTTGAATTTCTCCATTAGCATCACCACAAACCACTATCTGACTTTTAAGTGCTTCTTTATAATTCTCGCAATTAGACTTTGCAGTTGCTTGAGTAGAGTTTGTATAAGCATCTAAAGCAACTTTAACAGAGTTAATTACTTTTTGGCAAGCTTCACTAGTTTGAGATCCACCAATGCTATCATTATCACTACTACATGCAAAAAATAATATCGAAAAAGCTACGTATAAAATTGTTTTTTTCATTTTTTAAATTTTTAGATTGTAAAAGTAACTAATTTAATCTCTATTTCCTAAAACTTGTAAACCCCAATACAATAACATTGCTAGAGAACCTAATGCTGCAACTAAATAAGTTCTTGCTGCCCATTTAAGAGCATCAGTTGCACCAGCCAATTCTTCTCTAGAAACCATGTTCTTATTTTTTAGCCAAGCCAATGCTCTATTACTTGCATCATATTCTACAGGCAAAGTTATAAAACTAAAAAGAGTTGCAAAACCCATAAAAATCAAACCAGTAATAGCAATATAAAAACCAATTCCAGAATTACTAGAAGCTGCTCCCAAAATTAAACCTCCAATAACTAACCATTGAGAAAATTTAGAAGTAACACTAACAATAGGTACTAATTGAGAACGCATTGTTAAGTAACTATATGCTTTTGCATGTTGTACTGCATGCCCAACTTCGTGAGCTGCAACAGCAGCTGCAGCTGCATTTCTTTGGTTGTAAACAGCTTCACTTAAATTTACAGTTTTATCTTTTGGGTTGTAATGGTCTGTTAATCTACCAGGTGTAGAAATTACTTTTACATCAAATATACCATTGTCTGATAACATTTTAGTGGCAATTTCTGCACCACTCATTCCGTTTCTTAGACTTATTTGAGAATATTTTTTGAATTTACTCTTCAATTGATTACTAACTAGCCAACTCACTAAAGAGATTGCACCAATTAAAATATAAAATCCCATCATAATTTATAAAGTTTTAAATTGTATATCATTTTTGTTTGATAAATTTACAACATAAATTATTCCATATTATTTTTTTTAGCTAAAAATTTAGTTTTGACACCTTTTTACTCTATAATTTGTGAAACCAAATGACAATATGACAAACAAGCCAAAAATATTATTAATTTATACTGGAGGGACTATTGGTATGATTAAAGACTATAAAACTGGGGCTTTAAAAGCTTTTGATTTTTCTGAAATAGAAAACAAAATTCTAGAATTGCAACAACTTAATTGTGATATAGAAAGCATTTCTTTTGCAGAACCTATAGATTCTTCTAATATGAATACAGCGTATTTTAAAGATATAGTAACTATTATAGAAAACAATTATGCAAATTTTGATGGTTTTGTTGTTTTAACTGGTTCAGATACGATGTCTTATACCTCTTCTGCAATTAGTTTTATGCTAGAAAACTTAGCGAAACCTATTATTTTTACAGGCTCTCAGTTGCCAATAGGAGATTTGAGAACAGATGCTAAAGAAAATTTAATCACTTCTATAGAAATTGCCTCAGCAAAAAAAAATAATGCACCCATTATTAAAGAAGTTTGTTTGTATTTTGAATATAAACTTTATAGAGCAAATAGAACAACAAAAATTAGCTCTGAGCAATTTGAAGCATTCACCTCTATGAATTTTCCACCATTGGCAGAAAGTGGAGTGCATTTAAATTTTAATGAACATTTAATTTCTTATAAAAAAACAGCACAACAAAATTTAATTGTTAGAAAAGAATTGGTAGAAGATGTTGTTGTTTTAAAGCTTTTTCCAGGAATATCAAATAAAGTTGTAGAAAGTATTTTAAATATTTCTAATTTAAAAGGTGTGGTTTTAGAAACTTACGGAGCTGGAAATGCACCAAACAATAAGTCTTTTATAAATCTTTTAGAAAAATCTATAGAAAAAGGATTAAAAATTGTTAATGTAACACAATGTAAAAGTGGTAAAGTCTTGATGGGACACTATGATACCAGCCTTGAAATGAGAAAAATAGGAGTTATAAATGGTAAAGACATTACAACAGAATCTGCAGTTGCAAAATTAATGTACTTGCTAAATAAAGAACTGTCTAACAAGGATTTTAAAACTTTTTTCGAGCAATCTTTAAGAGGAGAAATTACTGAATGATTTCTAAAAAAGAACTTAATTATTAGGAAAAGCCAATATTTGTTTCATAAAAATAGATATATTTTTTTAAATCCTCAATAATTTTTTGTTACTTGGCAGTCTCAAAAAAGCAAATTTGTTTTTTTTAATGGATTTTATTCATAAAATACTTAACATATTGTTTTTTTGAATTGAAAATTTATATCTTTAACCCGTTAACTATTAAAAATTAATTATAACAACGATGAAAAAAGTAGTAAATATCCTATCAATAGCAGGATTTATGTTTTTTGGAGCCATTCAATCAACTTTCGCACAAGAAGCAGCATCAGATGAAAACAGAACTTTTCACCAAGAATTAAAACTTCGTTTTATTGAAGGTGATCCAGGTTTTATGGGAATAGTATTAGTAGCTCTGATTCTAGGATTAGCAATTGCAATCGAAAGAATTATTTATTTAAACATGGCTACAACAAATACTAAGAAATTAGTAGCAAATGTAGACGATGCTCTAAGTTCTGGAGGTATAGAAGCAGCTAAAGAGGTTTGTAGAAACTCTAAAGGACCTGTAGCTTCTATTTTTTATCAAGGTTTAGATAGAGTAGATGAAGGTGTAGATGCAGCAGAAAAAGCAGTAGTATCTTATGGTGGAGTTCAAATGGGACTTTTAGAGAAAAACGTTTCTTGGTTATCTTTATTTATTGCTTTAGCACCAATGCTTGGGTTTATGGGTACTGTAATTGGTATGATTGATGCATTTGATAGAATTGCAGTAGCAAATGATATTTCTCCAGCAGTAGTTGCAGGTGGTATTAAAATTGCATTATTAACAACAGTATTTGGTTTAATTGTTGCAATTATTTTACAAATTTTTTACAATTATATCGTTTCTAAAATTGATAGTATCGTTAACAATATGGAAGACGCATCAATTCAATTAATCGATTTATTGGTAAAATATAAAAAATAAAAAGAATTATGAAAGGTAATAATTTATCTAAAATATTAAATATATTAATAGCTGTAATTGCTGTTGTAGGTGCATTCCTTTTCGTAAGAATTTTTATGGAAGATTCAGATGCACTAAAAACCGATGGTGACCTACAAAATAAAGTAATTAGTCCAATAATATACTTTTCAACTATTCTGTTTTATGCAGCTGTAGTAATTGCAATTGGTCTTTCTTTATGGAGTATGGTAAGAAATCCAGAAAACTTAAAGAAAACTCTATTAGGATTAGTAGTATTAGGTGTTGTTTTAGTATTTGCTTACTTCATTGCAGATGATGCAGCTGTTTTAGATACTACAGGTAAAGTAATAGAAGGAGGAGAAGCTGGTACAACAACCAATAAATGGGTTGGTACTGGAATTTGGTAT
Source organism: Polaribacter sp. 2305UL8-11 (assembly GCF_058147165.1). Taxonomy (NCBI): domain Bacteria; kingdom Pseudomonadati; phylum Bacteroidota; class Flavobacteriia; order Flavobacteriales; family Flavobacteriaceae; genus Polaribacter; species Polaribacter sp. 2305UL8-11. The sequence continues at coordinate 2,077 of NZ_JBYVJW010000008.1, read as the reverse complement.
AGTATAATGTTAGGAGGCGTAGCAAGTTTATTCTTTGTGTACGATTTAGTTAAGGGTCTAATAAAATCATAAATAAATGGCAAGAAGAGAGAATCCAGAAATTAATGCAGGTTCCATGGCAGATATTGCCTTCTTGCTTTTAATTTTCTTTTTAGTAACAACTACTATGAATGTAGACTCTGGGGTATCGAAGAAATTATCTGAGAAACCACCACCAGATTATGTGCCGCCAATTATTAAAGAAAAAAATATCTTTGAAGTTAATATCAATAGAAATAATGAGTTATTGGTAGAAGAAGAAAGAATGGATATTAAAGACTTAAAAGAGGCAGCTAAAAAGTTTATTGACAATGGAGGAGGAGAAGGTAAAGTAGAAAACGGTGTTGCTACTGGACCATGTGATTATTGTAGAGGAGAAAGAAGTGAGTCTTCTTCAGATCATCCAAATAAAGCAATTATTTCTGTTCAAAGTGATAGAGGTACAGAATATGGGACGTATTTAAGAGTTCAAAACGAACTTTTAAGAGCTTACTCAGAATTACGTAATAGATTATCTTTAGAAAAATATCAGATTCCATTCTCTGAGTTAGAAGAGTCTTACAAAGATATTAAGGATGATAAAAATCAAAAAGATAGAGCTGAAAGTTTGAAGAAAAAAGTTGAGTTTATCAAAACAAGTTATCCTCAAATTATTTCTGACGCTGAACCAACGTCTAATTAATTTTAAAATAGTATAACAATATGTCTAAGTTCAGAAAAAAGAAAAAAGGAATGCCAGCTGTAAATACGGCTGCTTTACCAGACATCGTTTTTATGTTGTTATTTTTCTTTATGGTAACTACTACTATGAGAGAAACCGACTTAAAAATTGATAATCCAAGATTACCTTCTGCTACAGAAGTTAAAAAATTGGAACATAAAAGTCTAGTAAGTACTATTTATGTTGGTAAAGCCAAAGATCCTAAATACGGAACTAGCTATAATAGAATTCAATTAAATGACAAAATAGCAACTGCTGATGATGTTCCTGCATTTATTATCAATGCAAGATCTAAAGTATCTGAAGCTGAGGTTCCATTTATGACAACATCTATTAAAGCTGATAAAGAATCTAGTGTTGGTACTATTACAGATATTAGATTAAAATTAAGAGATGTAAATGCTCTTAAAATTAGTTATTCTGCTTCTAAAGGAAATGGGAGTAATTAATATCTTTTAAAATAATAGAAAAAGGATAGCTTTTTAAGTTATCCTTTTTTTTTGTTTTAGGTTTAAAAACAATGGCTATGAAATATTGTATATTTATACAACGTTTGTTAATTATGATAAGGAAGTTATTTATTTTATTTTTAGTTGTTCATACTTCATTAAATGCGCAGAAAGATTCTTTACAATTAGGAGATAAATATGCAGATGATCAAATATATGTGTCAATTTCTTATGCACAATTTGCGTCTCAACCTTCTACAATTACAAAGAGTAGCTTTTCTTATGCTATATCTACTGGGTTTCTAAAAGATTTTATCTTAAATAAACAGGGCAACATTTCTGTTGCTTTTGGTGTAGGTTATGGATATAATTATTTTAACCATAAATTAAAAGTAGATGAGATAAATGGAACTACTTTTTTTGATGATACTAAAAATATCGATTCCAATTTTTTTAGATCACATAATTTAGAGATTCCTTTTGAATTGCGCTGGCGAACATCTACTGCTCAAAAATATAATTTTTGGAGAATTTATACAGGTATCAAGTTTTTATACAATCTATCCAATTCTTTCGAATACATAGATGCTAACAATACTAAATTTAAGTATAAAAATGTTTCTGCTTATAATAATTTACAGTATGGGTTAACATTATCTGCAGGTTATGATGAATTTAATATGAATGTTTTTTACGGTCTTTCACCTATATTTAAAAATGCAAATATCAACTTAGAGTCTATAAATACTACTATTTTAAAATTTGGTCTTATTTTTTATATCCTATAAAACAGGCTTAATGGCAAAAAATGGTTGGTAAAAACCTCTGAATCCCTTTGTAATACTGATTAAATTAAAAGTTTATTGAA
>NZ_JBYVJW010000007.1:0-210124 GCF_058147165.1 Polaribacter sp. 2305UL8-11 | reverse complement strand
TTTCAATAAACTTTTAATTTAATCAGTATTACAAAGAGATTCAGAGGTTTTTACCAACCATTTTTTGCCATTAAGCCAATTTTAAATGTCATTTCAACTTTTCTAGATGTCATTTCGACTTTTTGGAGAAATCTCAAACAATGTTAGGCAAAAAGATTTCTCAACTTCATTGCATTGCGTTCGAAATGACAAACAATTAAAAAAAATCATTTAACTTTATGTATTTCATCTTGTTATCAAACTCTATATATTATGGGTTTATAGAAATATCTCCAGCCAAATCCAACTCAATTGCTTTTGTTAAAGCTTCTAAATGCTGTTTTCTGACTTTCAACTTAGTGGCTGCATGCGCTTTCTTATTCAGTTTAGAAAACATTTCTGCAACTTTTTTGGCAGTTGGTAATAGGTGGTTTTCTGGAACAATCATATCTAAAAAACCAGCATCAATGGCTTGTTTTGGGTTGTAAATTTCTGCATTATTAACACTTCTATTTAGGTAAACTTTAGACAAACGTGCTTTTGCAATGGCAATTCCTGCATTGTGCATAGTCATACCAATCATTACTTCATTTAAACCAATTTTAAAGTCGCCTTCTACACCAATTCTGTAATCTGATGATAATAATAGAAAAGCACCTTTTGCAATGGCATGTCCAGAACAAGCTACAATTATTGGTTGTGGAAAAGATAACATTCTAAGCGATAATTGAGAACCTTTTGTAACCAATTCTTTGGCAGATTCTGGTGATTTTGTCATCACTTTTAAATCGAAACCTGCTGAGAAAATTCCATTTTGACCTGTAAGAATTACAATTTTGTTTTCAGTTTCAGCTTTATCTAAAGATTCATTTAAACCTTGAATAACTTCATGCGAAATGGCATTGGCTTTTCCGTTTTTGATTGTGATTATTGCGTAATTTTCTTCTGATGTATATGCTACAAATTCGTTCATAATATTGTTATTTTAAATTAGTTCTCAATACAAATTTTCTCATTCTTGGAAAATTCACTAAAACTGACATTTATAAAAATTTAACTAAATACATTCCTGCAAAAACAGCTAAAAAACCAATTACAAAACTGGCAATAGTATACAATGCAAAACTGGTAAAATCTCCTGATTTTAAAAATACGTGATTCTCATAAGCAAAAGTTGAAAAAGTAGTAAAGCCGCCACAAAAACCAGTTGCTAATAATAAAGTATGGTTATGAGAAATTGCATCATTTTTGGCTGCATATCCTAAAATAATTCCGATGATTAAACTCCCTAAAATATTTGCGACAAAGGTGCCATAAGGTATTCCAGTTTCTGGATTATTTAACCATTTACCAATTATATAGCGCAAAACACTACCAAAACCTCCACCAATAAAAACAAATAGTAATTGTTTCATTATAATTCAATTTCATCTACATCACCCCAATTTTTCTTTTGAGTAACAGTTCCTTTATTTAAAATGAGTACTCCTGGATTTGCACGAATCATAGTTTTTAGCGTGGTTTCATCACAGAATAAAAAATCAAAAGGTAAATTGTATTTTTCTTTGGCTTCTAATAAATCGTCAGTAAAAGAGGCAGATGCTCCATATACTGTATATCCTTTTTTAATTGCTTTTTCTGCAATTTCTTTGATTGCTGGAAAACCGTTTTTATCTGCTTTGTCTATATTATACACTGCAATTAGCATCACTTTTTCTTTTTCTAATAAAATAGGTGCTAAATCTTGTTGTGCATCTTCTAACATAAAATCGTGCACTGGAGGAATAGAACCATCTTCTGGATATTTCATACCTTCTTGTAAGTTTTTTCCTACTGCATAGGCTCTAAAATCTATAATTGGCAAATGCGTTAGCACATGTTGCACAATAAACAAGAAAACTCCTAGAGATAAAAACGTAATTAACTTTGGAATTTTTCCTTTAAAAATAGGTTTTATATAATCAACTTTTATCAACAATAAAAGTATTAAAACAATCAAAATCACATTTTTATAAAAGGTTTCCCAAGGTGTGAGTTTAATTGCATCTCCAAAACAACCACAATCTGTTACTTTGTTATAATAGGCAGAATACCAAGTTAAAAATAAGAATACTAAGGTTAGAATTAGTAAACTCCAAACTGTGAATTTTGGTTTGTACCCAATTAAAATCATCACTCCTAAAAGGATTTCTGCAACAATTAATAATACTGCAAATGGTAATGCATAAGGAATTAAAAATTCCATATTTAAAACACTTTCAGAAAAATATTCTTGAAATTTATATTGAGAGCCAATTGGATCTACCAATTTTACGAAACCTGAAAATATAAATAAGGCTCCTACTATTATTCTTGAAATTTGGGTTAGTATCTTCATATTGATTTTTTGTTTCTTTCATTTATAATTAAATGATTCATACTATATATTAATCTATTTTTAATATCATTAAGATCAAAATTTCTATAATCTAAAATAAACCTTCCTTGATCTGAAGGCCCGAAAAATTCATTTGAAATTTTAGCACTTTTAATATAACCTTTAAGGTGATTATTAAATTTTGAATAATTCTCAATGAATTTAGCAAAAATTGACAAACTATCTGAATTATAAACTTTAAGATGAAGAAATTCAACCTTATAATGTTCCTTATTTTCTGGATTAATTAAAGTTAAATATCCTTTATCAAAAAATGCCTCTAGAAAATCAGGATCTAAATTTGAATATAACTTTTTCTGCTTTTTATAACCTATCATAAATAATTTACCACCATCTACAAGTCTCATAGAATCTAGTTTTAGAAACTTTTTATAAGCTTTTTTAATATTAGCTTCTTTTACTTCTTCATGAATTTGGCTTTCAAAAAAGAGAATTATCTTCCCTAACTCAACTATTTCTTTATCATTAAAAATTTCAGCAACTAATTTATCTGACTTTAACTTTCTATTAATTGTATGTTTCTCTTTTACACAAGTCATTAGTGTTAAAAGAGAAATAAAATAAAGAATAGTTTTCATAAATATTAAGATTTCTCGATACAATTCTGCAAAAAAGCAGAATCACTCGAAATGACAAACCCTGCTTACTCTAGTTCTCTTCTCACTTCTCACTTCTCTCTTCTCTCTGAAACTTTAAAAACTTTGCAACTACTTTACCCCAAATGAATCATCGCAAAAACGGCATAATTAATCATATCTTGATAATTCGCATCAATCCCTTCAGAAACTATCGTTTTTCCTTTGTTATCTTCTATTTGCTTTACACGTAATAATTTTTGTAAAATTAAATCTGTTAAGCTAGAAACACGCATATCTCTCCAAGCTTCACCATAATCGTGATTTTTATTAAGCATCAATTCTTTGGTAATTTTACTGTGCTTATCATACAAAATTGTTGCTTGTTCTGTATTCAAATCAGGATTTTCTACAACACCATTTTCTAACTGGATTAATGCCATAATAGCGTAATTAATGATGCCAATAAACTCAGACTTTTCACCTTCATCTACTTTACGCACCTCATTTTCTTGTAATTGACGAATTCTTTGCGCTTTAATAAATATCTGATCTGTTAACGATGGCAAACGTAAAATTCTCCATGCACTTCCATAATCAGACATCTTTTTAATAAATAAACTTCTACATTCGTCTATAACAGCATCGTATTGTTTTGAGGTATCTTGCATTTTTCTAAAAAAGTATTTCTTCAAAAGTAGTAAATCTTCAAACCATTTCATTTATTTTTACGATGAAATTATCAACTAATAAAATGGAGAAGATTGTTGTTTTTTGTGGCTCAAGTTTAGGGTTTAATCCTATATACAAAGAAGCAGCTGTAGCATTGGGAAACTATTTTGTGAATAACAATATTGGTTTGGTTTATGGTGGAGGAAAAATTGGAATGATGGGTGTTTTGGCGGATACAATTCTGACTCAAAATGGCGATGTTATTGGGGTAATTCCTAAATTATTAGAAAAAGAAGAAGTTATTCATACAGATGTAGAAGAAATGATTGTTTGCAAAAACATGAGTGAGCGTAAGGTAATTATGAGCAAATTGGTTGATGGTTATATTACACTTCCTGGAGGTTTTGGTACTCTAGATGAACTCTTTGAAGCACTAACTTTAAATCAATTACAGATAGAACAAAAACCTGTAGGTCTTTTAAATATTAATGGTTTTTTTGATGGAGTTTTATTGCAATTAGACAAAATGGTAGCAGAAGGTTATTTAAAACAAGCAAACAGAGACATGTTATTAGTTGCCAATTCTGTAGATGAATTAATGCAGAAAATGAATCATTACAAAGCATCAGAAATTACACACATAATTCATAAAGTAGTCAATTAAAATGACAATAAACTGCAACCAAACTTTAATCGATTTAACATCACCAAAAGTGATGGGGATTTTAAATGTGACACCAGACTCTTTTTTTGATGGTGGAAAATATAAAAACGAATCTGATATTCTTTCTCAAACCGAAAAAATGCTTTTTGAAGGAGCAACTTTTATAGATGTTGGTGCTTATTCTTCTAGACCAGGAGCTGCTCATATTTCTCAAGAAGAAGAATTACAAAGAATTGTTCCTGTTATTAATTTATTAGTTAATAACTTTCCAGAAATTATAATTTCTGTAGATACTTTTAGAAGTAAAGTTGCTAAAGAAACCATTTATGCTGGAGCTGCAATTGTAAACGATATTTCTGGAGGAAAAATGGATACAAAAATGTTTGAAACTGTTGCTAATTTGCAAGTTCCTTATATTTTAATGCACATGTTAGGCACACCCCAAAACATGCAACAAAACCCTGTTTATAAAGATGTTACTAAAGAAATTATTTCTTTTTTTGCTACTCAAATTCATAAATTACATCAGCTAAAACTAAATGACATCATTATTGATGTTGGTTTTGGATTTGGAAAAACAATTGCACATAATTTTGAAATCCTGAAAAACTTATCCCTTTTTAAAAATTTAGATGCGCCTATTTTAGCAGGAATTTCTCGCAAATCTATGCTATATAAAACTTTAGATATTTCTGCACAAGAAGCGTTAAATGCAACCACTTCTGCTAATACAATTGCACTTTTAAATGGCGCAAATATTTTACGAGTTCATGATGTAAAAGAAGCAGTAGAGGCTATTAAAATTGTAGAACAGATTTCTTATTAGAAGCTATTTCCTGTTTGGAGTTTATCTTGAGCGAAGTCGAAAGTTACTCGCTTTTTTTATGCTGAATTTATTTCAGCATCTCACTTATTTAATAACATGTTTCATTATTACAAAAGATACTGAATCGAGTTCAGTATAAAAAAGAGCTCAAACAAAGCTTCAATCCTAAACCCGTTTGCTAACTTTCCGTTATTACGAAGTATGACGAAGTAATCTCATCCTAAAACAAAACTCATATTTTTATTATAAGATTACTTCGTCATTCTTCCTCGTAAAGACCAACTATTTTTTGGCACTCTTTTTGTTAAAATTATGTTAACACCAAAAATCTACCTAATTAAACTTTAAGAAACCTTTTCGAAATAGTTCGAAAAGAAAACATCATTTATTAACTTTTAAAAACAAAGTATTATGAGTAGAAAACACTTACCAGAAATTAACGCTGGATCAATGGCAGACATCGCATTTTTATTATTAATCTTTTTCCTAGTCACTACAACTATGAATATAGACGCAGGAATTTCCAGAAAAATTCCTCAGAAACAAGAAAACAGGTCTATAGATATAAATGCAAGAAACATTTTGGAAGTAAACATTAACAAAAACAACGAATTATTTGTCGATGGAAAAACAGTACAATTAAATCAATTGAAACAAATTGCTATCAATTTTATAGACAATGGTGGTGGTTTAGACATCCATAAAAACGCTTGTGATTGGTGTGAAGGTTTACAGTTAAAAACATCTTCAGATCATCCAACTAAAGCAATTATATCTATACAAACAGACAGACTTACAAATTATGAAACTTATATCTCTGTATTAGATATTTTAAACACATCTTACACGCATCTTCGTAACAAGTTGGCAGTAAAATTGTATCACAAAAATTATGAAAGTTTATTAGAAGACTTTAAAATGTCTAACAATAGTGATAAAAACCTTGAAGATAAAATAAAATTGATTCGAGAAAAATATCCTTTATTATTATCGGATGCAGAAATAAATTTTTGATATTGTTCTCCAAATTATTTATTAGTATTTTAGCCTAAAATCAGTTTATTTTTTATGTTCGATTTTATTGAATTTTCTTTGTTAGATGTTTTAGATATTTTGTTGGTAGCAACACTACTCTATTATATTTACAAACTTTTAAAAGGAACTGTTGCCATTAATATTGTTATTGGAATTGCGTTTATTTTTCTAATCTGGAAAATTACCCAAGCCTTAAAAATGGAAATGTTAAGTGGTATTTTAGGCTATTTGCTTTCTGGTGGAGTTATTGCTTTAATTATAGTGTTTCAACAAGAAATACGAAAATTCTTATTAATGATTGGTACTACAAATTTTACCAATAAAAGAAGTTTTTTGAAACAATTAAAATTTTTACAGACAGAAATTAATTCGGAAATAGATACAGATGTAATTATAGAAGCCTGTAAAAAAATGTCGAAAACAAAAACTGGTGCTTTAATTGTTATTGAAAGAACAAACGCGTTAGATTTTTTAATAAATACTGGAGATACTATGAATGCTCAAATTAATGAAGCCATTTTACAAAGTATTTTTTACAAAAACAGTCCTTTACATGATGGTGCCTTAATTATTAGAGATAATTATATTGTAGCAACTAGAGTTGTGTTGCCAATTTCTGATAGTGCAAAAATCCCAGCAAGATTTGGGTTAAGACATAGAGCTGCAATTGGGGTTTCAGAAAAAACAGATGCAGTTTGTTTATTAGTTTCTGAAGAAACAGGAGAAATTTCTTATATAAAAGATGGTGGTTTTGAGTTGTATTCTAATTACGAAGAACTCAATGAAAAACTAAAAAAAGATTTAGTATAAAAAAGAGGCTGTCTAAAAAGTAGTTAACTACTTTTTAGACAGCCTCTTTTTATTACAAATAATAACTTCAACCTATTTTGCTGGAGCCATTTTAGACTGGATTTGAGATAATACACTTTTGTATTGTGCCATTTCTTTAGCATCTAATTTAGAAGCTAATTCTTTACCTTCTTTTAACAAAGCTGCTCCTTTAGAAGCCATTCCAGTAATTTTTGCAATGTTTCCATTAGCTTCTACATAATTTTTAGCATATTGTGCATAAGCAAGTAAATTTTGAGTTAAAGCTTCATTAGAAAAATTTGGTATTTTAACTCCTTCTAATGCAGAAGTTAACGCTTTGTTAGCCTCTACTTCTACTTCTTTAACTGCGTCTTTAACGCTTTTTTCATTATTTACTACTTCTACTTCAACCTCTTTTACCTCTTTAACTTCTTTTTTCTCAGATTTGCAAGAAGTAAATACTACTGCTCCAATTACGAAAATTGATAATACGATTTTTTTCATTTTTTTTGATTTGAATTGTTAAGTAACAAATGTAATAGAAAAATATAGATAACAGAAAAAATATTAAGAAGCTTTTTCTAAGCTAAATTGTTTATCATAAAGGTTTTTATAGTATCCATCTTCTTTTTCTAACAGCTCTGCATGCTTGCCTTCTTCTACAATTAATCCTTTGTCCATCACAATAATTTTATCTGCTTGTTTAATGGTAGCCAATCTATGTGCAATTACAATAGAAGTTCTACCTTTTGTAATTGTTTCTGTTGCATACTGTATCATTTGTTCTGCATGAGAATCTACAGAAGAAGTTGCTTCATCTAAAATTAAAATACTAGGTTTACTTACATAGGCCCTTAAAAAAGCAATTAATTGTCTTTGTCCAGAAGAAAGCATTGCACCTCGCTCTTTTACATTGTATTGATAACCTCCAGGAAGTGTCATGATAAAATTATGAATACCTATTTGTTTAGCAGCTTCTTCTACTTCTTTTTGTGTGATGTTCTCATTTTTTAAAGTGATATTATTTAAAATAGAATCTGAAAATAAAAACACATCTTGTAAAACTATAGCTATTTGATTTCTTAAACTTTCTAATTCATATTCTTTAATAGAAACATCATCAACACAAATAATACCACTATCTATCTCGTAAAAACGATTGATTAAGTTTATAATTGTAGATTTTCCTGCACCTGTAGCTCCAACAATAGCAATGGTTTGCCCACTTTTAACATCTAAAGAAATTCCTTTTAAAACTTCCTCATCTTTTACATAACTAAATCTTACGTCTTTAAAATTAATATCTCCTTTTAATTTTTCTGCTTTTATATTTCCGTTTTTAGTAATACTACTTTGGGTATCCATCACTTTAAAAACACGTTCTCCAGAAACAATTCCCATTTGTAATTGATTAAACTTATCTGCAATTTGACGTAAAGGTCTAAATAACATTTGTGCCATTTGCACAAAAGCCATTACTGTTCCTGGACCTGCAACATCTCCTCCAATAATCTGTTTGCTTCCAAACCAAACAATTAAACCAATACCTATAGATGATAAAATTTCTGCAATTGGGAAAAAAATTGAGAAATACCATATAGTTTTTATATAAGCTTCTTTGTGCTTGTTGTTAATATCCATAAAGTTTTTATACTCTATTTTTTCTCTATTAAAGAGTTGTACAATTTTCATTCCTGTAACTCTTTCCTGTACAAACCCATTTAAGTTTGCAACTTGATTTCTAACTTCTTGAAAAGTTGCTTTTATGGCTTTTTGAAAAACTCTTGTAGCGTAGATTAAAATTGGTAAAACCGATAATGCAATTAAAGCCAATTTCCAATTAAAATAAAACATTAAAAATGCTACAGCAAACATTTGTAATACATCACTTACAATGGTAAAAACTCCACTACTAAAAAAAGCTGCTATGGTTTCGATATCAGAAACAACTCTTGTTACTAATTTCCCAACAGAATTGGTATCAAAATAAGACATTCTAAATTGTAGAATATGTCTAAAAATTTTTGCTCTTATATCTCTAATAATATGCTGTCCAACCCAATTTGCAAAGTATATAAATGTAAAACGCAACAATACTTCTAAAAGAATAACTCCCAACATTAGCATTACATTAAAAATAAGGCCTTCTGTATCTTTTTCTGTAATATATTTATCTACAGTTTCCTTTATTAAATAAGGATTTAATAAAGAAACTAATGCTAATAAAATTGTAGATGCAGATGCTATAAAAAAGTTAAGTTTATAGCGTTTTGCAAAAGACATAAGTCTTAAAAAAATTTGTAAATCAAATGCTTTTCCTGTTTTGTCTGCCAAAATTTAATATTTTATACTTGTTAAAAATAAGCCTTTTGCTGGTACTGAAAGCCCTGCATTGCTTCTATTTTTACTTTCTATAATTTGTTTAAAATCTTCTTTGGTAATTTTTTCTAAGCCAACGTCTACTAATGTACCAACAATAGCTCTTACCATATTTCTTAAAAATCTATTTGCGGTAATGTAAAAAGTTAATTCGTTTCCTTTTTGCTTCCAAATTGCTTCAGTAATATCACAATTGTAAGTGTAGACATCTGTTTTTACTTTAGAAAAAGTTTGGAAATCTGTGTATTCTAACAATAATTGTGCAGCTTCATTCATTAAATCGATATTCAAATCCTGAGAATGAATTTGCCAGGAAAAATCTAATAAAAAAGGATTTCTACCCAACCATATTTTGTACTCATAACTTCTACTTAACGCATCAAAACGTGCATGTTTTGCGTCATCTACAGAAAATACTTTGTAAACTACAATGTCTGATGGTAGTAAAGAATTTAGTTTGTGAGAGAGGTCTCCTTTTGCTTTTTTATCAATATCAAAATGAGCAAACATTTGTGATGCATGTACACCAGTATCTGTTCTTCCTGCTCCTACAACTTCTATTTTTTCTTGAAAGATGGTACTCACAGCTTTATTTAATTTTTCTTGTACAGAAATAACATCTGGCTGAATTTGCCAACCATGATAATGTTTTCCATTGTAAGAAAGTTCTATAAAATATCTCAAGAAAATATATTTTTAAAGACCTCAAAATTACGGAATTTATTCTGTTATCATTACATTTGATGCTCTAAGAGACGTTAAACTTTTCTTACTATTTCTTTTTATGAAGAAAATCTTATTATTATCTGATACACATGGTTTTATTGATAATCAAATTTTAAAGTTTGTAAAACAGGCTGATGAAGTTTGGCATGCAGGAGATATTGGCGATTTAAATGTTACAGATACCATAAAAAAATTAAAACCTTTACGTGCTGTTTTTGGTAATATAGATGGTAATGAAGCTCGCTCTGAATTTCCTTTAGATGCGAAGTTTAGTTTAGAAAATGTTGCTGTTTGGATGACACATATTGGTGGTTATCCTAATAAATATTACACTAGAATTAAAGAGGAAATTGAAACAAACCCACCAAAAATATTTATTTCTGGGCATTCGCATATTTTAAAAGTGCAATATGATAAAAAATTAAATCTACTGCATCTAAATCCTGGTGCTGCAGGTAAAAGCGGATTTCATAAAGTTAGAACTATGCTGCGTTTTGAACTAGATAATACAGAAATAAAAAATATGGAAATTATTGAGTTATCTAAACGTATTTAGGTTTTTCTTTTTCTAAAATAGGTAACTCTACATTTATTATTGTACCATTATTTTTATTAGAATCTATATGAAAGAAACCATTCATCATTTGAATTCTAGCGTCTATTTGATTGATACCAAGTCCAGATTTTACAATGATTTTAGTTTTATCAAAACCAACTCCATCATCAGTAATTTTTATGTATAATTTACTATCTTTTTCTTTTAAATTGATAACCGCGTTTTTTGCTTTACTATGTTTTAAGATGTTATTTAAAAACTCTTGAATCATATTATACGCCTTAATCTCAAAATTCTGATGATATCTTCTCACATCTTCAATCTCTGTTTGAATATCTATTTGAGAATTAGAATATTTAGCTGCCATATCTTTAATAGCATATTCTAATCCAAATTTTAGCAAAACAGATGAAACTAAAGTATGAGACAAATCTCTTATTTTTTGAGAAGCTTCTGTAATAATTTCCTGAGTTTTATCTACTTCTACAGGTGTTTTTCCATTAAATTGACTTCTTGTTGCTTGTAGATGTAAATTTGCAGAAGATAATAAAGCGCTTACGCTATCATGCAAAGTTTCTGCGATTTCTTTTCTTTCAGATTCTTTACCATCTATGGTAGCGTTTAAAATCCTGATTTGAGAATCTGATTTTATTTTTTCTATTTTTTGAGTTTGTAATAATTGTGTTTGCGACAATTTTAACCCAAGGTTTTTTTGACGGAGTTTATAAATATTAATCCAATATAAAAGTGAAAGAATTATAAGTACACTACCAATACCAAAAACCCAAAAAGTCTTTTGATCTTTTAATCTTTTATTTTCTTCTTCTTTTAATAGTAGTTTTTTTTGAGAATTAAAATTATATTTTGCATCCAGTTCTTCAATCATTCCTCTCACTTCTTTTTCTCTTAAACTATCTTTTATATTATAAGATAACTCTTGATAGAAATAGGCTTGATAATCTTTTAATTTATATAGATTATAAGCTAAGTTAAAGTATATCTTTTCTCTAACTATTAAGGCTTTATTAGATTTAATATTTCTAATTAAATCTAAAGCTTTATAATAAGTCTCTTTTGCTTTCTTGTAATCATTTTTAGTTAAATAAATATTTGCAAGATTTACTAAAGCACCAGATTCATTAACCTTGTTTTTCTGATTTCTATGAATTCCTATGGCTTTCAATGCATATTGTTCAGCTTTAAGATATAAAGTATCATTAAGGTAAATAACTGATGAATTTGAGTAAGCTCTTGATTTAACTTCTAAAACTTTATTACTAAGACTTAAAAGATTAGTAACTTTATTGTAAAAATAAAGTGTACTATCTTTATGTTCTTTTAAATTATTCCTATTATAAAGTTGATAATAGCTATTACCATAATTTAAATAAGATTCTGCTTCAATAAAGTCCTTATTAAAAATTAAGGTTTTATTATTATTTGCGTTATCGAAATTAGAAGTATGTATGAATTTTAATGTTTTTTTAAAGTACTTAATTGCATTTTTATAACTTTTAGTTGCATAAAAGATTTTTGCAATTAAATAATTTGTAAGCACTAACTCTTGTGGACTAATAGATTCGTTATTATCAATAATTTTCTGGGCTTCTTTTAAAGCATTAGCATAATCTTCTTTTTCAAACAAAGACTTTGCTAATAAATACTTATTAGAAAGAGAATCTTTTTGAATAACAAAAGAAGAAGTTGTAGATATTACAACTTCCTTCTTGTTAGAATATATATAGTTATTAGTAAAAAAAACTAATACTATGAGTATTAAATTAATTCTCAAAATAAGTTTTATATTACAATATAACTCCTTGTGGTTTTCTAATTACATTAGCTAAACTAGCTTTAGTATTTGCTTGAGATATATGATTTACAAAATCAAACTTTAAAGGTTTTCCTGTTTCTTTTTCTAAAACTCTTGAGAAGTTTTTCTGAGTACTCTTTCCGTTTTCTAAATGTATTTCATAAGTATCTATAGCCTCATTATAAACAAAATCAACCTTAACATTATTGCCAACATTAAAATCAAGATTAAAAGTACCATCAATATTTTTAGAAATACTGTATTCTTTTAATTTTTCTGTTCCATCTCTTTTAGCAAATCTAATATCATCATCTGTTAAAGTTATTTGTGGTGAGTTGTTAGAATTTGTATCTACAAAACCAACTTTTAATTCAGTACCTTCTATATTTAAGTTTTGTGTAACTTTTTTAGCAGCTTTATCTTCTGTAGGAGATAAATAAAATTGATTAGTTTTTGTTTCTGCATCAAAAACTTTATTTGCAGTACCACCTTCATTTAATTCAAAATCTAAAGAGTAAGCACCATTAGCATCTCTTTTTACTGTGTATGTTTTTAATAAATCTACTGATTGTTCTTCAGGTATAAAAGTTTCGTTTGTAGAACAAGAAGTGAATACAATTGCAAATGAAGCCACTAAAGCTAGTAAGTTAAAATTTTTCATGGGTAATTAAGGTTTAATGATAATGTTAGGTTAACTAGGGGTGGGTTTTATTTAGTAGTTTTAGAAATGTATGCAAACAATATTTGTATTTGGGGGAATAATTCTTTCAAGTTTTTTAGGGGGAAGATTGTTAAATCAAAACCTGAAAATAGTCTTATTTGGGGGATAGACTACACTATATTGTTTTTAACTGCATACATTGCTAAACCTACTGAATTTTTTACATTTAATTTTTTTAATAAACTTTTTCTATATGTTTCTACTGTATTAGTACTAAGGTTTAATAAATCAGCCATTTCTATTGTGCTGTGCTCCTTTGTAATTAATTTTAGAACATCAATTTCTCTTTCTGTTAGACTTTCTAACAAATACTTCTTTGGCATCTCTCCTTGAGGCACCATTTGTCCTAATATAGACTTTAGTAGTATACTTTGAATATCGCTACTAAAATACTGCTCTCCTTTTGCGACTGCTTTGATAGCACTTACAATGTGCTCTCCTGCATTGTTTTTAGAGATGTATCCTTTACAACCAAGATTTAAAACTTCTTGAACTATTTTTACATCATCATAACTAGACAATATAATTACTTTTTGGTTCTTTCTTTTTTTTCTAAAGTATTTTAAAACGTCAAAACCATCTAAAACTGGCATTGTAATGTCTAATATTAAAACATCTGCTTTGTTTTCTTTTACTTCAAACCAATCTATAACTTCTTGTCCTGTTAAAGAATAGCCTTTAATCTCAATGTCTTTATCAGTATTTAATACAGCAATGATTCCTTCTATTAATATCTTATGATCATCTGCTACATGAACGTATATCTTTTCTTTCATTTTTACTTTACAAATTTAGCGTACTATTTAAGATTCTACAACCCCCATTTTCAGTGAAATTTTCGCCTCACTGTTTTCGGTGAGAAAACTCACTGAAAATGGTGAGATGAATTTTATAACAATCTGTTTTTCAGTTATTTAAATTTAGTCGTTTTTTGTGCTTTTTTCTCAAAAAAAAGACTTTACAAAAATAACTCTTTAATTTTTCTTCCTAAAAGTTTGGTAAAATAAAAAACCGAGAATAGTATTCTCGGTTTTTTTCGCACTAAATATAACTAAGGTTTTAGGCTTATCGTAATCTATCTACAGATTTTACGAGATCTTCGTCCTTTTTTATCGCTTTATTTGCCAAAACAATAAGCAAAACAGCTAAAATTGGTAAGAACATCCCAATACCCTTCTCTGAAATCGAAACTTCTCCAGGTAAATTTAGAGATACATATATCAATAATCCTAATAAAAAAAGGTTTATCAAAATAATAATTCTTCCTACTACAAATTGTAGTTTTCTATTTTTAAATAAAAAAATAGTTACAATAGAAATAATAGCAGAAAGTAAAAATAGTATGGGAATTATTTTTAACAGAAAAGATTCTCTAGTTAATAAATCCAACACATAAATTTCTCCCTTAAGATTTTCCCATAAATCGAAAACAAATATTAAGCCTCCAGAAACTGCGGAAGCCAATAATAAATATATGCTTTGTATTCTTTGAATCATCTTAAAAAATTGGTTTACAAAAGTAGAACTTTCTTTTTTAAAAAGAAAACCTAAAACTTAAAAAAAATGTATATATTTGTAATATAATAACCGCACAAAATATATTGTATAGTACTATATACAATAGATAAAAAAATCAAAAAAAATTATAACTAATCTTAAAAAATTAAGATTTACATTTTAACTTAACATACATATAATGTTCGAAATCTCAGAACTAAAAGCAAAAACACTTGCTGATTTACAGGTAATTGCAAAATCTATTGGTTTAAAAAAAACAAGTCAACTTAAAAAATTAGATTTAGTTTATCAAATCTTAGATACACAAGCTGCAAATCCTGCAAAAGCCTCTAATGCTCCAGAAACTGAAGCTAAACCTAGAACCGAAAAACCAAAAAGAAAACGTGTTGCTAAAACACAGCCACCTGCATCAGCAGAAAATAAAGAGACAAAACCTTTAGATAAACCTAAAAAGAAAAAAGAGGTTCAAAATAAATCTGCTGTAAAAAAAGAGGAAGAAAAAGAAGTTGTTGCTAAAACCACAGAGAAAAAAGAGGCTGAAGGTACTAATAATGACAAGCAATCTGAAAAGCCTGTAACCAATCAAAACAAACCTCAACATAAAAAGCCTCAACATAAAAATCAACAAAATAATTCTCAGAATAATAAAAATAATTCTAAAAACAACAATCAAAACAGAGATAAGAAACCTACTGTTAGTAGAGGAAACAAATCTAACAACAGATATAGAGATCCAGATTTTGAGTTTGACGGAATTATAGAAAGTGAAGGTGTTTTAGAAATGATGCCTGATGGTTATGGTTTTTTACGTTCTTCTGATTATAACTATTTATCTTCTCCTGACGATATTTATGTTTCTCAATCTCAAATAAAACTGTTTGGTTTAAAAACTGGTGATACTGTAAGAGGTAATGTTAGACCTCCAAAAGAAGGTGAAAAGTATTTTCCTTTAATTAGAGTTTCAAAAATTAATGGATTAAACCCAAATATTGTTAGAGATAGAGTTTCTTTTGAGCATTTGACACCATTGTTTCCGCAAGAAAAATTTAATTTAGCTGAAAAAGGAAGTTCTTTATCAACAAGAATTATAGATTTGTTTTCTCCTATTGGAAAAGGACAAAGAGGTATGATTGTTGCCCAGCCAAAAACAGGTAAAACAATGCTTTTAAAAGATGTAGCAAAAGCAATTGCATACAATCATCCAGAAGTATATCAAATTGTTTTATTAATTGATGAACGTCCTGAAGAAGTTACAGATATGCAAAGAAGTGTTCGTGGAGAAGTAGTTGCTTCTACTTTTGATGAACCTGCAGATAAACATGTTAGAGTTGCCAATATTGTTTTAGAAAAAGCTAAAAGATTGGTAGAATGTGGGCATGATGTTGTAATTCTTTTAGATTCTATTACGCGTCTTGCAAGAGCTTATAATACAGTTGCACCAGCTTCTGGAAAAATACTTTCTGGTGGTATAGATGCAAATGCATTGCACAAACCAAAGCGTTTCTTTGGTGCTGCTAGAAACATAGAAAATGGTGGTTCTTTAACTATTATTGCAACTGCACTTACAGAAACTGGTTCTAAAATGGATGAAGTTATTTTTGAAGAATTTAAAGGAACTGGAAATATGGAACTTCAATTAGATAGAAATATTTCTAATAGAAGAATTTACCCAGCTATCGATTTAATCAAATCTTCTACAAGACGTGATGATTTATTATTAGAAGATAAAAATGTGCAAAGAATGTGGGTTTTACGTAAGTATTTAGCAGATATGAACCCAATAGAAGCAATGGAATTTATTAATGAAAGAATTAAGTTTTCTAAGAATAATGATGAATTTCTAATTTCTATGAATGGTTAACAACTAAATTCTAAAGTTTTTATAGAAGCCTTTTTGATTTTTCAAAAAGGTTTTTTTATGTCTAAAAAATATAAAATGAAATCATTTACATACTTATTTTTTTTAAAAAAATTGATGTAACCAAAAATCCGTCCAGAATTTATATTCTGAACGGATTTTTTTAATTCTATGAAGATGTTTTACTAATTACTAGTATACATAATATCTCTATTATCTTCTATATCTGATGCTTCTTTTATTGCCTGATAAATTCTAAAAGTTAATCTTTTTCTAGACTCTGCAATCTTTTTTCTAGCAGCATCATAATTTGGTAAAGCAGTTGGTAAATCTTTTTTAGTTACAGTAAATGCATAAACACCTCTATTACCATCTATTTTATTATATAACTTATTTAACTCTGCATTGTACATTGCTCCAACAATTTTAGGCTCTGAACCAGCTCCAGAAAGTGTAGGGCTTTTTAAAGTTACTGCATTTGCATTTTTTACATTTGTATTGTTTGCTTTAGCTATTTCTTGTAAAGTAGTACCATTCATTTTTTCTGAAATGATAGCAGCTTTCTTTTTATTTGCTAAAATTGGTCTTACTCTATTTGTTGCTTTTTCTGCAGACATTAACCCTTTTTTAGTTTTTGCAGTTACACTAACAACTACATAACTACCTTCTAAGTCAAATTTTTCGAAACTACCAACTTCTGTATCTCCTTTAAATGCCCAACTAACAATTTGTCTTTGATTACCTAAACCTGGTACATTTTCATCTAAACTTTTTAAACCTACAGCAGGTCTAGCTACATATTTCTTTTCTTTTGCAGCTTCTGCAAAATCTTTTCCATTAGTAATTGCTAAAGCAAATTGTTGTGCTTCTTGAAAAGTTGCATTTTCTGTAGCTTCTGAAGGTACAATTTTTCTACCAAAAGTAACCAATTTAACCACTTTTTGCTCGTTTTTAGTATCATCAAGTTTTATAACATGATATCCAAAAGGAGTTTCAACAACATCTATAGTTCCTTTTTTATTTGTAAAAGAAAAGTCTCTAAAAGCTGGTGTCATTCTATTATAAGTAAACCAATCTAAATCGCCACCTTTAGCTCCAGAGCCTTTGTCTGATGAAAATTCTTTAGCTAAATCTGCAAATTTATTTTTTCTTCTTTTAACAACAGTTAAAAGACTATCTGCTAACTTTTCTGCTTGCTCTTTAGTTCTTGTAACGTCTGCTGCTGCTCTTTGTGCTCCTGCATAAGGAATTAAAATATGGCTTGCTCTTGCAGAATCTGGCATTTGTGTTACATCTGTAACTTTAGAAATTTTAAAATATCCTTGGTCTTTGTAAGGACCTACAACATCTCCTTTAGAAGCATTAAATATTTGATCTGCAATTGTTTTATTTACATCATTTTTATAAGTAAATTTTTCTTCAAAATTAACATCAGAATCATTTTCATTAAAAAACTCACTATAATTTGTTGTGTTTTTTAAACCAGTATATGTTACTCCATTATCATTTGTATCTTCAATAAGTTTTGCTACATCTTTTTTTATAGCAGCTTCATCTTCTGCAGTTGCAGTAATATCAAATTTAACATAAGAAATATCTCTAGAAGCTTCTACTTTAAAATCTGCCTCATTTTCTTTGATGTAAGCTTCTACTTCAGATTTTTTAATTTTAACTAAACTATCTGCTACAGTTGTGTAAGGTACAAATACAAACTGGCTGTTTAGTTTTGTGTTATTCACAAAATACTCTGTTTCTCCTTCTTTTAAAGAAGCTCCTAAACCAGCTGTAACTAATTTGTTATAAATATTAGTTTCTGTATTGTCTTTAAGTTGATTCATGTAATTAGACCAAGCTGTCCACATTTCTTTATTATTAGCTTTTGTATCTGCTAAAAATTGCTTGAACTTTTCTTCATCAAATAAACCAGCTTCGTTTTGAAATTGAGGGTTTCCTTTTACAGATGGTGCATTAACTAATTCATTCCAAACATCAGCTTCACCAATAGTAATCCCTGCATTTTCTAATTGATTCTTGTATATTTTTTTTCTAAGAATGTTATCCCAAACTGTTTTTGCTGCTTGCATTTCAGAAACTCTACCTCCTACTTGTTGCTTGTATGTTTCTAATGCAGAGACAAATTCTTGTCTAGAAATAGTTTCTCCATTTACTTCTCCTACTTCATTTACCTTACTTGAGTTAAAAAAATCTCCTAATGTAGAAGGGTCTAATACAAAAGCAAAAAGTGCTAAACCAATAATAATAATTAAGAACATTGAGCGTTCTCTAATTTTTGATAAAATTGCCATACGTCATTTATTTAATTTCAGTTGGCGAATATACGATTTGGGTTTTAATAACACAACCGATTTTGCACTTAATAACAGTAAGATTTAGGGTTTTATGAAGTTCTAAAAGATTTAAAGTATTTTAATCTTCTTCTGTAATTAGCTTAAAGTTAACTTCATCTATTTTTGCACCACTAATTTTTAAGATTTTTATAGTAAATCCTTCTATTTCTATTTGTTCTTTTTCTTCAGGAATATTTTCTGTATGTTCTATGATAAAACCTCCTAAAGTTTCATAAGCTTCTGATTTTGGTATATTTAAATCGTATTCTTCATTTAAATAATCTATTTCTAGTCTTGCAGAAAAATTAAAAGTTGTGTCGTTTATTTTCTCTTCTAAATAGACTTGGCTATCATGCTCATCTTCTATTTCTCCAAACAATTCTTCTACAATATCTTCTACAGTTATCATCCCAGAAGTTCCTCCATATTCGTCTACAACCACAGCAACACTTTTTCGTTTTTTCATTAAAATATTTAAAATATCATTAATCATCATAGATTCTGGAACAATTTCTATGGGTAATAAAATTGATTTTATGGTTTTGGGTTTTTTAAATAATTCAAATGCATTTACATAACCTATAACATCATCTAAAGATGTTTTAAAAATTAAAACTTTAGACAAGCCTGTGTCTATAAATGTATTTTTTAAATTAGCTACGCTTTCATGAATTTCTAGAGCAACAATTTCTGTTCTAGGTACCATTACTTCTCTAGCTTTAACGTTATGAAACTCTAAAGCGTTTTGAAAAATTTGAATTTCGGAATCCATTTCTTCATCTTCTTTACCTGTTTCTAGTTGTTCTGAAATGTAGTTTCCTAACTCTTCCTTGCTAAATTCTGTTTGAATTTCATCTGAGTTTGTTTTAAAAAAAACTTTCAGAAAAAAATCTGATATTGCAGTTATAAACTCAGAAAAAAAATGAAATAAAATATAGAAAACATAAGCAGGGACAGCAAAAATTTTTAAAACCTCGTTTGCATAAATTCTAAATATTGCTTTTGGTAAAAACTCTGCTGTAACCAAAATAACCATTGTAGAAATAATGGTTTGTATTAGTAAAACAGAAAAGTCATTAAAAGTATCTAAAGGTAAAATTCTTACCAAAAACTTACCCATATAATAACTGTATATAACCAAAGAAATATTATTACCCACTAACATTGTAGTAATAAATTTTGATGATTTTTGAGTTATTTTATTAAGAATTTTTGGTATAAAACCTTCTCTTTTCTTTTCTAGCTCTATGTGTAATTTGTTGGCAGAGACAAAAGCAATTTCCATTCCTGAAAAGAAAGCAGATAAGGTAATAGATGCTAAAATAATTATGAGTTCTACCTCCATAATAAATTTAAGAATTGAATTCTAAATTTACACTTTTATTCTTAAAAAAGAATATTATTAATTTTTGTTCTGGTTGTTTCTTTTTTCTACCTTTTTTCTAAAATGTCTTTTAAAGAAAAAAACTAAAGTTATAAAAATAGAAAATCCAAGAAATAAATATGCTCTTTCTCTCTCTGAATTCCATCTAACAATACCTTCTACTAAACAAATAAAAGCGACCATTAAATAACCGTATTGAAAAAATTTCCAAATTTTGCTCATCATATTATATTAATCTTCAGTTGTTTCTAATCTTCCTATAGTTTTCTTAGCCAAGTGTTTGCTTAAATCTTCTTTACACTCAAAACCAATACCATAAATAGTGTCTTTTTGTGTAGTTAATGTAAAGGGTTTTTCTGAAAAAAAATACTTGGTGTTTTGATCCCAAAATAATTGTTCTGTTTCTAATTTCGATTTTTCACTATGATTGATGACAATAACATTTCCTTTAATTTCAGAGACTAGCGTTTTTGAGTATGATAATGCATAATCTCCTGTAATAGTTACAGAATCTAATCCGTTTTTTTCGAAATTTATAATTTTGATACCTTTTGGAAACTCATTATAAGGGTGTGTTTTTCTATTGCTAAAGTCTAATAGAAGTGGCGTAATTAACTTAGATGTTATCCTACCAGAATCTTTATATACATGAAATGCATTTGTAGCTTTACCTATTGGCAAGTTTTTAGAAGCTAAAAAATCTCTAACCTCATTAGCATTATTTGTACAAGAAAAAAGCATTACTGTAAACAAAAGAACAGTAATGCTTTTAAATATTATTTTTTTGTGCTTTTTCACAAAGTATTTTATTTTGGCACTTTAACTGTTAGACCTATCCAACATTTAATAGTATAATTACTTCCTGGTTGAACCCCTTCTGTAAAAATATCTTTTTTACTAGGCACATTACCTGAATAACTTCTTATATATCTGCTTGCTGCAGAAGATATACTAGGATCTACTCTTTTTGCTCTCTGTGCTTCATTTAATGCAGCTACATATACCATTCTTTTTTCAAAAAGACTAGTACCACATGAGTTTGCACTTGATTGATACATTCTAGCAATTAGTAAATGTGCTTTACCATAATTTGGATCGAAACTTAAAGCTTCTCTAGCCAAACTTCTTGCTTTACTAAACTGACCTCTATCCATAGCAGCTTTTGCAAATTTCAACTTGTATCTAGCCTTTTTTAAAGGATCTGTTTCTAAATCAAATGATTTTTGTCTCATTGCATTTGCTCCAGATTCGTCTCCATTATCTTCTAATACATTTGCTAAAAATGCGTAAGCTTCTGATGATGGTGAAGCTTGAGCAAAAGCCCTTACTAATTTTTCGAATAACGGTTCTTTTTGACAGTCTTTGTTAAACATTCTAGAAACTGCTCTTTTTAACCATTGTGCATTAGATTTATTTTCTTCAAAATCTCTCTCATATAAAGGCACTAACCTTTCACAAGTTGCAATTTCTGTTATGATTCTATCAAATTGACTTTCAATTGTTCCTAAAGATCTAGAATTTGTAGAATAAGCATGGATTAGTTTTTTATTGTTAATGGTATCTTTATTTAACTCTTTAAGCTTTGCTGCATAATCGTCTAATTTTTTATTAACATTCTCTAAAGCATCATCATAAGTATCAAAAACTTTTTGCGGATTTGTATCTTTATTTCTATTAGTAACTCCCTGGAAATAAGAATATAAATTTTTTATACCCATTTTTGTTGGATCTATACTATATCCTTTTTCTAATATTGCGAAAATTTCATCATCAGAAGCCAATTTATTTTTAGCTAAATAAGTTGCATAATCACTATGCACTTTTGCAGGATTATTCTTTGGAAAATATTGCAACCTTTGTTCATAAACTCTTTTAGCTAAAGCAGGGTCTTTTCTAACTTTTTCTGCCAATTTAGATCCAAACTTATAAATATTAACAGATAAATCTTTACAATTGTCCATTAAGTAAATCCAATTTACATAGGCTTCTTCATACTTTTTAGAATTGAAATCTCCCTTAAAAAGATTATACTTTATTGTACATTCTCTATTTGCATCCTGAGCATTTGTTTTTGCTGTAAGCATAAATAGTGCTGCAGCTAATAAAAACGTAAATTTCTTCATTTTTGTTTGTTTTTTTGTTAATCAATCTTTCTTTTAATGAACCAATTATTATCTGTCAAAGATAAACTTAATCTAAAATTAAAATAATTTTCTTTTATTAAATTATTTTGAGTAGTTCCTCTCTTACCAAACTCAAACCCCATATTTATATTGGATAATTGTTTCAATGGTAATCCTAAACCAAAAGATATGCCAAAGTCATTTACAGAAGAAAAATTTGTTGAATTTCCAGAACCATCAATTAATAATCCTGTCTTTTCTACTCTAATCCCTGCCCTATAAGTTACTCTCTGCCAGTAACTTGAAATTGAGTTTATTTTTGGTATATAAAAACCACCTAAAGAAAAACGATTTGATTCACCGTATTTAAATGTTGCGTTAGATATATTGTTTAAGCCAATTGTTTGAAAAGCATCTTGTGTTTCAAACTCTGCTCCTAAATACCATTTATCAAACTTTCCAATACCTGCACCCAAAGTTGTTTTTATTGGTAATTTGTATTTTCCAGAAACAGTATTATTAGACAAAGTATCTCTTGGACTTTCTCCTCCTGTATTATTAAATGTTAGTGTGTACAAATAATCGTTACCAGTAACATCTAAATCATTTCCTAATTTAAATGCAGCTCCTGCATTTATAACTAAATTATTTTTTAACACTTTTTGGTATTGTGTACCCAAAGTAACAGAACCTCCTCTTACATTTAAAATTTCGTTATCTTTTGTTGCTAAAGTAACATTTGCTCTTTGATTTACAATATTATGTTCTACATTACCAAAACTATAATCGGCTTCAATACCTACAGAAACATCTTTAAAAAGTTTAATTCCAAAACTACCATATACTCTATTTACACCTCCATTACCAGAATAAATTGTCAGTTCTGTTGCGTTTCCACTTGTATCAAAGCGTCTGTTGGAAATAGAATAACCAACAGAAGAAATAGGTTGTATACCAAAAGAAAAACCTGCTTTTCGTCCAATAGGAAAAGCCAAAGCTACATAACTTAAACTCGTAGAGTTAGAACTTTGTTTTACATTTCCGTTTTGTATAGTTAAGTCTGTATTAACACCCCCAAAAGCATAAGTAGTATATCTTAAATACGCATAAGCTGCAGGATTGGTAAAATTTAAATATTTATAGTGATTAAAAGCGACTCCTATCCCACCCATACTGTTTTGCTCTACAGTTACTGCGTTAAACTCATCTCCAATACCAAAAAAAGAATAAGGAGAAGAACTTGTTCTTTGAGCTACTAAACTTGCAGAAGTAATCAGTAAAAAAACTACTAAAATATTTCTTATCATTTGTGTTTGTTAAAAATCAATATATTATTTAATCCTTCTAGGAGAAAATTTTGATTGGCAAATATGCTACTTTTTAATTGTTTTGACAAGAAATTTGTGTCTCCTCCTGTTAAAACTACTGTTAAATCTCCAAATTTTTCTTTGTAGTCTTTAATAACACCTTTTATCTCTTTTACAACACCATTTACAACTCCAGAATGGATACTTTCTTTCGTGTTTTTACCGACAAAATTTTCTAACTCTACTTTATCTAAAAGTGGTAAATTAGCTGTAAACTTATGTAACGATTTGTATCTCATCATTATACCTGGAGAAATTGCCCCTCCTAAATATTCGTTTTTATCATTTAAAAAATCGAATGTTATACAAGTACCTGCATCTATAATTAAAACATTTTTATTTTTAAATTGATGAACTGCAGCAGCAACCAATGCAATTCTATCTACCCCTAAAGTTTTTGGCGTTTTGTAAAGGTTTATAAAAGGGATTTTTGTTTTGGATGAAACAACACAAATTTGCATTATATTTTTAATTTTTTGGAGTTTAATTTCTGAAATTGAAGCTACATTTGATATAATTCCTTGAGAATTTGGGAATTTTTTAATTATTTTTTTTAATGATGATATTATTTTTCTCTTTTCAAAGACATGTGTTTCTAATATGGTATCATTCTCAAAAACAGCCACTTTACACCTAGTATTTCCTACATCAATTGCTAAATTCATTCTATTTTTTTATGTCAAGTTCAAATGTACAACAGAATTTTTTAAAATTTATTTAGTAGATATCAAAAAACATATTATATTTGCATCCGCTAAGGCAATGGTACCTTAGCTCAGTTGGTAGAGCAAAGGACTGAAAATCCTTGTGTCCCTGGTTCGATTCCTGGAGGTACCACTTAAAACCCGAACACACGTTCGGGTTTTTTTGTTTTTCTGGGTATTTGTATCTACTTTTACTATTATCAAAAAACCTTTTAATGAAAGACTTTTTCAAGGATTTAAATATAAATTATAGTCCTGCTAACACTAAAAACTGGTTTGGTAGAAAAACAAACTCTAAAGATGATAAATTTTATTGGTATCAAAATATAAATTTTGGCAATTTAAATTCTTTTTCAAATACAGATATTTGCTTGATTGGTTATGCTTGTGAGGAGGGTGTTGATAGAAATTTAGGAAGAATTGGCACTAAAAAAGCACCAAACAAAGTTAGACAACAGTTAGGAAAATTCTCTTTTCATCATTCTAAAAAAGTTTCGGATTTTGGAAACCTATCATGTGTAGATAATAATATGGAGCATTGCCAAAAAGCACTCTCTAAATTCATATCTAAAGCTGTTCTTAACAATACTTTTCCTATTGCTATTGGTGGTGGTCATGATATTGCTTTTGGCAATTTTATGGGTATTAAAAAAGCAGTAGAAAAAAAGCCTAACAAAAAAATTGGTATTATTAATTTTGATGCTCATTTCGACTTAAGGAAGGTTGAAGAAAAGCCTAATTCTGGAACTCCATTTAATCAAATTATTAGCGAACTTAAAAAAGAAAATACGCCCATAGATTATTTCGTAATTGGTATTCAGCCTACTTCAAACACTAAAGAGCTTTTTAAAATTGCAGAAAAAAATAACATTAACTTTATAGAAAGTTATGATTGCGATTTATTTTCTGAAGGTTTAAAGAAAAAATTGAGTAGTTTTATCAATACTGTAGACTATATATACATAACAATAGATATGGATGGCTTTTCCTCTGCATTTGCTCCAGGAGTAAGTGCGCCTTCTGCCATTGGTTTTACTCCTAATTTTGTTTTTAAAACTTTAGATTTTTTATTTTTATCTAAAAAAGTAATTTCTTGTGACATTGCAGAGTTTAATCCGAAATATGATATTGACAGCTGCACTGCAAATTTAACCGCAAAATTAGTTGACTATATTGTATCTAAAATAGATATAGAAAAGAGGATGTCTGAAAAGTTAATTTAGCTGTTATTTTGAGCCTTTCGTCTTCGATCAAGACAGGCTTAGTCGAAAAATCTATGTAATTGATTTTGAATACATAAGATTTCTCCATTACAGTCGAAATGACAAATTTTAACACTTTTCAGACAACCTCTTTAATTTTTATTTCATTTTATGAAGATTAGAAACCTCTAAAGTTGTTAACTCTCTCCATCTTCCTCTTGGTAGGTTTTTCTTAGTTAGCTCTGCAAAAATTACTCGATCTAACTTATTTACTTTATACCCAACATGTTCAAATATTTTACGAACAATTCTGTTTCTACCAGAATGAATTTCTATACCAATCTCTGTTTTTGGTTCGCCATTTACGTAAGAAACTGCATCTATAAACACTTTTCTACCTTCAATTATTACCTCTCCTCTTAATTTTTCTAAATCTCTTAAATCTAATTTCCTATCAAGAGAGGCATGATATAATTTACGAACATTGTGTTTTGGATGCGTTAACTTTTTAGCTAAATCTCCATCATTTGTAAACAACAACAAACCTGTTGTATTTCTGTCTAATCTACCTACAGGATAAATTCTTTCTTTTGATGCATTTGCCACTAACTCCATAACCGTTTTTCTACCTCTATCATCATCCATTGTAGTAATGTAGTTTTTAGGCTTATTTAACAAAATGTATCTTTTTTGTTCTGGAGTAATTGATGTTCCATCAAAACGCACAATATCATCTGGTTGCACTTTGTAACCCATTTCTGTTACTAATTTTCCATTTACTTCTACACTACCATGTTCTATGTAAGTATCAGCTTCTCTTCTAGAACAAATTCCAGAATTAGCAATATATTTATTTAAACGGATTCCTGATGATTCATCCGATTTTTTATTGGATGTAATTTTTTTGTATTCCTTTTTTACAGGTTTTCTGCTTAAAGGTTTTGCAGATTTTCTACTTAGAGGAGTATTTTTTTTTCCTTCTTGTCGTCCTCGCGACGAGTTTTTATTTGATTTCATTACTTAAAATTTTTGCAAAAATAAGTATAATAAAGTTTAATTCAATCGGTCTATTACTTTTTCTACAATTAGAGATGTATCAATAAAAACCAAAGACAAAACACCAACTAAAAGTAGTATTTTTAAAATGTTATGCATTTTTATATATTGACTTCTTTCTGTTGATTTCCAAAGATAAAATCCTAAAAAAATTAAGACAATTGTAGAAAAATAAAAATAGTATCTCATATAGCTTAACGCATCATAACTAAACAAAATAACTACTGGAAAAAGAGTTAAAATGAGTAAAAAAATAGAAAGTTGCTTGGTTTTTTTCTCACCATAAACAATAGGAAAAGTATCGTAATTATTTACAATTGCTCCTTTCATATTTTCTAAATCTTTTATCAACTCTCTTACCATTATTACTAAAAACAAGAAAATTGCATGTACAAAAATTATTTTTGAGAAATTTTTAAAATAAATAAATATGGCAAAAAAAGGAAGAATTGTTAAAACTGTAGCAGAAATTAAACCTGTTAATGGGTATTTTTTAAGTTTATGAGAATAAAACCATATTGCAAAAATATACACCGCAAAAAACAAACCTGCTCTCCAAGAAATAGTCCATCCAAAGAGAAATCCTATAAAGTTTAGAGTAAAATATAGTTTTAGTTTTGTAGATTGTTTTACGTAATTATCTAGGCCAGATTTTACAGGTCTATTAATTCTATCTACCTTAACATCATAAAAATTATTTATAATATACCCAGATGCTACTACACATATAGATGCTAAAACAATAAAGAGCAAATCAACATCAAAAATAATATTTCTTAGTGTTTTTTTTGTGGGAGAAAAAATAAAAATTGCTGCCAAATATTGCGCAATTACTAACACAAGAATGTTGTATCCTCTAATAACAGAGATAAGGCTAAGAAATTTAAAAGCGATTCTTTTTATCTTAAAACTAAGCATCAGTTAGAATCTATACACCAATTCTAACTTATAGTTTTCTAAGCTTTTTTGAGCCTTTTCATAATCTTCTGTAAACCCTAAAATATAGCCTCCACCACCAGAACCACAAAGTTTTAAGTAATAATCGTTGGTTTTAATTCCGTTTTCCCAGACTTTATGAAAAGCAGAAGGAATCATTGGTTTAAAGTTCTTTAAAACTATTTTAGACAATGATTTTACATTACCAAATAAAGATTTAACGTTACCATGTAAAAAATCTTCTATACAAGCATCTGTAGTAGTTGCAAATTCTTCGCTAATCATTTTTCTAAACCCTTCATTTTTCATCTTATTCATAAAGATGTTAACCATTGGTTCAGTTTCTCCTATTTGTTGTGAATCTAACAAAAAGACAGCTCCTTTACCTTCTTTTTGCGATGGTATTCCTGCAGGCTCTATATTCTCTTTAGAGTTGATTAAAATAGGTAAACTTAAATAACTATTTAATGGATCTAATCCTGAACTTTTACCATGGAAAAAGGATTCCATCAAAGAAAAAATTTCTTTAAGCTTTAATAGCTTTTCTCTTGTTAAGCTTTCTAAAACAGTAATTTTATCAGTTGCATATTTATCATATATAGAAGCAACTAAAGCACCAGAACTACCAACTCCATAACCTTGAGGTATAGAAGAATCAAAGTACATTCCATTTTCTATATCACTCTTAAATTCTTTTAAATTAAAAGAAACCAAGTCTGACTGTAAATTGGATAAATATGTATAAAATTTAACTAAATTTTGATTTGAAAGCTTAGCTTTTCCTGATAATTTTGATGAAGTTTTTAAAGCACCTCTATAGGCATTAAACGGAATTGCTAATCCTTTAGAATCTTTGATAATTCCGTATTCTCCAAAAAGAAGAATTTTAGCATAAAAAAGCGGTCCTTTCATTTTTATTAAATATTATGGCAAAAATACAAAATTAAATGTTAAAAAAATCATATTAAATA
This sequence comes from Polaribacter sp. 2305UL8-11, assembly GCF_058147165.1. Lineage (NCBI taxonomy): Bacteria > Pseudomonadati > Bacteroidota > Flavobacteriia > Flavobacteriales > Flavobacteriaceae > Polaribacter > Polaribacter sp. 2305UL8-11. Next base: position 181,464 of record NZ_JBYVJW010000007.1, on the reverse strand, counting down.
TTCTTGTAAAATATCTTCCAGACGCCTACTTTTTCTCCTTCTTTGTATTTGCCTCTTTCTTTTATTTTGCCGTTTTTATAAAATGTTTTCCAGATTCCATCCTTAAGATCATCCTTATATTTACCAATCGTTTTTAATTCGCCACTATCATAAAACTCTTCAAACTTACCCTCTTTTTTAAAATTGATGATTGATAGTTTTCTAAAAACGGTGCCATCTTTAAAAAATAGACTTGCTTTTTTTCCTTTTAACTCACCTACTCTGTAATAGGAAGCCTTGGACTTAGTAACTACTTTTAAATCTGCATCTAACCAAACTCTCTCTTGGGCATTTATTGCTGTAGAAACAAAGGTTATTATAAGAAAAAAAAATAAAAATTTAAGCTTCATAAACGTTAGCTAGTTAAGGAGTTTTGCGCCTAAACCTGCATAATCACAAATATACTGATTTTTCTGACAGTGTTCTGCTAACTCGTTCTTAATAAACAGATTTACAGCCTCTTTCTCATTTTCTGGATACAGTACATGCACGTTTGCACCTGCATCTAAAGTAAAACAAATATTGCTATTATTTTTGTTTCTGTAGTTCCAAATTTTATGAATTACCTCTAAAGTATTTGGTTTCATTAAAATAAAATATGGATTGCTTGTTAGCATCATAGCATGTAGCGTTAATGCTTCACTTTCTACTAAATTGATAAACTGTTTTACATTTCCTTCTTGAAGTATTGTAGCCATTTTTGCCAAATTATTATTGGCTTGTTTAAAACGATTTTCTGCATAAGGATGTTGGTGCATTAAGTTATGACCAACTGTACTTGAAACTTGTTTTTCGCCTTTATCTACAAGCAAAATAGCATCTTGATAGTTGTTAAAAACTGGATGTACTTTGTAAGGAAATTTTACACCAAACAAATCTGAACTTCCTTTAATTTCTGAATGTTTACCCCAAACAACTAATGGGCCTTCTACACTCCTACTTGCACTTCCAGAACCTAATCTTGCTAAAAAAGAAGCTTTTTTATTGATAAACTCTTGTGATAAATCTTTGCTTAATTCAGCTTCTAAACTCATTAAACACATTGCAATTGCACTTAAACCACTTGCTGAAGAAGCAATTCCACTTGAATGTGGGAAAGAATTTTCTGAATGAATTATCATTTTGTAATCAAAAATATAAGGGCAATACTCTTGAACTCTTTTAAAAAACTCTGCTATTTTAGGTTTGAATTCTTCTTTTTGCTTCCCCTCAAAAAACAAATCAAAATCTACATTGTCTGAGTTTATTTTTTTATCAAAATTGATAGTAGTAATGGTATGACAATTTTTTAAGGTAAAACTAATAGAGGCATTTTTAGGGATTTGCGGATTGCTTTTACCCCAGTATTTTACTAAAGCAATATTGCTTGGGGTTTGCCAAGTATAAGTTGCTTTTTCTACTGAATTTGAATTTGACTTTGGAATAAATTTTTCTACTCTCAACATTTAAAAATTTGCATCAAAGATAAAACTATTTCTACTAAAAATTCGCCAACTTTTTTAGCAGATTTTCTTTGTAAGTTCTGCTTATAGGCAATGCTTTTTTGTTTATTTCTATAAATTCGTTTGTGTAAGAACTAATTTTATTTTTATTAATGATGTAAGACCTATGAATTCTAAAAAAATGTTGTGTTGGTAATTTTGTTTCTATATTACTTATAGTTTCTCTGGTAACTATTGTAGAGTTGGGTAAATATATTTTTATATAATCTGATAAACTTTCTACATACAGAATTTCATCAAAAGAAATTTTTACCATTTTTCTTTCTGAACGCACAAAAATAAATTGATTTTTCTCTAATTTTTCTTCTTCTTCTTTGAATGAATTAATTTTTGAAGAACTGGTTTCAAAAAATTTGTTTACAGCTTGTAAAAAACGATCAAAAGCAATGGGTTTTAACAGGTAATCTACTGCTTGTAAATCGAAACCATCTATGGCATATTCTCTATATGCAGTTGTAAAGATTATTTTGGAGTTTTTATGTAGTGATTTTGCTAAAGACAAACCAGAAATGTCTGGCATATTTATATCTAAAAAAAATAAATCTATTGTATGTGTATTTGCTATTTGCAAGGCTTCCATCGCATTTTTACAACTTTTTACAAGATGTAAATTAGTTATTTTTGCTACAAAAGATTCCAATATTTCTCTAGCAACAATTTCATCATCTACGATTACACAATTTATTTTTGTCATGTTTATAGGTCTATTTTTAACACTATTTTAAAAAAATTATTTTCATTAGAAATAGTGAGTTCATGTTGGTTGGGGTACAACATCGTTAATCTCTTTTTTATATTTTCTAAACCAATTCCTGGCTGTATTTCATCCTCAAGAAAAAAAGAATTTTGAACTGTAAACTGCAAATGATTCTTATTTGTTTTTAAGTGAATATCTACCTTTAAAACATCTTCTACTATTTTACCATGTTTAAAACTGTTTTCTACAAACGGAATTAACAACATAGGTGCAATTTGCATGGTATTATTTGTGTTCTCTTTTGTAAACGTAACTTTTAAAGTGTCGTTAAAACGCATTTTTTCTAAGGCAATATAATCTTCTAAATGGTTTATTTCTTCTTCTACATTTACTTTAGGTTTATTTATTTGATATAAAATATAATCTAATAAATTAGATAGTTTTAAAATCATTTCTGGAGCTTCATCAGATTTTTTTAATGCAAAACCATAAATGGTATTTAAAGCATTAAACAGAAAATGTGGATGAATTTGCATTTTTAAAAACTTTAGCTCTTGTTCTTTAAGCCTTAGTTGAGTTTGCAAAAACTTATTTTCTATCGTTTTCTTTTCTTCTAAAGATTGGTAACTGTATTTTAAAATTTTTAATCCGCTTGCCAATACAATAATTAGTAAAACGCAAATTAAAATTACAGAGGGGTTTTTAATTAAAGCTGGCATTTGCTGAAATTCTAAATTAAAGAAAAACACAAACCCAAAAGCAACCGTCATTAAAACTGCTGCAGTTACAAAAACTGCAGTATAGATTGCATATAGAGCAAATTTTGAATGCTTTTTTAAAAGTAAATAGTTGGGTATTAAATCATACACAAAAATATAAGAAGCTACAATTGAAATAAAGCTTAATAGTGATGAAAACCAAGATAAAAAACTCTTATTAGAACTACCTACACTAAAAAAAATGTAAAAGAAAAACCATACTAAAAACCAAAATAGAAAATGGAGAACACCTTTTTTTAAAAGGAAAATGAATTTCTTTTGCATGTTGCAAAATAAAAAATTACAGGAGTAATTTAGAATAAATAGAGATGAAATACCAATTTTAGTATCTAAAAAACAAAAAAACAATCTTTTTATATAAAACAAAGTCCTTTTTGCAGAAAGCATTACAAAACTGTTATTTCATCGCAAATAAAATTATTGCAGCTTCAATAAAAATATATTTGAGTTCAATTTAAAATATAATACTATGCAATTAATTAACGAAGGAGGTCCTTTTTTTATGGTTACACTTCTTATTCTTTTACTTATTACTTTATTTCTAATTATAAAAGGCTTTAGAAACAATACCACAAAAAACAGAGAACTTCTTAAAGCAATCAGCTTATTTGCTTTGGTATTTGGAGTTCTTGGATTTATTTTGGGTATTATAAATAGTTTAGATGCTATTTCTAATGCCAATGAAATTTCACAAGGAATTTTGGCTGGAGGACTTAAATTAGGTTTATTAGCTCCTGGAGTAGGTTCATTAGTTTTTTTAATTGGCAGACTAGGTGTTATTGTTCTAATCTGGATGAAAAAAGAGTTATAGATGAGATTTTTTGAAGTTATTATATTTATAATCTCTGTTCTTTTATTAATATATCCTTCTTTTCATAAAAAAAGAATCGCTAAAAAAATTGAGTTATTGATAATTTTTAGCACGCTTGCAATTCATTTTATTCTTGAAGGTTACAGATGGCAAATGCTTCCTTTATATAGTTTACTTTTTATCATTGCTTTTAGTATATATAAAGAATATTCATTTTTAAAAGGAAATTGGTTTTTTAAAATTTTTAAAATAATTTCTCTATTTATTTTGCTTTCAATTGGCTTTGTACTACCCAATGCTTTGCCAATTTTTAAACTACCAAAACCTACTGGAAATTTTAAAGTTGGCTCACAATACATACACTTAAAAACTGATAGAGCAGAAACAATAACGGAAATACCTAATGATAAAAGAGAATTAATGATAAAGGCTTGGTATCCTGCAACTATTAAAGATGAACAAACAGAATCGTATTTAAATGATGGAGATAGAATTAGTTTTGCTGCAAAATATGGGGTGCCTAAAACAACTTTTAACTATTTAAATTACATTAAAACCAACACTTACAAAGGTGCAGAATTGGTAAATAAAAAATTTCCTGTTTTAATATTTTCTCACGGTTCTTACTCTAAAGCATCTGGTTATTATGCTATTATAGAACAAATTGTAAGTCAAGGGTATATTGTTTTAAATATAAACCATACTTATGAGAGTACTGGAACTATGTTTCCTGATGGTAGTTTACAATTATATCATCAAGAATATGATAAGAAATATATAAGCACTCAAAAAATGGCAGAAATGGCTTGGAAAAGTCAGCAAGATTTCAACAATGCAAAAGATGATGCTTCACAACTCTTAGTATCAGAAAAAATTCTGAAAAATTACATAGCTGCAGATATAACTACAAGATGGTCTAAAGATATTGTATCTGTAATTGATGAGTTGCAAAATTGGAATAAAAACTCCTTTTTAGCCGAGCATTTAGATACAGATAAAATTGGCGTTTTTGGCCATTCACAAGGAGGAGCTGCAGTTGGTCAATCTCTTTTAGATGATAAAAGAATTACTGCTGGAATAAATATTGATGGCGCTCAATGGGGAAAAATGATTGATACTACTTTAACAAAACCTTTTCTTTTGATTTCTTCAGATTGGAAACCACCTCATCCAAACTTTAATAAATATGCTTTCAGAAATGGAAGTACTACAGATTTTTACAAGGCTAAAATTACAAACTCTGGACACTCTAATTTTATGGATATTCCTTTAATGATAAACATTCCTCAACTAAATGAAACAGGTAATATAAATACTAAAGAAGCCTATAAAATAACATCAGAAGTAGTGGTTTCATTTTTTGATATCTATTTAAAAAATAAGAAAAATACTCTCATAGAAACCTCTAAAAAAAACACATTATTAAAAATAAAAAAAATAAATGATGATTAAAAAAATAGTTACAATTATTCTTAGCACAATCTTTTTATATAGTTGCTCTGCAAACTTAACCTTAGATGAACAATTAAAGGAATATGAGAAAGAACAAAAAGCAATGGGCACTGTTTCAATTTTTAAAGATGGCAAAGAAATTTACAATAATTCTTTTGGTTTTGCCAATTTAGAAACTCAAAAAAAAGCAAATAGCGACACTAAATATTGGATTGGCTCAATTACAAAAACTTATACAGCAACTGTAATTCTTAAACTTGTAGACGAAAAAAAACTGACTTTAAACACAAAACTAAGCACTTTTTTTCCAGATATAACTAACGCAGAAAATATTACAATAGCACAACTTTTAAGACATAGAAGTGGACTTTATAACATTACCAAAAGTCCAAATTTTGAAAGTTGGATTGCAACTCCAAGAAGTAGAGCAGAAATGATTTCTAAATTAAAAGAATTTGCACCCGAATTTAATCCTGGAGCAAAAACTTCGTATTCAAACTCCAACTTTATAATACTCTCTTACATTGCAGAATTAATTGAAAATAAAACGTTTAAAGAAATATTATCAGAATTTATTTTTGATAAAATTAATGCAAAAAGAACCTCATTTGCAGATACTTTAAATTTAACTAAAAATGAAGCCATGGATTATTTTCCTGAAAATGAAAAATGGTCTCCCATTACTTACCATACAAATTTAATAGGAACTATGGGTGCAGGAGGCATTATATCTACAGCAAAAGAAATTAATCTATTTTACCATCATTTATTTTCAGGAAAACTTCTTAGCAAGTCAGCTTTAAAAGAAATGACAACACCTATAAACGAAATGGGAATGGGAATTAGTGTTTCTAAATTTAAAGGAATTACCACTTATGGACATGATGGAAGAATAGATGGTTTTAGATCTATTGCTGCTTATGCTCCAGAGAAAAACTTAGCTATAGCACTTACTTTTAATGCCTCTAAGGTTTCTATGTCTAAAACTTTAATGCAAATTTTTGAAGCCTACCAATTTACTTTTGAGAAAGACTAAAAAAATTAATTTTTCTTATTTATGAAATGGGTATTTTTGTATACGAATGAAAACCAGAAAAGTATTTTTATTATTAAATGGACAACCTCCAGAAAAGCTCCCAAATTTTTCTAAATATGATATAATTTGTGCTACAGATGGTGCCTACAATTATTTAAAAAAGCAAAATATAATTCCGCATTTTATTGCTGGTGATTTTGATTCTCTAAAAAATATCCCAAAAGATATTGAAGTAATTCAAACACCAAATCAAGACTTTACAGATTTTGATAAAATACTACAAATTCTTTTTGATAAGGGGTTTAAAATAATTGATGTTTATGGTGCAAGTGGACAAGAACAAGACCATTTCTTAGGAAATTTACATACAGCCATACAATGGAAAAATAAATTAAAACTCACTTTTTTTGATGATTACAGTCATTACTTTTTAAGTGATAAAAGCATAACACTAAAAAACTGCAAAAACAAAATTGTTTCTTTAATTCCATTCCCTAAAGCAGAAAAAATCTTTACAAAAGGATTGCAATATTCTTTACATAAAGAAAATTTAACTTTTGGAAAACGAATTGGCACCAGAAATAAAGCCATAGAAAATAATGTTGAAATCAATTTTGAAAGTGGAGATTTATTTGTTTTTATTCATCATTAAAAACTGAAAACTTTTAAAAATAAAAAATGTCTAGAAAAATAAAACTATTATGGGATTTTAGAGGTCCAGATGCTGCAGCAACTGCAAAACATCATACCATTCATTTAAAAGAATTTGCAATATTAGAGAAGTTAGATTTTTTTGAAATTGATATTCAAGAAAAAAACGAAATGCTGTGTTCTGCATACATAACTGTTGATGAAAAAGACATGAAAATTTACAGAGATGCCTTAAAACCACAAAGAGGAGAAATTGCTTAAAATGAACTTAAAATCAATTAAAAAAATTGACAAAGAAGCTTTAAGAGATGCTCTTAGGTTGGCGATACAATCTGCTTTAGCAGGTGCAATTTGTTATTATTTAATGGTTTTACTAAAAATCCCAGAACGTTTTGTTGGAGTTTTATCTGCAGTTTTGGTAATTGAAACGAGTATAGGTAATACATTTCAGCAAGCAAAAGGAAGACTTTTATCAACTTTAGTGGGTGCCATTATTGGTTTTATTTTTGTGGCTTTAATTCCTTGGGAGTTAGGTGTAGTACTATCACTTTTATTATCCTTATTTATTATTAACGGAATTGCAAGTTACAGACCAGAATGGAGATATGGTGTTGTTGCTGCTGTTGCTTTGGCATTGGCTTCAGAGGGCAATGCTTTTGATTTGGTTTTAAGCAGGTTATATTCTATTGGATTTGGTGTTGCTGTAGGTATTCTTATTTCTATAATTATTTGGCCTAAAACCGCAGATAGTAGAGCTTTGCATTTTATTAGAAAAGCATTAAGAAATACTTGTGATCGTTTTCAGATTGAGTTTGAAAATACCAGAGATAATGAAAATAAAAACACAGCTAAAATAAATGATAATTTTAGTACCAACCTAAATCAAGCTAAAAAGAACACAAACTCTATTGCTTTTAGTGATAAACAAAAGTTACAAGATTTAATTAAAAATACAGAGCGTTTATTCAACTCTATTACTATTATTCAAAGAGTTGCAGATAAATCTGATGTAAATGTTTCTGATGGAGAAGCTGGTATTGAAAAAAACTCAGAAAAAGTAACTGAAAAAGCTTGTGACATTATTAAAAAATTTGCTTCTAAAGAAAGTGTAAATCAAAAAGAAATAGATGATTTTTCTGAGTTGATAGAAACTACAAAAAAGAACATTCAAATTAATACAGACAACAAAGATTTAAACATTCTAAGAAATACGTTTATGTTTGGTTTAAGTGAAATTAAAGATAGTTTGGAAAAACTTTTTGAAAATTTTAATACAAAATAGTTTGCTTTGGTTCTAAACTTTTAAAAATATAACTTCGCTAACTCATCATAAAGTGAATTAAAACTCACTTTATTATTAGAGTTGTACACAATTATGAAAAATAGAACTTCCTTAATAATTTTTACATTTATCATATTAATTGGTTGCAAAAAAGATTTCATTAGAGAGTTTCCCAAAAATGAATTAGAAAAATTTGGGAAAAATCAATTGCAAACATTTGATTTAGATACATTAGTTTCTCTTGAAATAAATGGAAAAAACGGAACAAAAATATTTTATAATAGAGAAGATTTTCAAGTTTCAAAAAAGGAGAAAGTATCATTAAACCTTAATGAATTTTATAACTTTGAAGATCTTATTTACAATAATGTTAATACAATTACGAGTGATGGGAAATTATTAGAAAGTTCTGGAGTAATTTTTATAGAATTTAAAGTTGGAAACCAAAGAATTGTATTGAAAGAAAATAAATTTCTAAAAATTGAGTTTCCTGAAAACAAATTAAAAGGAAATAATATTTTTTCAGCGAAAGTTGATACTTTAGGTCAATTTGAATGGGATATTTTAGACGAGAGAAAAGCTATTATTCATAAAAAAGATGTTCTTCATAATGCTGGAGGAGGAATTACAGTTGTAGAAAATATAGTAGATACTATAGGTTATTTTCCAGGAAAATATTACAAAATTGACAGTACTGCTAACTCAATAATGACGAATAATTTAAGTTGGATTAATATTGATAAATTTGTAGAAAATACATCATCATTAGATTTTAAAATAAATTTGAATAATGTAAATATCGATTTAATTAATTCTTACGTAGTTTATAAAAACCTGAATTCCTTTATTTCAAATTTTCACAGAAAAGACAGCATACATTTGAATAATATTCCTTTTATAAAAAATAATACATTTTTAATAATTGTAGGATTTAAAAATGATTATTTATTTGCTGATAAAATTGAATTAAATGAACAAGAAAGTTATGAAGTTAATTTAAAGAAAACTACAGAAACTGAATTGAAGGAAATACTAAAACAAAATTAACTGTGTACAACACCATATATAATTTATTGCTCGCTTTTTGCCTACTTGCAAAAATCCGCAAGGACTTTCTTTGTCAGTAATTATTTACTAAATTAGGTGCTTAAACCACGTAACGAAATCATACACAAACACGTTAGTGAAAACAAAAAAAATCACTTCCATTTTATTCCACAACCCACACTTGGTTTTTGGGTTTCTAAAACAGGTTTATTTTCCAACAAGTGTTTTAATGCTTTGCGTATATCTTTACCATCTAAAGGTTTTCCATTACCAGGTCTAGAATCATCTAATTGCCCATGATAAACTGCTAATAAATTTTCATCAAAAACATAAAAATCTGGAGTACAAGCAGCTTCATAATTCTTAGCTACTTCTTGGGTTTCATCAAATAAATACGGAAAAGGATAATTCAATTTTTCTGCAACTTGTTTCATAAATTTTGGGGCATCTTGTGGGTAATTTTCTATTTCATTACTACTAATAGCTATAAAATTAATTCCTTTTTCTTGAAACTCATTTGCCATTTTTACCAATTCTGCATTCACATGAATTACAAAAGGACAATGATTACAAATAAACATAACAACAGTTCCTTTTTTGCCTATTAAATCGTTTAGCGAATAAAATGTATCATCTATTGTATTTATTAAATTAAAATCTGGAGCTTTTGTTCCTATTTTAAATTCGTTTGACTCTGTTAATGCCATAAGTATGTTTTTTAGTTTTTGTTGTTGGTTTTAGTCTGTTATTTCAAAATGAGCTTTTATAAGCGATTTAGGAATTTCAGAAATTTTTTGTTTTTGAGATTCATCCTCATTCTTAATTCGGAATGACATATAAACTCAAATTATTAAGATACTACAACATTTTTTGTTGTTTTTTATAGAAAGAATCGGCTTGTAATTTCATTAAATCTCGAGCCATTTTTTGTTTGTAGTTATACAATTCTTCCTCTTCTGTAATATCATTATACACTTTTTTGTTGATGTTGATGTCTGCTTTTAGCATTTCTTCTCTTTGCTGAACTTGTTGTTGTACCCAAGTTTTTACAGCGGTTTCATTATCTTCTAATTTAAAATCATATTCGCCTTTTGGTGAAATTAGTTTTGCAAAAATAGGTGACGTTTCTATAGCTAAAAACAATAGAAAAATAAAAAATGATGGCAACCAAGGTAATTTACCAAGTGCATTTATTCTTGCCATTAATCCATCAAAATTAGCAATAATGGGTTGTGTTTTAATTTCAGATTTTTTTTGATTGTTTTGCAAATCTACAATCGCTAATTCTTTTGCTTGTATTTTTTCTGCATTATCTTTTTTCAGTTGATTCAATTCAGCCAAAGCAGCATCGTGTTTTTCTCTTTTTTCTTTGTAAACAGGTCCTTTTCCTAACAATTTTGTTCCTTTTCTACCTTCAGCTTCTGCAATGTAAGTTTCATATAAAGCATTGGTTGCTGCTTCTTTTGTGTCTATTTCTGCTTTTAAAGCTGTTATTTCTAAATTTATTTTTACAATTTCTGGTATAAATTGTTGTGCTATTTGGGTTTTATTATCCAATGTCATTTGGTTTTTTTCAGTCAATAAAACTTGATTGATTTCTTTCTCAAACAATTTTAACTCTAAAGGTTTAGAAATTACAATGGCAATAATTACAGCCAATAAAATTCTAGGTGATGCTTGCAGAAATTCTTTCCATTTAGAATCCGATTTTTTAATGGTAGAAACTATAAACCTGTCAAGATTAAAAATTAACAAGCCCCAAACCAATCCAAAGAAAATTGCAGCATACAAATTATCGAAAACAGTATAAAGAGCATAGCTTCCTGCAATGGTTGCCATAATTGCTGTAAAAAAAACGGTGGCTCCAATGCCAACATATTTATTTTGTTCTCCATTAGAACAATCTTCAATTAAATTTTTATCAACTCCAGAACAGATAAGAAAGAAATTTTTAAGCATTTAAGAATTATTTTAGCCACTTCAAAAAAAATAAATTAGAAAAGAGATTTCTCGATACAATTTTTTCGTAAACTCAAAAATCACTCGAAATGACAAGTTATGCTAATACAACGCTTTAAATTTGAAATTGTTACATAAAAAGAAACTTCGACAAGCTCAGTTTGACAATCATAAAATTTATTGATCTTTAGAATGTCAGTCTGAGCTTGTCGAAGACTATTGTTCAACTTTAAAAAATTAATCTTTAATAGGTGTTTTAGAAATCCAAACTTTGTAATCGCTGTTGTTTGTGCTTTCTGAATGGATACTTAATTTTCTATTCTTTTTCAGCATTTCAATTGCTTTGTCAGAACTTATTGGTTCTTTTTCAAAGTAGAATTTTGCTCCTTTTTTAGCCATTTTTATCACTTGGTCTAAATGATTTCTTGGTGGTGGAGGTGCAAAATCATTTCCGGTTCTCTTTTTCCAATCTTTATGTGCAGCTTTTGCTTTTAAAATTTCTGCTTTTGTTGCGTTTGGAGCTGGTGGTGGAGGTGGAATTAACAATTTATCTTCTGCTGTTAAATCATTCTTTAACTTATAAAAAACTTTGTTGTTTTTCATCAATTTTAAGTAAGGGTCATGAGGATGAACTGGTCTTTCTGCCTTTTTTTTGTCTTCTTTAGATAATTTAAAATATAAAGTTCCTAATAATGAATACTGCTCTTTTAAACCTTTCTGCCTTTTTTTAGAACTTTTTATAAAATGAGGTTTTAAGTTTCTTTTTGCTTCATATAACTTGTTTATTTTGTTATATTTTTTTAAAGATTTTGAGGCATCTAAATACTCATTTTTTAAAACATTAAGATTTTTTAATTTAATATCACTAATACTTTGTTTAGATGAATTGTTAGATGGAATTGGAGAATCATTATATTCTGTAGGCTTCTCTTTAATTTCTTCAATTTTATACTCTTTCTCTAAATAGTCGTTAAATTTTTGCACCCTTTTTTTATTCTGAGCTTTAAAATATTTTATGGTCTCTAAACTTGCTTGATTTTCTTGAGGAAAACGTTTACTTCTTGCATTTTTATAAACATGGCTATTAGAGTATCTTACAAAATCTGTGTGTTTGTAATTGTTTAAAACTTCATTTTTTACAACTTTACCATCAATCCAAATAGCGTATTTCTTTTCATTTTTTAAATCTTCAAATTGTTTTTTTGTTGGTGGCTTTTTCTTAAATGTTAATGGTGGAGTAAAAAATTTTATTTTTTGTTTTTCTTCTTTACTCATCTTACTATAACGTTTTGAAACCTTTTTTCCATTCTTGTCTTTGTAAGTTATAAAAGAATCTTTATGAACATATTCTTTATAAGCTTCTGTATCCTCTATTTTCTTTTGTTTAGATGGTTCTTGCTCATAAATAGTTTCAATTTTTTCCTGCGCCTCAACTCTTTCTGCAAAGAGGAGTACAAATCCGGCTAAAAGCGGAATTACCGCCAGTTTTTTTAACCAAATTTTTGTGTGTGAACTTTGTGTTGTCATCATTAATAATCTTTTTTTAGTAAGTGAATAATTCAAATTACTGGCCAAGTAATATTCGTTGTTCCAAGCAGCTTTATTCAATAATAAATGCTGATATTGGAAAGTGTTTTTATGTTGATTGATAACGGTTTCATCCGCTAAAAACTCATGGTTTAATTGAACCGCTTTTTTTAGAAATATGAACAAAGGATTTATCCAAAATACAATTTGAATCAACTCTATAAATAAAACATCTAAAGTGTGTTTTTGGGTTACATGTGTTAATTCGTGAGTAAATAATTCTTCTTCAATTTTCCCTTTGTTATAATCGTCTTTATTAATAAAGATGTAAGACCAAAAAGTGTGGGGCAAAATTTTATCATCTACTAAAACCAAAGTTGCTTTTTCATGTTTTGTTTTTTTACTGAATCTTATTTTTTTAAAAATTTTAAATAAATTTTTTCCAAATCTGATTAATAATATCGATGAAATTAGCAAGTAAAATCCTATAGCGTAGTTTGTGTAATTGATAGATTCTTTAATAAGAATTGGAGCAGATTCTTCAACAACAAAAGGTTGTTCAATATTTTTAATTGTGGCAACTGTTACTGGAACTGGAGCTATAGTTAGTGTCGCAAACGGAATTAATAAAGAAACTAAAACCCCAATTAATAAATAAAAACGATTGAAAGAATGCATTTTTTCTTTTTCCAATATAAAATGATAGAAAAACAGCAATAATGCCAAACAACTTACAGATTTTAAAATATAGGTTATCATTTTTGTTGTTTTTTAATTTGACTGTCTATTATTTTTTTCAATTCTTCTAACTCTTGGGTAGATAAATTGGTTTCTTTTGTAAAAAAAGAAGCAAACTGGCTTGCAGAATCATTAAAAAAATTTTTAATCAAACCATTTACATGTTTTGAGAAATAGTCTGTTTTTTTTATCAACGGAAAATACTCTCTCGATTTTCCATACAGTTTATAATCTACAAAACCTTTATCAGAAATTCTTTTTAATAAAGTAGCAACTGTTGTTGTTGCAGGCTTTGGTTCAGGAAAATCTTTTAATAAATCTTTTAAAAATGCTTTTTTACGTTTCCATAAATATTGCATTAATTGTTCTTCAGTTTTAGATAATTGCATAAGAATTTATTTTTTACTCTACAAACATAGAATAAAAAAATCAATTCTACAAATGTAGAGTTAAAAATTTATTCATCTTTAGTATCTTAGCACTCAAAAAAATCATTTTTCATGAAAAAATTAGTATACCTATTTGTTATCTGCTTGTTTTTTTCTTGTGCTAAAAAAATATTTAGCGAAAAATGGATAAAAAAAGAAGCTCCAAAAGAGTTTAATGCACGTTTTGAAACGACACAAGGTAACTTTGATATTTATGCCAAAAGAGCTTGGTCTCCAGCAGGTGTAGATAGATTGCACGCTTTAATAAAACACGGTTTTTATAACAACACTCCAGTTTTTAGAGTTGTGCCAAAATTTGTGGCACAGTTTGGAATTCATAACGATTCTATCATTAACAAAGCATGGAATAATTTCGGAATTAAAGATGAACCTATACTTAAAAAAAATGATTCTATGACCATTGCTTTTGCAAGAGGAGGAAAGAAAACCAGAACCACTCAAATTTTTATCAATTTAAAAAATAATCATCGTTTGGACACTTTAACATATTCAGGCGTAAAAGGTTTTCCAGTGATTGCAAAAGTTACTAACGGATTTGAAAATGTGCTAAAATTCTATCATAAATATGGAGATAAACTGGGTAGAAGGCAAGATTCCATCAATAAATACGGTCACAATTTTATTAAAAGAAAGTATCCAGAAATAGATTTTATAACAAAAGCCTATATTTTAAAATAGATTTTTTTGGGCGTTTTAACGGGCTTTACGTTACAATCTTTTGAGCAAAAAAGCCCAAAAGGATTTCCACTTCAATCCCTAACGCAGCTTTTAGCATTTTTAAAATTAATAGTAACAAAAAAATAATTTGTTTGTATGAAAAACCAGTACTTTTTTAGTGTTTTACTTATACTATTTGTAAACATACAAATTGTGATATCTCAACAAAAATTTGAAAGAGAATATAGAATTAAAGAAAAAGAGGTGCCCAAAACAGCATCACACATCATAAAAATGTGGGATTTTAAAAAGAAAGTAAAATGGTATGCAGAAGAAAGTAATGATGGTAAAACTTTTGAAGCAAAAGTGTGTTATAACAACCACAAATACAGTATAGAGTTTTCTGAAAAAGGTGAGATTCTGGATGTAGAAAAAACAGTAAAATTAAAAGAACTGCCCAAAGAAATTCAACAAAATATTACTACTTCATTAAAAAAAAGATTTTTAAAGTATAAAATTAAAAAGGTTCAGGTACAATACAAAGGTGCTGAAAGCGAAATGTATACATCTGTTTTTAAATTAAAAACACATCATCAAAAAATAATACCCAATTACGAAATTGTGGTAAAGGGTAAAACTAAAACTGGGTATAATAACTACGAGGTTTTAATGAATGCAAAAGGTACTATTTTTAAAGAATTGCAATTTTCTTCCAGCAATTCTATTAATCTTGAGTTTTAAATGAGAACTTTTTTTATTATTTTTTTAGGATTATTTTTATATACAAACACGTTTTGTCAGTCTGATGTAGATTTGGGGTTTCTCCCAAAAGTTGTACTATCAAAAAAACTATCAGACAAAACAAAATGGGTAAACAGTCTAGAAACCAGAAGAATAATTTACGATGAAGATTTTATGTTTGCACATAGTTTAGTAGATATCTCTTCTATCTATTCCATAAAAATTGCTGGAAATCAATCTTTAAATTTTGGATATATTTTACGTTTTCGAGGTTCAGAAACCATACACAGAACATTGCAGCATTACAATTTTGTAGATAAATTTTCTTCGTTAAAAATAGGACATAGGTTTGCTTTTGAGCAATTTTATCAATCTAAAAAAAGAACCACCTATAGAACACGTTATAGATTAAGTGTAGAAAAACCGTTAAATGGAGAACGTGTAGATGTTAAAGAATTTTACTTAAAAATTGGTAACGAATACCTGTATGATTTTTCTGATTTAGAAGTTAGACTTACACCTTATCTTGGTTATCAAGCATCAGAAAAGGACAAAATTGAAATAGGTTTAGATTATCGATTAAGTGAGTTTATTTCTAAAAATCCATCAGAAGGTACACTTTGGTTTAGAGCAACTTGGTATATTTCTATTTAGTTGTTGTAAGGGGTTTCATTAATCCAGTTAAAGCCTCTATTTTGAAGTAAAAAATCATCAACAGGTTTTAATGTTGCCTTAACAAATACAGAATCTTTTTCTATAACTCCAAAAATTTCGAGGTTTTTATCTTTTAATGTGTACTGTAAAGTGTCTAGTTCTTTTGCTCTATATAAACCAAAAGCTATTTTCTTTTGTACTGTATCAACAATAAATTTATATGCTCTTTGCTTATCATTAAACTTTCTAACAGAGGCGTATTTGGCTCTATCTACAGCAATATATTGCCAACGTTCTCTAAAATTAGTTTCAGAAATTACCTTATTTTTTCCTGTTTTGTATTCAGAAACTTCCCAAATACCAAATAATGGAGCTTTAGGATTTAAGTACGTTCTTTGATATCTAGGATAACTGGTTAATACAAAAAAACCAATCACTATTGGTAATAGTACGCTTTTTACAATAATTATAATTTGTCTATCTCCTTTTTTTAACTGTGGATAAATAACATACTCTCCAATATTTTTATTAAATAATAAAACTCCAAAAACACGTTTTGCATCTGCCATTAAAAGCACAATACCCATTAAGAATAGATGAAATGAAAATATTTTAACAGGAATGTCAAAACATAAATTCATCATAAAAACATTTAGCATCACTACAATAGTGGCTATAGCACCAAAAGTTTGAGTTCTTCTAGAAACTAGCAAAATACCAGCAATTACTTCTGCTAAACCTGCAAAAACACTATATGTTTTAGAAAACCCCATAAAAGTCCATGCCAAACCCATAGGCGTTTTTTCTCCTAAAGATTTAAGTAAACCTGCATTAGATACAGGTTGCATTTGCAAATGAAATATTTTAATAATACCATAGGTAAGCATAAAGAAAATTAAAACAAAACGAATTGCAACCAAAAAACCATATTGTATTTGATTATAAGAGGCTCTTTTTCTATCGATAAAAGACCAAATAACACTACCAATTGTAGATAGGCATAAAAATAAAAAGAGCGTTAAATATGCATAAGTTGTATCTCCACTTCCTCTACCATTAGAAGAAAAATCATAAGTAATATTAAAAAACGTTCTACCTAACCATTTTGTTATTGGCTCCCATAAACCACCTGTAAAAATGGATAAAATATAGAACGTAAAATAAAGAAATATAAATTTAAAAATTACTTTCTCTATTGCAGACCAATAAGTTTTATATTCTCTGGTTAGCTTCATTTTTGGTTGATTTTAAAAAGACAAAATTATTTTGATAACTTAGTAAAATATTGATAAAAATATGGAATGGTTTCAATACCTTTTAAGTAATTCCAAACCCCAAAATGTTCGTTAGGTGAATGAATAGCATCAGAATTTAACCCAAAACCCATTAAAATGGTTTTACTTTTTAATTCTTGTTCAAACAAAGCAACAATAGGAATACTACCTCCACTTCTTTGCGGAATTGGTGTTTTGCCAAACGTAGTTTCATAGGCTTTACTTGCAGCTTGATAGGCAATATTATCAGTAGGGGTTACATAACCTTGTCCTCCATGATGTGGTTTTACGACAACTTTTACAGATTTTGGAGCAATACTTTCAAAGTGATTTTTAAATAGCTCTGTAATTTCTTTCCAATCTTGATTTGGAACTAAACGCATAGAAATTTTAGCATAAGCTTTGCTTGCAATTACAGTTTTTGCGCCTTCGCCTGTATAGCCTCCCCAAATTCCGTTTACATCTAAAGTAGGTCTTATAGAATTTCGCTCGTTAGTAGAATATCCTTTTTCTCCATAAACAGCATCAATATCTAATGCTTTTTTATAGTTATCTAAAGAAAAAGGAGCTTTTGCCATTTCTGCTCTTTCATCTACAGATAATTCCTCTACATTATCATAAAAGCCAGGAATAGTAATATGGTTATTTTCATCATGCAAAGAAGCAATCATTTTGGTTAAAATATTAATAGGATTTGCAACAGCACCACCATACAAACCAGAATGTAAATCTCTATTTGGGCCAGTTACTTCAACTTCTACGTAACTCAAACCACGCAAACCTGTTGTGATTGAAGGAATATTGTTTGCAATCATTCCTGTGTCTGAAATTAGAATTACATCATTGGCTAATTTTTCTGTATTTCTTGGTACAAACCAAGCCAAACTTTCAGAGCCAACCTCTTCTTCACCTTCTATCATAAATTTTACATTACAAGGTAAATTTCCTGTAGAAGTCATATACTCTAAAGCTTTAACATGCATGTACATTTGCCCTTTATCATCACAAGCTCCTCTTGCAAAAATAGCTCCTTCTGGATGAATTGCTGTTTTTTTAATGACAGGTTCAAAAGGAGGAGAAGTCCAAAGATCTATGGGGTCTGCAGGTTGTACATCATAATGTCCATAAACCAAAACTGTTGGTAAACTTTTATCGATAATTTTTTCTCCGTAAATAATAGGATATCCAGGAGTTTCACACAACTCAACTTTATCACAGCCAGCATTTTTTAAGCTTTCTAAAACAAAATCAGCTGTATTTAAAACGTCTTTTTTGTAGGCTTTGTCTGCACTAATTGAAGGTATTTTAAGCAAATCTACCAACTCATTTAAAAATCGTTTTTTATGTTCTTTTATGTAAGATTGAATTGTATTCATGTAAAGTTTTTTATTTGTTTTTCAAAAATAGAAAAATAATAATGAACTGCTTTGCAGTTTCTAAGTATTGTTTATATTTGCATCCCAATTTGATTGGAAAGTTGCAGGCGTGGTGGAATTGGTAGACACGCTAGACTTAGGATCTAGTGCCGAAAGGTGTGAGAGTTCGAGTCTCTCCGCCTGTACAAGTAAAAAACTTCTTGATTTCTCAAGAAGTTTTTTTATGCCTTAATTTATGCTTAAAGAAATCTTTTCAAAATCTTCGCTTTTTTCAGCATTTTCAAATAAATGTTGTGCCTCTTTTGGTGGTACTGTAAGTTTTCTCTTAGTTAAATCTATCCAAGCTCCATAAACTTTTACAATGGCAGATAGTTTTCCTGCTTCATTAAAAATTTGATGGGTAATTTTCCAACGTTCATTATTTTCTGATAAACCTTGCACTTTAAAATCTACAGTAATGGTTTCTCCTAGATGAATTTCTTTTCTAAAAGTGGTTTCTTCCTTAAATAAAATAGGACCTATATTATGTTTTGTAAATTCTTCTATAGAAAAATTTTGGTCTCTAAAGTATCTAACTCTAACTTCTGCTGCATAATCATTATAAGCTGTATGACGCATGTGTCTGTTAGGGTCAAAATCTGACCATTTGGTGTTAAAAGATATTTTAAAACTCATATTTTTTTATTTAAAAAAGCCTGATAGTATTTTTTTAAAAAAACTATCAGGCTTTATTGGTATTTATATATTTTTTAATTCTTTACAATTTCGTTTTTTGTATTCATTTTTAAATCACTTAAAACGTTTAGAGCTTCAGAAACAAACATATCTTTAGATAAATTTTTGTGCCAAGCTTTTCTTTTGTCAGATAATGTTTCATCTTTTTCTAAAAAAGACAATTCATATTTTGGTGATGTAAAAGTTAAATTCGATTTAAAATCAAAAGTGTTTTTAAATTTTTCTGAAAACTTGTCTTGTTCCTTATTTTCTTTTTCAAAAATCTTGTAGTTTAATGAATAAGAAGTATCTTTTTGATTTTCTTTTAACCATTTTGCATATTCGTTAATTTGCTTAAATTTAGGATCTTTAGCAATTCTTTCTTTACTAGAGTAAACAACTTCATTAAAATTTGAATAGGAATTGGCTAAATTATATTTTGCTTTGGCAACTTTATCCCACTTTAGTGCACCATCTAAATTACGCTCGCCAAATTTCATATAACTATATCTAGTTGGCATAGCAATGTCTGAATAAACCCCTTCTACTTGGGTAGAACCCCCATTAACTCTGTAAAATTTTTGGATAGTCATTTTTAAATATCCTAAATCTTTTTTATATTTTGGATAAAACTGATTAATTGGTAAAATATTTTGAACAGTTCCTTTACCATAAGTCTGTTTACCACCAATAATTACAGCTCTTTTATAGTCTTGCATTGCAGCTGCAAAAATTTCTGATGCAGATGCAGAAAATTCATTTACCAAAACTACAACTGCTCCATCCCATTGTATTTTTGGATCTATGTCATTTTTTACAATAGGTGCTTCTCCTCTATACTTTACTTGTACTATTGGCCCTTTGTCTATAAATAAACCAGAAATTTCGATAGCAGTTTTTAAGGAACCACCACCATTGTTTCTTAAATCTATGATTAAGCCTGTAACTCCTTCTTTTTTTAACCTTTCTATTTCTAATTCCATGTCTTTTGCAGAATCTCTATAGGCATTATCAGAAAAATCAATATAAAATTTAGGCAAATCTATAATGGCAAATTTTCTACCATCTTTTTCTACAATACTAGATTTTACAAAAGTTTCATCTAACTGAACAACGTCTCTAATAATAGATATTATTTTAGTAGAACCATCTAATTTTTTCTTAACAGTTAATCTTACCTCTGTTCCTTTTTTTCCTTTGATAAATTTAATGGCATCATCTAAACGCATTCCAACTATATCTAAAGGCTCTCCATCTCCTTGTGCAACTTCTAAAATAATATCACCTGCTTCTAGTTCTCCTTGTTTCCATGCTGGACCACCAGAAACTAATTCAAAAACATGAGTATAGATTCCTCTTTTTTGTAATCGAGCACCAATACCTTCTAATTTTCCAGAAATGTCTTGGTCAAAACGCTCTTTTATTCTTGGAGCCATATAGGTTGTGTGTGGGTCAAAAGCACTAACAACACTATTTAAAAAAGTAGAAAACCAGTCTTCATGTTCTAACTCTTCTATTCTTTGATAAAGTTCATCCATATTTTTAAGCACTTCTGTTCTTGCCTCTTCTTCTAGAGTTTTAAAGGATTTCTTTTTAAAGTCTTTATCTTTTTTAGCCTTATCTTCTTGTTTTTCAATTTTATCTTGAACTCTACTTAAAGTGTTTAATTTTAGTTGTTTGCGCCAGTAATCTATTAGTTCATTTTCGTTTTTTGCAAAATCGACTTTATCATAATCAATATCTATGGTTTCTTTCTTTTTAAAATTGAAAGGTTGTGCTAATAAATCGCCATAATAAGATTTTGCATTTTTAATTTTTTCAATAAAACGATTGTAGACTAAATTGTAAAAAGAAACATCATCATTTAATAACTGATTGTCTATTTGATATTTATATTTTGAAAATTCTTTGATATCTTTTTGTGTGAAATATCTTTTACTTGGGTCTAAACCATCAATAAAACCTTTAAAAACAAATTCAGAGAAATCATCATTCATATCTTTTACAACAAAATGACCTCTTGTTAAAATGTTTTTTAAAACGTAGATTAGTATTTTATCTTTTTCAGGATCTGGATCTGTATTAAAATTAGTTGCATTTGTTTTTAAGCTACTCGTTAGCAATGCAATTGCTAAGAATAATAATTTAAATTTCGTCTTCATAAATCTTTTGTCGTGATTTTATTTTTTAATTACTTTTTGCTATTGCTAAACTACTAAAACAATGCCAATTTTTTTTATTTTGTTTTTTATTCTTTGTTTTTATATATCCCTCTAAATGCTTCTGATATTATTTTACCATTAGCATCTAAATATTCCCAAACTTGGGTAACAGAATTATCTTTATTTTTAGACCAAGTTACTCTATTGTAATAATCGCCCTTTTTTGCTTTGATTAAATTGCTTTTTAAGACCATCTTTCCGTCAATTAATTTTCCTTTTAAAACTAAAGAAAAACCAGAGTTGTCAATCCAAACTTGATTCCAAGTATCATCTGTTTTGTTATAATAGTTGTAACTTGTTCCTTTGTTTGGACTTGTTTTAGATTCCCAATTTTCTTGCATCACACAATTATTTTGCATTTTTACAAGTCTGTTTGTACCAATTAATTTGCCTGATGTATCATAAACATTCCAACTACCTTCCCAAAAATCAAATTGCCTATATTTTTCTCCAGAACAAGGATTTTTTGAAGAATTTTGAGTAAAAGTAGCGTTAGAAAAACTTACAGTAAACAATAAAATTAATACTGTTAAGAAACGATTCATAAATTAAAAGTTTATCAACTACAAGTTTACGCAAAAAACAAAAAGATTGGTCTTTACAAAATGTTAAAAATGAAATCATTAAAAAACGATTACATTTGTTTTAGAAAAATTAAAATTTAGTGTTTAAAGAGCACTTTTTTTATTGAAAACTATCGTTAACTTTGAATTTTAAATCTTAGATAGTTAAATAGTAAGTTATGCAAGAAAAACCTTTAATTTTAGTAACCAATGATGATGGAATTACAGCTCCAGGTTTAAGAGCTTTAATTAGAATAATGAATAAAATTGGAGAAGTAGTAGTTGTGGCTCCTGATAGCCCTCAGAGTGGAATGGGACATGCAATTACAGTGGATAATGTACTTACTTGCAATCCAATTACAATTGATGATGGCCCTCAGTTAGAATATACTTGTTCTGGAACGCCTGCAGATTGTGTAAAAATGGCCATAAACGAAATTTTAAATAGAAAACCAGATTTATGTGTTTCAGGTATTAACCATGGATCAAATTCGTCTATTAATGTAATTTATTCAGGAACAATGAGTGCTGCAATAGAAGCAGGTATAGAAGGTGTCCCAGCCATCGGTTTTTCTTTATTAGATTTTAAATGGCATGCAGATTTTAAACCATCAGAAACATTTGTGAAAAATATTACTTTAAATGCTTTGTTAAATGGCATACCTGAAGGTGTTGTTTTAAATGTAAATATTCCAAATTTAAAATACGAAGAAATTAAAGGAGTAAAAGTTTGTAGGCAGGCTAATGGATATTGGAAAGAAGATTTTGACAAACGAAAAAGTCCTTTTGGAAAAGAATATTATTGGCTTTCTGGAGAATTTGTAAGTAAAGATAAAGGACAAGATACAGATGTTTACGCTTTAGAAAACGGATATGTTTCTGTTGTACCTGTTCAGTTTGATATGACTGCACATCATTTTATTCAAAAATTAAACTCTTGGGAACTGTAAAAAAAGATATTTTAATCGGAATTTTAGTTTCGTTATTCGCCACTTTTGCTGGTATTTTCTTGTATTTAGAATACTTTTCTAGATTTGGGTTTACAGAATCTTTAGCCTTTTTAAAAGAAGGTAAGTTGTTTGGTAAAGTTTTATCTTTAGCTGCCATTCCTAATTTGTTTGTTTTTTTTATTTTTATAAAAAAGAAACAAGATCATAGAGCAAAAGGAGTTTTAATAGCAACAATTTTAACTGCATTAACAACTTTATTTTTAAAGTTTTTTTAATATGAAATACTACATTATTGCAGGAGAAGCTTCTGGAGATTTGCACGGATCTAATTTAATGAAAGCATTGTATAAAGAAGATGCAAATGCAGAAATTAGATTTTGGGGTGGAGATTTAATGAAGAGTGTTGGAGGTACTTTGGTAAGCCATTACAAAGAAAGAGCTTTTATGGGTTTTTTTGAGGTGATAATGAATCTTAAAAAAGTATTGGTATTTATAAAATTTTGTAAAAAAGATATAGAGCAATTTAATCCAGATGTTATTGTTTTTATAGATAACTCTGGTTTTAATTTAAGAATTGCAAAATGGGCAAAAGAAAAAGGTTTTAAAACCAATTATTACATTTCTCCTCAAGTATGGGCAAGCAGAGCTACAAGAGTAAAAACCATTAAAAGAGATGTAGATAAAATGTTTGTGATTTTGCCTTTTGAGAAAGCGTTTTACAAGAAATTTAATTATGATGTAGAATTTGTAGGACATCCATTAATAGATGGAATTGCAGGCAGAAAGCAAGTAGATTTTACCACTTTTAAAAAAGAACATAATTTATCTGATAAGCCCATAATTGCGTTATTACCTGGAAGCAGAAAGCAAGAAATTACAAAAATGTTATTTGTAATGCTTTTTTTGATTGATGATTTTCCAGAGTATCAATTTGTTGTTGCTGGTGCTCCAAGTCAAGATTTTATTTTTTATCAAAAAATTATTGGTAAGAAAGATGTAAAATTTATCAACAATAAAACATACGATTTATTAAGTGTGTCTTACGCAGCTTTGGTTGCTTCTGGCACTGCAACTTTAGAAACGGCTTTGTTTAAAGTGCCACAAGTAGTGTGTTATAAAGGTGGTAGTATTTCCTATCAAATAGCAAAAAGAATTATTACACTAAAATATATTTCTTTGGTAAATTTAATTATGGATAAAGAGGTTGTAAAAGAATTAATTCAGAATGATTTTAATAAAAGAAATCTTAAAAAAGAATTGATTAAAATTTTAGATGAAAAACACCGTGAAAAACTCTTTTTAGAATATTTTGAGTTAGAGAAAAAACTTGGAGGAAAAGGAGCTTCTAAAAAAGTAGCTCAACAAATAGTTGCCAGTTTAAAATAAATAGGGGTTGAAGAAAGCAGTATTTTTAGTAGTTGTTTTTTCTTTTATGATGAGTTCTTGCTCATCATCTAAAAAAGCTATTCAAAATAACAAAAAAACTGTTTCTAAGGCAGACAAAATTGTTGCTAACGCATTAAAATACACAGGAGTTCGCTACAAATTTGGTGGAACAACCAAAAAAGGGATGGATTGCTCAGGAGTAATTTATGTTGCTTACGGACAAGAAAATGTAAAATTACCTAGAGTTTCTAGAGACATGGCTAAAAGAGGTAAAATAATTTCTTTGAGCAAAGTTAAAAAGGGGGATTTAGTTTTTTTTAGAACCAACAAGAGTAGAAAAAGAATAAACCACGTTGGTTTGATTATTTCTCATAAAAAAGGCGTTATTCGTTTTATACATGCAACTTCTTCTAGAGGGGTTATTGTTTCTTCACTATCAGAAAAATATTGGAAAAATGCTTTTGTAAAAGCAACAAACATTCTTTAAAAGTACTATTTAATTTTTTTTAGTACCTTTAATTCGCTATGAAAAGGTTACTATATTACTTACCCTTACATTTTGTTGTATTTGTAATTCTTGGAATTTGTTTCCAGTTTTATACCAACTTATGGAGTTTTAAATTTCTTGAAACCCTACTAATTTTAGGTGGTTTTGCGCTTGTTACTTTTTTAATAAAAAATAAAATAATATCCAGTTTTCTTACATTTTTCTTATTCTTTTTTTTGGGGACTTCTTCTGTATATTTTAACAATTATCAGAATTATGATTCTTATTATGGAAACTATTTGGATGATAATTCTACCATAATTTTAAAAATTAGAAAAGTTTTAAAACCAGGATTATATCACTATAAATATGAGGCTAATATTACTCAAGTTGATACACATAAGACTGTAGGTAAAATTCTACTAAATATTGAAAAAGACAGTTTAAATAGCCAGATGTTAGGTGTTGATGATAAAATTATTTCTAAAAGTATTTTAAATGAAGTACAGCCTCCTTTAAACCCTCATCAATTTAATTATAAATCATATTTAGAAAAACAAAACATTTATCATCAAATATATGTTAAGAATAAACAGTTTCTACAAATAGAATCTCCAACAAATAGTTTATATGGTTTGTCTGATAAAGTTAGGAAACACATTAAGAAATCGCTATTAAAACATCACTTTAAAAAAGATGAGCTTGCTGTGATTAATGCACTGTTGTTAGGACAAAGACAAGATATTTCTAAAGAGTTAATTGCAGATTACCAAAATGCTGGAGCCATACATATTTTGGCAGTTTCTGGTTTACATGTAGGTGTAATTTTGTTGGTTTTAACTTTTTTGTGCAAACCTTTAGAAAGATTTAAAAATGGCAAAATTGTAAAAACAATACTCATTATTTTATTGTTGTGGATCTTTGCTTTTATAGCAGGACTTTCTGCATCTGTAGTTAGGGCAGTTACTATGTTTACTTTTGTGGCAATAGGAATGAGTTTTAAGAGAAAAAAAATTATCGAATTCTCTTTAATTTCTTCAATGCTTTTTTTGTTGTGCATAAAACCACTGTTTCTATTTGATGTTGGCTTTCAGCTTAGTTATTTAGCTGTTTTTGGTATTATTTGGGTTCAGCCCAAATTAGCATCTATATACAAACCAAAAAATAAGATTTTAAAATTTTTCTGGGGATTGTTTACTGTTTCCATTGCAGCTCAGTTAGGTGTTTTACCATTAAGCGTATTTTATTTCCAGCAGCTTCCAGGATTGTTTTTAGCTTCTAATTTAATAATTATTCCCTGCTTAATATACATTTTAGTTGGTGGTATTCTAGTAATTTTTGCTTCACTCATAGGTATATTGCCTCAATTTTTAGCAGATTTTTACGGAGTTGTAATTTCTTGGATGAATAGTGTTGTAAGTTGGATTTCTAATCAAGAAGCGTTTTTATTTAGAGAAATTTCAATATCAGTTTATATGATGTTAAGCTTGTATCTTTTAGTTGTTTTTAGTGTGTGGTTTTTTACTGATAAATCAACAAAAAAATTACTATATGTTTTAGCTTCAATTATACTGATACAATCTGTTTTTTTATTTGAAGTAAAGGAATATAATTTAAAAAGGGAGTTGCTCGTTTTTCATAAAAATAGGTTTTATATAATAGGAAAAAGAGTTGGTAACAAGCTTTTTTTGCAACATAATTTAGATTCTTTAAACGCAAAAGAGGAGTACAGTTTAAAAGCTTACATGATTAAAGAAAAAATAAAAAAAATACAACAAGTAGATTTTAAAAACTATTTAGAATTTTTGGACAAAGAAATTTTAATTGTTGATGATTTAGGGGTTTACAATATAGGCACCTTAAAAAAACCTATTGTTATTTTAAAAGATTCACCAAAAATTAATATAGAAAGATTGATAAAAACAATAAAACCATCACAAATAGTTGCAGATGGTTCTAATTATAAAAGTTACATTTTCCGATGGAAAAATAAATGCTTGGAAAATGGTATTCCTTTTCATTACACAGGAAAAAAAGGTTCTTTTGTTATCGAGGAATAAGTTTACAAATTGCTTTTAAATTCTTTATCAAAAAGCTCCCATTTTTTAGTTTTATATAATTCTTCAGCAAAATAGGCAATTACTTTTTCCATCACTGTTTTATCCAAATAACCAGGTATTCTGTCTAAAAGTTGTTCTTTTTTTGATAAAAACAAAGTAGTTGGGTAAGATAATTTCCCACTCATTAAAGCAGCAGGTAATTGATGATAACCACGTCTGCCTTCTTTTTGAAATTTAAAAGTATGACCTTTATAAACGATATCTTTTTTCTCTTCACCATTTAGTTTTACTGCATAAAAATTTTTATTGATGTAATTGGCAATAACTTTATTAGAATAGGTGTTTAAATCCATTTTTTTGCAATAGCCACACCAATCTGTGTAGACGTCTATTAAAATGGGCTTTGGGTTTTTCTTATTTAATTCGATAGCTTTTTCAAAAGAAAGCCACTTCACATTTTCTTGGGCAATATTATTCCAAGAAAAAAAGAAAATTGTAAATACGAATACGATTTTTTTCATAATTAACTGGTCGCAAATGATGTGCCAAATTTACAGATTATCTAATTCCGTGCATTAATTTTTTCATCAAAGGATTTAATATTAAAAATATTAATCCAACAGCAGTAGGTACAATTGTAAAAATTAAGAAAAAGTAAGACATAGAATATTGTTCTACAATAGGATCTATATAACTTCCAATTTTTGCAGCCAAGTAGTTTCCTAAAGCATTTACTAGATACCAAATACCAAACATCATTCCTATTTTTTTTGCTGGAACCAATTTAGAAACGTAAGACAGACCTGTTGGAGACACACATAGCTCTCCCATTGTATGAAATAAATAGGCCAAGACTAACCAAATTAAACTTACTGAAGCTGTTTTTGCACCTTGAGGAATGTTGCTTGAACCATAGGCTAATGCTCCAAAACCTATTCCTAAAAGAAGCATTCCAATACCAAATTTTACAGCAGCAGAGGGATTAAGTTTACTTTCCCACCATTTAGAAAATAAAGGCGCTAAGAAGATAATAAAAAGTGAATTTAATATCAAAAACCAAGAAGCTTCTATCTCTGTGTTTTGTTGAGGGATAATTACACTTAATTTCCAAATAACTATTCCCCAAATACTAATAAAGCTAATGCCTAATACAATATTTGATAATGATATTTTTTTAAAAGTTTGGCTAAATAGTTTTAACAAAACCCAAGAAATTATTAAAAGAGGAACAGTAGATACTAAAACATCTACAATTTTAAAAATTAAAGCAGAGTTTCCAGTTAATGCTCTTTGCGTGTAATCTCTTGCAAAAATATTCATAGAACCACTGGCTTGTTCAAAGGCAGCCCAAAAGAATACTGTAAAGAAAGCCAATAATGCAACAACAATATATCTATCTCTTTGAATATTTTTTTGAGTATTATTTTTTTGAAGATCTTTTTCGAGTAAATCAGTTTTTTTTGTTGCAACAGCATCAGCTAAATCATTTTTTTTACTTGGAGTAGCACCAATGTTTTCAAAAATTTCTCTCCCAAACCAAAATTGCAAAGTTCCTAAGAGCATAAAAATACCAGCCAAACCAAACCCCCAAGAATAACTTAAATTATTTGCTAAAAATCCACAGAGTAAAACTCCTAAAAAGCCACCAGCATTAACTCCCATGTAAAAAATAGTAAAAGCACCGTCTTTTCTTTCAGGATATTTATCATACAAACCACTAACAATAGAGGTTACGTTTGGTTTAAATAATCCATTACCAATAATTAATAATCCAATTCCTAAATATAATGTAGTCTCAGTTTCTAATGACATAGCTGCATGACCTAAAGTCATTGCTAAAGCACCTAATGCAACCGCTTTTTGATAACCTAATAATTTATCAGCAATAATACCACCAATTAGCGGAGTTAAATAGACAGAACTTGTGTAAATTCCTAAAAGACCTAAAGCTCTTTCTCTTGTCCATTCCCAACCACCATCAGAAAAAGAGGCTGTTAAAAATAGAACAAAAATGGCACGCATTCCATAATAAGAAAAACGTTCCCACATTTCTGTAAAAAACAAAACAAATAATGCAGGCTTATGATTTAATAAGCTAAATTCTTTGTTAGTAGCAGATATATCCATAATTAGTAAGTTTTAGAAAATAAAAAAAACCTCATAAATGACTAGTTTATGAGGTTTATGCTTGATATTATTTTTAATGTACGTTACCTAATAATTTTTTCATTAATGGTGAAAATAATAATACAATTGCTCCAGCACCAAGAGCATACATTGCTATTAGGTGAAAGCCATCTGTATAAATCTCTAAAGTATCTAAGCCTCCTACATTTTTATCAGTACTTTCTACAGCCAATTGTTCTCCAATAAATCCAACTATTTGAAAAGCAAAAGCCGAAGATAAAAACCAAACTCCCATCATGAAGGATACAATGTTTTTTGGGGACAAATCTGTGATTTTTGACAACCCTACAGGAGACATAAACAATTCACCTACAGAAATAATAAAATACATTACAAATAAGTAGTAAAAAGGTACCATTCCGTTTTCATTTGCACTACCTCCACTAATAGAAAGGATATAAAAGCTTAAACCTGCAAGTAATAACCCTAAACCAAATTTGTAAGGAGTTCTAGGGTTCATTCCTTTTTTTGATAAATAACCCCATAAAAGTGAAATAGGAATTGCTAAAATAATTATAAACATAGAGTTTAAGCCATTAGTTTGACCAGCAGACATGATTCCATCTAAAGCAACATTTCTTGATGCAAATAAAGTAATTACACTTCCTGATAATTCATGAAAACCCCAGAAGAGTGTCATAAAAAAAGTAATTAAAACCGCCATTATTAGTTTTTTACGAGCATCGTTAGATTTTAAATTATATAAAATATAACCTAAATATGCTAAAACAGCAAAACCAATGAATTTAAATATACCACTTACATAATTATCTTTCCAAGAAGACAAAAGCCAAGCTATACCAGGTGCAGATAAAAATGCAATAATTGGAATTAACGTTTTTTGAGGTATTCCTAAAATTTTCTTTTCATAAACTTCTTGATTTGGTGGCATACCTTTGTCACCAAATACATTGTTTTTAATTCCACTCCAAAAGAAAATTAAACCTGTTAACATTCCAATTCCTGCTAATCCAAAACCATAATGATATCCATATTCAACAGCCAACCATGCACACAAAAAAGGTGCAACCATACCTCCAATATTAATACCCATATAAAAAATGGTAAACCCAGAATCTTTTCTCACATCACCTTCTTTGTATAAAGCACCAACAAAGGTTGAAATGTTTGGTTTAAAAAAACCATTACCCACTACAATAAGGGCTAATGCAAGGAAGAAAGCCATATCATTTTCTATTGCAAGAACAAAATGTCCAAAAGCCATTAAAATTCCACCTAAAAAAATGGAAGCTCTCATTCCTAATATTTTATCCGAAATTTGACCACCAATTACTGTAGAGGCGTATACTAAAGAACCGTAAGAAGCATAAACAACTGCTGTTGCAGTATCTCTTTCAACAATAGCTGCAAATATTTTTTCAACCATATAAAGCGTTAGCAGCGCTCTCATTCCATAGAAACTAAAACGCTCCCATAATTCTGCAAAAAATAAATAAAATAACCCTTTTGGATGTCCGAACATTTGTGGTTCTTCTGTAGTTGTACTAACTCCTTTATCTAACATAATCTATACTTTTATTTTGGTTGATATTATTTTGTATTTAAATTCTTCTCAATAAAATTTGTCATTTTGGTGTACAAATTCAATCGCATATTTTTTCCTTTATAAATTCCATGTGCTCTGTCTGGAACAATAAACATATCAAATTGTTTATTGGCTTCAATTAGTGAATTTATCATTCTGTAAGAGTTTTGTACATGAACATTGTCATCTCCTGTACCATGTACCAAAAGATAGTTGCCTTTTAATTTTTCGGCATAATTTATTGGCGAATTCTCATCATAACCACTCGCATTTTCTTGCGGAGTTTGCATATAACGTTCTGTATAAACAGTATCGTAAAAACGCCAAGAAGTTACTGGAGCAACAGCAATTGCTGTAGTAAAAATATCATTTCCTTTTAAAATACAATTTGTACTCATAAAACCACCATAAGACCAACCCCAAATACCAATATTATTTTTATCAATATAAGAGCGCTCTGCTAATTTTTTTGCTGCATTAATTTGATCTTCAACTTCATATTTACCTAATTCTTTTTGGGTTACTTTCTTAAAGTCTCTTCCTTTAAAACCAGTTCCACGTCCATCAACACAAACAACAATCATCCCTTTTTGTGCTAACATATTATGCCAATAATCATTGGTTCCATTCCACCTATTTCCAACTTGTTGTGAGCCTGGTCCAGAATATTGAAACATTAGCATTGGATATTTCTTAGATTCATTAAAATTTGCAGGTTTTATCATCCACATATTTAAATCATTCCCATTAATATTAATGGTAGAAAACTCTTTTGGTGTCATTTTGTAGGATGATAATTTTTCTTTTAATTCTGTATTGTCTTTTATTACTTTTATCATTTCACCATCAGCAGCATATAAAGAATAAATTGGAGGTGTTGTTGCAGATGAATGCGTGTTGATAAAATAGTTTAGGTTTTTACTAAAGGCTGCAGAATTTTGCCCTTCTTTATTACTTAATAATTTTTTATTTTCACCATCCAAACCAATAGAATAGACACCTCTATTGATTGATCCGTTTTCTACAGATTGATAATAAACTGTTTTTTTTACTTTATTAAAACCATAATATTTAGTTACTTCCCAATTTCCTTTTGTAATTTGGTTGATAAGTTTTCCATTAAAATCATAATGATAAATATGGTTGTAGCCATCTTTTTCGCTAGTCCAAATAAAGCTATTATCTGCTAAGAAAGTTAGGTTGTCTGTAATGTCTATGTATGCTTTGTCAGTTTCGTTTAATAGTAAACTAGAGTTGTTTCTTAAAGCATTTACTTTGTGTAGTTTTAAATTGTTTTGATGACGATTTAATGTAGTAGCAACCAAAATAGCATCATTATTAGACCATTGAATTCTTGGAATATATTCGTAATCTCCCAAAGAAATTTTCTTACTATTTTTTGATGCTAAACTATATGTATGTAATGTAACATCTGCATTTTTTTCTCCAGCTTTTGGGTATTTAAAAACTTGTTGTTTAGGATATAATTCATTACCAACAATGTCCATAGAAAAAGTAGGTACGTTTGTTTCATCAAAACGTAAAAAGGCTAAGTGTGTTCCTGTTCTGTTCCATTCAAAAGCTCTTACAAAAGCAAATTCTTCTTCGTAAACCCAGTCTGTAATTCCGTTAATAATTTTATTTAATTTACCATCTCTTGTAACTTGGGTAATGCTGTTAGAGGCTACATTTTTAATAAAAATGTTATTGTCTTTTGCATAAGCTACATTTTTATTGTCTGGAGAAAAAACAGGTTCTTGAATTTCCTCGCCAATCAATGTTAATTTTTTAGTAGCAATATCGTAAGCATAATATGTTCCTTTAGAGGAGTGCCTATAAATTTTTTGAGAATCTGTACCTAAAATTATTTTTGTTTCATCATCATTAAAACTGTATGAAGAAAAAGATTTGATTCCCTTAAAATCTTTAGTCGATGCAATTGTAGCAACTTTTTCTAAAGTTTTATAGCTATATTTATCTACTGTTGTATTGCCATCTTCATCTTTATTAATAACAGCATAAAAATCTCCATTCATAGAATTTAATGAGTTCATTCTTTTGGCAGAAAAAGTGCCATCCCAAATTTCTTCTAGAGTAATTTCTTTATCTCCTGTTGCGTTGTTAGATGTTGTTACTGTGTTTTGTTTGCAGCTTATAAAAAAAGAAATTGCTGCAAAATATAGTAGTTGTTTCATTTAGATTTTGATTTTAATAAAACTTTGCCAAGTTTACGGAAAAATCCGCAAAAAATCTCCTAAAAAAACAGAAATCTTGAATATACCTTACTAATTTAAAGTATTGACTTATCTTTGTTCTTGATCGTATTACAAGCAAATAAATGAGCAAATTAATTTCCGGATTTTCCAAATTTAGCAAGGAAGAAAAAATAAATTGGTTAACAGAAAATTATTTTCACAATCAAACAGAAACGTTAAACATCATTAAACAATACTGGAATGATGATGATGGTTTGCAACAATTGCATGACGATTTTATAGAAAACACCATTTCTAATTTTTATATGCCTTTTGGGGTTGCTCCCAATTTTGTAATTAATGATAGAACTTATGTAATTCCAATGGTTGTAGAAGAAAGTTCTGTAGTTGCTGCAGCTTCTTTAGTGGGTAAATTTTGGAGTGCAAAAGGAGGTTTTAAAACAACAGTTTTAGGAACTACAAAAATTGGGCAAGTCCACTTTATGTTTGCTGGTGATAAAAAAGAATTAGAAACATATTTCAACTTAAATAAAACAGAATTATTTGCAGCAACAGCTTCCATCACCAAAAATATGGAAAAACGTGGAGGTGGAATTTTAGACATCCAATTAATTGACAAAACTGATAAATTAGACAACTATTATCAACTGCACGTAACTTTTGAAACAAAAGATTCTATGGGCGCGAATTTTATCAATTCTTGCTTAGAAGCTATTGCAAAAAAGTTTGAAAACGAAGAAATAGAAATTGTAATGAGCATCCTGTCTAACTACGTTCCAGAATGTTTAGTTAGAGCAGAAGTAAGTTGTAAAATTGCAGATTTAGGAGGAGAAAATCCACAGAAATTTGCAGAAAAGTTTTACCAAGCTGTAAAAATTGCAGAAGTAGAGCCTTACAGAGCAGTTACTCATAATAAAGGAATTATGAATGGAATTGATGCTGTAGTGTTAGCAACAGGTAACGATTTTAGAGCTGTAGAAGCTGGAGCACATGCTTATGCTTCTCATTCTGGAACCTACTCAAGTTTATCTCATTGTTCTATAGATGATGGTATTTTTAAATTTTGGATAGAAATTCCTTTAGCTTTAGGTACTGTTGGTGGTTTAACAGCATTGCATCCAATGGCTAAATTATCTTTAGAAATGTTGCAAAAACCATCTGCAAGAACTCTAATGCAAATTATGGCTGCTGCTGGTTTGGCTCAAAATTTTGCTGCTTTAAAAGCTTTAACAACCAAAGGAATTCAGCATGGACACATGAAAATGCACTTGCAAAATATCTTAAACCAGTTTAAAGCGAATGATGAAGAAAAAGAAAAGATTACTGCTTATTTTGATAAAAGAACAGTCACACATTCTGCAGTAGTAGAAAAAATAAATTCTTTAAGAAAGCCACAAATTAATTGGGTAGATTTTTTAAATAAAGATTTGGTTAGAGAAAAATTATCTACATTAAACGTACATTCAAAACCTAATTTTGGTAAAATGAATGCACAACAAATGGTAGAGCATTTAAGTGCAGTAACACAAATATCTAATGGTAATTGGGATGTAGATGTTTTTGTTTCTGATGAAAAAACTGCTCGTAGAAAACCGTTTTTAGATACAGAAAACGAATTGCAAACAGGTTTTAGAGCCTCTTTTTTATCTGATGAACCAACTAAAGAAATATTTAACTCATTAGAAGAAGCTATAAATGATTTGATTTTTCAAGTACAGTTTTTTGAAAAAGTATTTAAAAAAGAAAAAGCAAGAACAGTTGTACATCCATTTTTTGGAGAATTAGATTATGAGTATTGGAAAAAATTTCATACAAAACATTTTACACATCATTTTAAACAATTTAATCTGTTATAATGCATTTTTATTCTAATGGAAAATTATTATTAACTGGAGAATATCTTGTTTTAGATGGTGCAAAATCTCTAGCAGTACCCACTAAATTTGGACAAGATTTAATTGTTAAAAATATTAAAGAACCTCAATTAATTTGGGGCAGTTTTACGCACACAGGAGAATGTTGGTTCGAAGCCATTTTTGATTTATCCAAGTTACGTTTAATCAGTTGTACTTTTAACTCTGATAAAGAAGGGAATGCAGAAACCATCGCAGAAACTTTATTAGAAATTTTAATAGCAGCAAAAAGAATGAATCCTAATTTTCTGGAAACAGATAATGGTTTTTTTGTAAAAACGAATTTAACTTTTCCAAGAAATTGGGGTTTAGGAAGCTCATCAACATTAATAAATTCGATTGCAAATTGGGCAAAAGTAGATGCTTTTAAACTACTTTGGAATTCTTTTAAAGGAAGTGGTTATGATATTGCTTGTGCACAAAATGATTTACCTATATTTTATCAAATCAAAAACCAGAGACCTGTTGTAAATCAAGTTGAATTTAATCCTAATTTTAAAGAAAATTTGTTTTTTGTCCACTTAAATCAGAAACAAGATTCCAAAGAAGGAATTGCAAAATTTAGAGAAAGTGGTAATAATTTTGATAAAGAAATCAAAAGAATTTCTGAAATTTCAGAAGAATTTTTAGAAGCAAAATCAATATCAGAATTTAATAATTTAATTGTGGAACATGAACAAATTATCAGTTCAATCATCAAATTACAACCTGTAAAAGAAAAATTGTTTCCAGATTATTTTGGAGAAATAAAAAGTTTGGGAGCTTGGGGAGGCGATTTTGTGTTAGCTACTGGAAACTCAACAACACCAGCGTATTTTAAAAACAAAGGATTTGAAACTGTTTTGACTTACAGGAAAATGGTTTTATAAAAAAATAATTAGGTCTCGACTGCGCTCGACCTGACAATTAACTTTCTAAATGTCTCCTCGAGCGCAGTCGAGAGGTTACTTAAAATGAACAAAATTATTATAATTGGTGGAGGAGCTGCAGGCTATTTTACAGCCATAAATGCGAAAGAAAATAACCCAGATTTAGACATCAAAATCCTTGAAAAAGGAAAAGATGTTCTCCAAAAAGTGAAAATTTCTGGAGGAGGAAGATGTAATGTTACACATGCTTGTTTTGAACCAAAAGAATTGGTGAAATTTTATCCAAGAGGAGAAAAAGAATTATTAGGACCTTTTCATAAATTTATGACTGGCGATACTTTTGAGTGGTTTGATGATAGAGGAGTTCCTTTAAAAATAGAAAATGATAATCGTGTTTTTCCAGAAGCAAACACAAGTCAAGCTATTATAGATTGTTTCCAAAAAGCGGTTGATAAGTTAGGAATTAAAGTGTTGACAAACCATGGAGTAAATGCTGTTTATCAACAAGATAATCAATGGGTTGTTAACACTAAAAACCAAAATTTTAAAGCTGATAAAGTGGTAATTGCTGCTGGAAGTTCTAAAAAAGTTTGGGAGTTATGTAAAACATTGAACCATACAATTATAGAGCCTGTTCCGTCTTTATTTACGTTTAATATCAATGATAAAAGAATTGTAGATTTATTAGGCATTGCAGTGCCAAATGCAACTGTAAATATTGTTGGTACAAAATTAGAGGCTTCAGGGCCTTTATTAATTACACATTGGGGAATGAGTGGGCCAGCAGTTTTAAAACTGTCTGCTTTTGGCGCAAGAATTTTAGCAGATAAAAACTATCAATATAATGTTCTAGTAAATTGGTTGTCTAGACCCACAGATAAAGTGTTGAATGTTTTACTGAACTTAAAAAAGAAAGAACCTAGAAAAACAGTGATTTTGAAATCGCCTTTTACAGAAATATCAAAAAGATTGTGGGAGCGTTTTGTGCTATTTTCTGGTATTTCTAAAACTCAAAATTGGGCAGATTTAAATAATATTCAGTTAGAAAACTTAGCAAATCAATTAACAAAAGGAGTGTATAATGCAAATGGGAGAACCACTTTTAAAGACGAGTTTGTAACTGCAGGAGGAATCGATTTAAAAGAAATTAACTTTAAACGTTTTGAAAGTAAAA
This sequence comes from Polaribacter sp. 2305UL8-11, assembly GCF_058147165.1. Classification (NCBI taxonomy): domain Bacteria; kingdom Pseudomonadati; phylum Bacteroidota; class Flavobacteriia; order Flavobacteriales; family Flavobacteriaceae; genus Polaribacter; species Polaribacter sp. 2305UL8-11. The sequence continues at coordinate 144,506 of NZ_JBYVJW010000007.1, read as the reverse complement.
AACACAAAAACCTCTTTTTTGTGGGCGAAATTTTAAATATTGATGCTGTTACTGGAGGTTTCAATTTTCAAAATGCATGGACAAGTGGTTATATTTGCGCAAAAGCTTTAAGTGAATAATCCATGAAATAGAAAGTTTCATTTTTAATAAAATAAAATGGATTCCAAAAATCACAAAATCTGGGAAAGTTTTACAAAAAATTTCTGAGATTTCTCCACTTCATTTCTTTTCGGTCGAAATGACAAGTTCTTAATATTTTTAGAATAAAATTTTAAAACTTCAAATTTTTAAAAAAGTTAGCAAACAAGTGCGTTAGCGATTGAAGCTTTGTTTGAGCTCTTTTTTCTTTTTCTGAAAAAAAGCGAGTGCCTTTCGACTTCGCTCATGATAAACTCCAAGTGCGAGCAGAAAGGAAACGCCCAACTTCTCGACTGCGCTCTAAATGACATAAAACTACTCTTTTTCCGCCATTTTTTTAACGTAATCTGTAATAATTACAATTTGAGTAGGTCTAACTTTACCTTCTATATATTTAGCATTTTCATGGTCTAAAGAAATTCTTCTTACTGCAGTTCCTTGTTTTGCAATCATACTAGAACCTTTTACCTTCAAGTCTTTAATCAAAACTACAGAATCTCCAGCTTGTAAAATGGCACCATTGGCATCTCTGTGAATAATTTTTTCGCTTTCATCTAAATGATCTCCAGATTCTTTTGCAAAACGTAAATCATCATCCTCTAAATACATCATATCTAACAAATCTTGTGGCCAACCTTCTTTGCGCAAACGCGATAACATTCTCCATGCAACCACTTTTACAGCTCTGTGTTCGCTCCACATAGCATCATTTAAACAACGCCAATGATTTGCATCTGTTTCTTCTGGATTGTCTATTTGAGTTGTACAAGTTTCGCAAGCTAACAAGCTTCCATCTACTCCACCTCCACCAGTTAATTTTGGTTTTACCTCATAAACTGACAAATTATTTGTTGCTGTGCATAACTCGCATTTGTGACTACTTCTATTTTCTAGTTCTTCTTGTAAACTCATGTATTATTTTTTGTTTGCTATTGGCAAAAGTAGTGTTTTAAATCTTTTTTATTTGAAGCAATTTCCTGCTTTCACTACTCGCTTTTTTTAGTTTTGTTCTCGATACAAATTTGCTGAAAAAGCAAATTTACTCGAACTGACAACTAAAAAAGAGCTCAAACAGGTCGTTTAATCAGGGGTAGACTTGTTTGCTAGCTCTTTGCTTTATTGTAGCTATTTGTCATTTCGACCTTGTGGAGAAATCTCTATATTTATAAGTAAGATTTTTCAATTCCATTTTATTTTATTTATAAAGACATTTTTATTAAATTTCCAAAGAAGTAAACTGAAAAGAATTTCCATCAAACAAACCTTTGTCTGACAACTTTAAAGACGGAATAACCAACAACGCCATAAAAGATAAACTCATATAAGGTGCTTTTAAATTACTACCCATTTCTTTTGCCATTTTATCTAATGCTGCATACGCTTTCCCTATTTCTTTAGCGGGTTTATCTGACATAATTCCAGCAACAGGCAGTGAAACTATTTTTTCTTCAGAGTCTGAAACTGCACAAACTCCTCCTCTATTTTCAATAATTAAATTTACAGCTTTACAAATGGCTTCATCAGAAACTCCAACTGCAATGATATTGTGCGAATCATGCCCAACAGAACTTGCAATTGCGCCTTCTTTGATTCCGAAGTTTTTAATAAATGCAACTGCAGGTTTATCGTTTTTATATCTGTTTACAACAGTCATTTTTAAGACATCTGTATCTATGTTAGAAACTAAATTACCGTCTTTAATTAAAGAATTTGCTTCAATTTGATTCGTAACCAATTCTCCATCTAAAGCTTCAATCACTCTTATTTTTTTTGCAGATGATTCAAATTTAAATTCTTCTTCTTTCTTTCTATCTGTGTTAAAATTATTGAGTATTTCAAAATCGACATCTTTTACAAAACTTTCTCCATTTTTGGCGACTAATTCTCCATTGATATAGGTTTCTAAAACGTTGAATTTTTCTAAACTATCTACTACAATAAAATCTGCAAAATCACCTTTTTGCAACAAACCAACCTCTAAATTATAGTGTTTTACTGGGTTTATGCAAGCTGCTTGTAAAACTTTAAAAACATCAATTCCTTTGGCAACTGCTCTTTCACACAACTCATTGATATGCCCTAACAATAAATCATCTGGATGCTTATCATCTGAACAAAACATCATATTTTCAAAATGTTCAGGTAATAAATCTATCAAAGCTTCAAAATTCTTTGCAGCAGAACCTTCTCTAATGATGACTTTCATTCCTTTTTGAAGTTTCTCTAAAGCTTCCTCGTAAGAAAAACATTCGTGGTCTGTAGAAATTCCTGCAGCAATATATTTACTAACATCATCTCCTCTTAATCCTGGTGCATGACCATCTATTGGTTTGTTGTTATTTTTTGCGTGTTGAATTTTTGCTAAAACTTCTTCATCATCAAACAAAACTCCTGGATAATTCATCATTTCTGCAAGATATTTAATGTCAGGATTTTCCATCATCTTTTTAATATCGTCAGCATTAATAATGGCTCCAGCACTTTCAAAAGAAGTTGCTGGCACACAACTTGGCGCACCAAAATTAAATTTTAATGGCGTTTTTTTTCCGTTTTCAATCATAAAATTAACGCCTTTTACACCTAAAACATTCGCAATTTCATGAGGGTCAGAAACTGTGGCAACTGTGCCATGAACAACTGCTATTTTTGCAAATTCAGAAGGCACTAACATAGAGCTTTCTATGTGAATATGCGCATCTACAAAACCTGGAAGAATATAACTTTCTATAGAATGATTTGCTTGTCTAATTTCTACAATTTTACCATTATTAACTTCAACTTCACCTTTAAAAACTTGCTTGTTCTGTATATCAACAATGTTTCCTTGTACAATCATTATTCATAAATTTAAAGCGAAGTTACTTAGAAATTTTAAAACTTTCTGTCTACAGCAAAAGGATATAAGTTTAAAGAAAAAGGGCTATCAGAAATAATTTCTGAAACTAACTTACCTGTTGCAGGTCCTAAACTCCATCCCATCATTGCATGACCTGTTGCAAAAGTTACGTTTGTGCATTTGGATGATTTTCCAATATATGGTAATCCATCAGGAGAACAAGGTCTTAAACCACATTTAGCTTCTGCTCTTTCTTGCTCGTTAATTTTGATGTTTGGATAAAATTTTTGAGCAGCATTTGCAATAGCATTAACACGCGTTTTGTTTATAGTATGATTAATGCCTCCTATTTCCATAGTTCCTGCAAAACGCGTAAATCCGTTCATAGGGGTTACTGCTACTTTTGCCTCCATTAAAATGGCAGGAATTGTAATGTTTGTTTCTCTTTCTACATTAATTCTGTACCCTTTACCTGCTTGAATCGGAATTTTAACACCTAATTTCTTCGCCAAATTTTGCGACCAAGCTCCTGTTGCTAACACAAATTCATCTGCCTTTAATAAAAGATTAGTAGTATTAACTTGAGTTATTTTATGATTAGAAACAGTAATATCTAAAACTTCTTCTTTACCTAAAACACTAACTCCATTCTTTTTTAAATGCGTTTTCATCTGCATCATAAATTCATTGGGTGTCATGTGTGCATCTGAATGATAATAAACGGCTCCTTTTATATGTAGGTTAGCCTTTTTTTCTATTTTCTGAACTTCTTCTTTTGATAAATTTTCGACTTTTAAACCCTCTTTAATTGCTCTTTTTCCTGTTTCCCATTCTTCTTCTCCAGCTTTTTCTGTTTGATAATACATGAGTAAACCTTTCTGCTGATAATGAAAATCGAAATCGCCAGAAGTTTTCATTTCTTGATATAGTTCTCTGCTTAACAAATTAATGTCTTTAATTACTGGAATTGATTTTTCTACTTTAGATTTGGTAGCCGATTTTTTAAAAACCAAACTCCACTTTAAAAAATCGAAATCCAAACGTGGTTTAACATAAAAAGGGCTTTTAGCGTCTAACATCCATTTAATGCCTTTATTAATCATTCCTGGAGCTGCTAAAGAAATAATATGACTAGGTGTAACGTAACCTGCATTTATATACGATGCTCCAGAGCTGTAATCAGATTTGTCTATAACAGTAACCTTATGACCTTCTTTTTGTAAATAGTATGCAGAGCATAAACCTATAATTCCTCCTCCAATAACAATTACGCTTTTTGCCATTTTAAACTATATTTTTTTATGAAACCTTTCAAATTTTAAAAAACTAATAGATGTTTTTCTAACATTAAATCACAGAAAATCCATAAGCATAAGGATCATCTTCTGTATCAATAGTTATTGTATTTTGCCCAAAAACTTTTGCCCAACCTTTTATGCTTGGTACAATTGCTTTAAAATTTCCAATGGTAGTTTCTCGTTCTATTTTACCAACAAAAGTACTTCCTATAAAACTTTCATGTATAAATTCTTGACCAACTTTTAGTTTTCCTTTTGAAAAAAGCTGTGCCAATCTTGCTGATGTTCCTGTACCACAAGGACTTCTATCTATGGCTTTATCTCCATAAAAAACGGCATTTCTTCCATCAGAAGTAGAATGAATTGGAGTTCCTGTCCAAAGTAAATGAGATACATCTTTTATGCTTTCTTTCTCTGGATGAATAAATTTATTGGGATAATTTGCATTTATCCTATCTCTTACTACTTGAGAGTATTGGATAATTTTTGATGCTGTAAAATCTTGAACTCCACTAAAGTTTTTTTGAGGGTCTATTATTGCATAAAAATTACCCCCATAAGCAACATCAAAAGTAAGTTCTCCTAATTCAGGACAATCAATAGTTAAATTTTCTGCTGCTAAATAACTTTTTACGTTGATTAATTTTACCCATTCAACTTTATTATTTTTTTGTGAATACTCAATTTCTACTAAGCCAGCAGGCGCTTCCATTTTTATTTTACCTGGAACTTTTGGTGCTATCAAACCTTCTTCAATTGCAATAGTTATAGTTCCTATTGTTCCATGACCACACATAGGTAAACAACCAGAAGTTTCTATAAATAAAATGGCAAAATCGTTTTCTGGATGATGAGGAGGATATAAAATGCTTCCAGACATCATATCATGACCTCTAGGTTCAAACATTAATCCTTTTCGAATCCAATCGAATTCTTTTAGAAAGTGTAATCTTTTTTCATTCATAGTGGCTCCTATTAATTCAGGCCCACCATGTTTTATAACTCTTACTGGATTCCCACAAGTATGGGCATCAACACAGACAAAAGTATGTTTACTCATTTAAAGTATTATTAATGTAATTATTAACTCTATCTTCTAAAATTGCTAAAGTAACTGTTCCTTGCTCTAAAATTACTTCATGAAAATCTCTAATGTCAAATTTTTCTTTTAATTCGCTCTCTGCCTTTTTACGTAGCTCTCTAATTTTTAATTCTCCTATTTTATAGGATAGTGCTTGTCCAGGCCAAGAAATATACCTGTCTGTTTCTGTGTTTATTTCGTGTAAAGACAATGCTGTGTTTTCTGACATATATTTTACAACTTGCTCACGAGTCCAACCTTTTGCATGTATTCCTGTATCTACCACCAACCTACAAGCACGCCACATTTCGTAAGTATATTTTCCAAATTGTTCGTAAGGAGTTGTGTACATATTCATTTCATCAGCTAAAAATTCTGAATATAAACCCCAACCTTCTCCATAAGCAGACAAGTATAAATTTCTACGAAATTGAGGGATAGAATCTCCCAATTCGTTGTTTAAACTTCCTTGTAAATGATGACCAGGAACAGCTTCATGCACTGTTAACGCTGGCAAAGTATACAAGGTTCTGCTTGGTAAATCATACGTATTTACCCAATAATAACCAGGCTCTGTACTGTTTTTTGAAGTTCCAATATAACGTCCTCCTGTGTATTTAGGAGCAATTGCATCTGGTACAGGTGCAACACCATAAGGTTTTCTAGGTAAGGTTTTAAAGAATTTTGGCAATTGAGCATCTGCTCTTTTAGCCATATCTCTAGCAATCATTAATAGTTCTCTAGGTGTTTTTGCATAAAATTGTTTATCTGTTCTTAAGAATTTAAAAAAGTCTGCAAAAGATCCTTTAAAGTTTAATTCCTTAATTATTTTTTGCATTTCTGCTTTAATTCTTGCAACTTCTTTTAATCCTATTTGATGAATGTCATCAGCAGTATATTGTGTACTTGTGGTATAAAAATTAATTCTATTTTGATAATAAGCTGCACCATTTGGAGTTTCTGAAACCCCCAAAGTAGTTCTTGTTTTTGGTAAGTATTCTGTTTCGAAAAAAGTTTTTATCTTTTTAAATTCTGGAATAACCTTGTCTTTAATAGCACTTTCTGCAGCCTTTAAAATGGAATCTTTTTGAGATTTATGTAAACTTGATGGTAAGTTTTGAAAAGGTTTGTAAAATGGACTTTTTGTAAAATCATCTACAATATGAACGTTATAAGTGGATTCATATCCTTTAAAAATTACTTTTGGTTGAGAAACTCCTTTTGCTAAACCTTCTCTTAAATTTACAAAATGTTGATTTACAAATTCAGGTAAGCTATTTAGTTTTTTTAAATATTCTTTTACTTCCCAATAACTATTTAAAGGTCTAATTAGATAATTTAAACTACTATGAAAACCCGAATCTGATAATAATGGATTTAAAAATCGCTCGAACTTGTAAAAATCGATTTTGTCTTGAAGCACAAATTTTAATAATTCTGCAGAAATTTGCTCGGTTTCAGAAAGTTCATCCATAACCACACATCCAAAATACTGCATTTGATTTTCTGCATATTCTGCTTCTTGCTTGTAATATTCTCTTGTGAATAAACCTAAAGGATACTTATTTTTATCATAAGATTCTCTTATTTGATAGGATTGAATGAGAATATGTAATTCTTTTGAAGAACTACCGCATTTTTCTTCTCCATTATTACAGGAAAACATCAACACTAAAAAGACAACACTAAAAAGAAATTTATACAACTTCCTCATTATATTTTTTGATTGGTTCTTTTTCCTTCCAAAGTTCTAAAAATTCCTAAAGGATTCTCATTTTGTAATTCTTTTGGCAGCAAAGAATTTGGCCAATCTTGATAACTAAAAGGACGTACCCAACGTTTTATAGAACCAATACCCACTGCTGTAAATCTACTATCTGTAGAAGCTGGATAAGGACCTCCATGAACCATAGATTCACAAACCTCAACTCCTGTTGGAACTCCGTTAAAAATAATACGTCCTACTCTATTTTGCAGTGCAGCAATTAAAGAGGCATAATTATTCACTTCATTTTCATCTGAAATTATGGTTCCAGTTAATTGACCTTCTAAATTGGCAATTATTTGTTCTAATTCGTTTTCATTTTCACACTGCACTACCATAGAAAAAGGCCCAAAAACTTCTAAATGTAAGGTTGAATTTTCTAAAAATGATTTTCCATCTACAGTAACAACTGCTTGTTGCGCATAATTATTTTCTACATCTGCTTTGTAATTGGCAGTAATTGTTACATTTTCTTGTGAAACCACCTTTTCTTTGTTAGTATTATACCCATTTTTGATGTTGGGATGCAACATACAAGATGGATTTATTTTTACAATTTCATCAGATAATTTATTAATGAAACTCGTTAAATTTTCACCTTTTATCCCTAATAACAACCCAGGATTTGTACAAAATTGACCAGTTCCTAAAGTAATAGAACCTGCATAGGTTTTTGCAATTTCTTGATGTCTGTTTTCTAATGCTTTTGGTAAAATAACTACAGGATTTATACTACCCATTTCAGCAAAAACAGGAATAGGCTCTTCACGTTTAGCAGCTAAATCTAACAATGCTCTTCCTCCTTTTATGCTCCCTGTAAAACCAACAGCTTTTACTTTTGGATGTGCTACTAATTGTTGCCCAACTTCTATTCCGCTTGAATTTAGGTTTGAAAAAACACCATTTGGCATCCCAGTTTTTTGAGCTGCTTTTATAATTGCAGATGCAACTAATTCTCCTGTTCCTGCATGCATTGGATGCGATTTTACAATTACAGGACAACCTGCTGCTAAAGCTGCTGCAGTGTCTCCACCAGCTGTAGAATATGCTAAAGGAAAATTACTTGCTCCAAAAACCACCACTGGTCCCAAAGGAATTAACATTTTTCTAATATCAGATTTTGGCATTGGCTCTCTGTTAGGTTGTGCTACATCTATAGTTGCTTCTACCCAAGAACCTTCTGCTATTAAATTTGCAAATCCTCTTAATTGCCCAACTGTTCTTCCTCTTTCTCCTTTTGCTCTTCCTTCTGGCAAACCTGTTTCTGAACAATACATTTTTACTAATTCGTCATCTAGAGCTAAAATTTCATCAGCAATTGTGTTTAAAAAAGCTGCTTTTCTTTTCCCAGAAATAGACCTAAATTCTTTAAAAGCTTCTGATGCTAAATTGATAGCTTCTTTAATTTCTTCTGATGTTGCTTCTGTAAATGTGGTTTGATTTTCTTCATTCAATTCTGGATTAAAAGTTGTAAATGTTTTGTTTCCATTTGCTGAGTTTTGATTGCCTATGTAGTTTTTTCCTGTAATCATCTTTACTTATTTTTTAATTTTTTTTCAAACTTACTCGTTTGTAAGCTACTTTTTTTGATTAACTTATTAAGTCCAGAACTTCAAGTCTTTCTTTTGCCAGAATATATCTTGCATGGACATCATCAATTTGCTGTTTCGTTAATTTCTTACCAAAGGTACGTAACCCACCAACAACATCATTATGATGAATTCCCATAGCAAGCTTAAGATATTCCATAAGCAATGGCTGAGCATCTAAATACGATAAGGAATTTAAAGCCTGAGAAATTTTGTTTGCTTCTGCCCACTCTCCTTTTATAACATACTCCTGCATAGTAACACTTGCTTTTGGGAAGATACAACCAACACCTGTAATCCCACCACAAGCTCCAGCAAGTCCTGCATGTACAGTGACTGTATCTACTCCTGCCAAAATTTTTAAATCTTTATTCTCTAACATCAGCGTTTCTATAATTGAAACATCTATAGTAGATATTTTAAGAGCAGTTACTTTAGAAAGAACGGAAAGCCTCATAAGAAGGTCAGTTGAAAGCGCATGATAACCAGCTGCATCAGGATTGTTATAAGGCATAATTGTTACACCTACATCTTTTGCTGTTGCTTCAGAAAGTGCATAGTACTCATACATTTCTTTTTCAGTTGGAACAGCTTTCGTTTTTGGAGGCATAACCATAACTGTATCAACTCCTACTGTTGCAAGTCCTTCTATAATTTTGCCAAGTTCTTCCTTATTTTCTGCTGAAGCTCCACTGATTAATGGAATATTGTATTCTTTAGCAACCTCAGAAAGAGATTTAAGTAAAGAAAGACGCTGTTTGTTGCTCAGATAGCTATTCTCACCCAAAGTACCAGAACCTACAAGTCCGCTCATTCTACTCCCTCCTTTTCCTTGAGTTTTTAAAATATTTGCTGCCAGTTTTTGTGTTGTATCAAAGTCAATTTCAAAAGCTCCAGATTTTGATTCTTTTAGCCATGTAAATACTGCAGGCATCACACCATCCCAATTGCATTTCATTTTGTTATAATTTGTTTGATATAAAATTATAAATCCTAATTCTTTTAAAATAGGAGAAAATTATTCAATTTTAATACTATATTATCCATTTATTATAATTTAAAATCTTTAAAAGAATAATATTTACTTATTTTTGTTTTTCTAATCTCAGAAAAAATCAATTTTAAATGAAAGTATATCCTTTTAAAATTCCTAAACCCAATAATAATGCCTTAATTTATCAAGAAGATATTGAGCTTGTTTTTTATGATAAATTACATCAACATGATGAAATTCAGATTAGTTTTATAGAAAAAGGAAATGGAACTTTATTGGTAGGAGATTGTATATCTAGCTATACAGAAAATGATATTTTTGTAATTGGTAGTAATCTACCTCACGCTTTTAAAAGTGATAAAAACTCAGTATCTACCTCTAAAATGCTAAGTTTATTTTTTACAGAATTTTCTTTTGGTGAAAACTTTTTTAGCTTAAATGAATTTTCTGAAATCAATCATTTTTTTTCGAAATCTTTACAAGGTTTAGCTGTAAAAACAAATAAAAAAGGAATTATTGAGCGTTTTTTAAAACTTAAAAATGCATCTAAGCTTGAGCGTTTTATTTTATTTTTAGAAATTGTTAAAATGATTTCAAATTCTAAATCTGATATGCTTTCTACATTTATTTACAACAAGCAATATACTGATATTGAAGGGAAAAGAATGCGAAATGTTTTTGACTTTACTATCGAAAATGCCCACAAAACCATTTATTTAGAGGATGTTGCTAACGTTGCTAATATGACAAAAAATGCATTCTGTAAATATTTTAAAAGACGAACAAACAAAACTTACGTGAGCTTTTTAAATGAAATACGAGTTGAGAATGCTTGCAAGTTTTTAAATTCTAAAGAAGAAATATCTATTGCCGAAATTGCTTTTAAATCTGGATTTAATAACATCTCAAATTTTAATAGAAAATTTAAAGAGATTAAAAAAGTTACGCCTTTAAAATATCGTCATTAATAAATAACTTTATCTAAAGCAATGTCATATTTATTGGTATCTTCTATTCTGCGAATTGGCTTAAAAAAGTTTAATCCAATTGTTTTTACATCTTCTCTACAATTTGCTAAAAAACGATCATAATAGCCTTTTCCATAACCAACTCTGTAGTTTTGTTCATCAGAAATTAAAAGTGGAACAAAAATTAAGTCCAATTTTTTTTCGTCTACTTGTTCTGCATTTATTGGTTCTGGAACTCCAAATTTATTGTTTTCTAATTGTGTGTTTTCATCAAAATAAAAATGAGATAAAGTATTGTCTTCAAAATTACATTTGCTTACAACAATCCTCTTTCCTTTGGCTCTAAAAAAACTGATAATTGGCTGTGTATCAATTTCTTTAAACTTTCTTAAAGACAAGAATACATGAACTGTTTTTACCTCAGAAATATCTAAATCAAAAATTTGTTGATAGATATTTTCTTGCAATGTTTTAATTTCTTCCTCTCTTAATTCTTTGCGTTTTTGTTTATAAATTGCTCTGAGCTGTACTTTATTCATTCTTTAAATCTTCTAATTCCTTTTGCAGTTTTTTAGTCAACCCTTTTACAACTAAGTCATAAGAATGATTGATGAGTTCTCTAACTAAATCATCTGAAACATCACTGGTGTTTATGGCAACTGTATTCCAAAGTCTTTTGTTCATGTGCCAACCAGAATTTATGCCTTCATATTCTCCACGCAATTCTACTGCTTTATCTGGATCGCATTTAAGGTTGATGCTTTCTTCTCCTCTTTCCCATTTATCTAGGCTAGAAAGAGCAAACATTTTATTCATCACTTTAAAAACCAACGTAACATCATCAAAAGGAAAATGTTCTGTAACCCCTTTTTTGGCAATACAAAAATCTCTTAATTGTTCTATGTGCATAAACCCATTAATTTAATAAGTATTTTATCTCTCAAATTTACAAATATTTTTATCACATAAAATTAAATCTTACCTTTAACCAAATCAAACTTATCAAAATGAAAAAAATATACATATTACTGTTTCTTTGCTCTTTTTCTTTTACAATTTTCTCTCAGAAAAAAACAGCAAAAAAAGCTACAAAATGGGATGTAAACAACCCACATAAAGATTGGAAATACAACTCATTTAGTTTGGATACAGATGAAGGAACTTGGATGAATCTTGATGTAAGTCCAGATGGAAAAACCATTGTCTTTGATTTGTTAGGTAATATTTACAAAATGCCTATTTCTGGTGGAAAAGCAACCATTTTACGTGCAGGAATGGCTTATGAAGTACAACCAAGATTTAGTCCTAATGGAAAATATATTTCGTTTACAAGTGATGCAGAAGGTGGTAATAATATTTGGGTGATGACTGCTGATGGGAAAAACGCAAAATCGATTACCAAAGAAAAATATAGATTGCTAAACAATGCTGTTTGGACGCCAGATGGAAAATCTTTAGTCGCTAGAAAACACTTTACTTCTCAACGTTCTGTTGGTGCTGGAGAAATGTGGCAATATCCACTTTCTGGAGCAGCAGGATTGAAATTAACCAAAAGAAAAAATGACCAACAAGACGTAAATGATCCATCAATTTCACCAGATGGAAAATATTTATATTATGCAGAAGATATGTATCCAGGTGGTTATTTCCAGTACAACAAAGATCCTAACAAACAAATCTATGTTATTAATCAATATAATTTTGAAACTGGAAAAATAGAGCGAATTACTGGTGGTCCTGGAGGAGCAGCAAGACCTGTAATTTCTAAAGACGGAAAATTACTAGCTTTTATAAAAAGAATTAGAGCAAAAACGGTTTTATATATTCACGAGTTAGAAACAGGAAAAGAGTGGCCAATCTATGAAGATTTAAGCAAAGACCAAAGTGAAGCTTGGGCTGTTTTTGGAGTGTACCCTCATTTTTCTTGGATGCCAAATAATAAGGATATTGTTATTTGGGCGCAAGGAAAAATTAATAGAATTAATATTGATAGCAAAAAACTTACTAACATCCCTTTTAAAGTTAACGAAAAAATAAAATTAGCAAAAACACATCGTGTTAAAAGGAAAGTTTTTGAAAAAGAATTCACTTCAAAAATGATTAAAAATGTCCAAACTTCTCCTGATGGAAAAACCATCGTTTTTACCTCTTTAGGACACATTTATAAGAAAGAATTACCAAATGGAACTCCCAAAAGAATTACAACTCTTAACGACTTTGAAGCTGAAGCAAAATTTTCGCCTGATGGAAAATCTGTATTGTTTGTTACTTGGAATGATGAAAACTTGGGCGCAATTTACAAAGTAAATTTAGATGGTTCTGGCTTAGAAAAAATTACCAAAGAAAAAGGAATTTATAGAAACCCTACTTATAATAGTTCTGGTTCTCAAATAGTTTACAGAAAAGAATCTGGTAATGGAGATCAGGGTTTTGATTACACAAAAAAAACAGGAATCTATGTTGCAAATGCTGATGGAACTTCAGCAAAAAGAGTATCAAAAGGAGGAGAATTTCCAAGTTTCTCTGCAGACAATAAGCGTATTTTCTTTCAAACAGGAGGTTCATTTTTTGGTGGTTTAACAAAAAAATTAAAGAGTGTAGATTTGAATGGTAAAGAAGAAAGAAGTCATTTTTCTTCTAAACTAGCCAACAGATTGGTACCTAGTAATGATAACAAATGGATTGCTTTTATTCATTTACACAAATTGTATGTTGCTCCTTTTGTAATGAATGGTAGCGAAATAAATTTAGATCAAAATACCAAATCTTTTAAAGTGGAAAGTTTATCTAAAAATGCAGGAATCAACTTGCATTGGTCTGCATATAATCAAAAAATACATTGGACTTTAGGAGATGAATATTTTACCAAATCGATTGTAAATAACACTACAGACCCTTTTGCAAAAACTAATTTAGTTACTGATAAACCTGAAGGAATTAAAATTAATCTAATCGAAAAAGCTGATGTTCCTGAAGGAAGAATTGCATTTAAAAATGCAAGAATTATTACCATGAATGGGAATGAAGTTATAGAAAGTGGAACTATTATTATTCATAAAAATAAAATTGAAAAAATAGGTAAAACAAGTGCTATAAACGTTCCTTCTAATGCAAAAGTGTATGATATGACTGGCAAAACTATTATGCCAGGAATAGTAGATGTGCATGCACATGTGGGTGCTTTTAGAAATGGGTTAAGCACTCAAAAACATTGGCAATTTTATGCAAATTTGGCTTTTGGAGTTACAACTTCTCATGACCCTTCTGTACATACTGCTGCTGCATTTACTTTGGAAGAATTGCAAAGAAGTGGAAAATTGGTGGGACCTAGAATGTTTTCTACAGGGTTTATTTTATATGGTGCAGAAGGAGATTTTAAAGCTGTTGTTAATAATTTAGAAGATGCACGTTTCGCCATTTCTAGAACCAAAGCTTTTGGTGCAAAATCTATTAAAAGTTATAATCAACCAAGAAGAGAACAGCGTCAACAAATAATGCAAGCTGCCAAAGAATTGGGTGTAAATGTAGTTCCAGAAGGAGGCTCTAACTTCTACTCTAATATGTCTATGATTTTTGATGGACATACAGGAATAGAACACAACATTCCTGTAAATCCTGTTTATAAAGATGTTTTGTCTCTTTGGAAAAATAGTAAAACTGGATACACACCAACATTAATTGTAAATTATGGGGGTATGAATGGCGAATTTGAATGGTACCAAAAAATGAATGTTTGGGAGAATAAAACGTTACTAAAATACACACCAAGATATGTGGTTGACCCACGTTCTAGACACAGAATAATGATTCCAGAAGAAGAGTATAAAAACGGACATGTACTAACATCTAAAACAGTTACTGCTTTGGCTAACGAAGGTGTAAAAGTAAATTTAGGTGCTCATGGACAACTGCAAGGTTTAGGTGCTCATTGGGAATTATGGATGCTGCAACAAGGAGGTTTATCTAACCACGAAGCCCTAAAAGCAGCTACTATAAATGGTGCTGATTATATTGGTGTTGCTGATGAAATTGGTTCTTTAGAAAAAGGAAAATTAGCCGATTTAATTATTATGGATAAAAACCCTTTAGAAAATATTCAAAACTCAAATTCTGTAATTTACACAATGATAAATGGACGTTTGTATGATGTAAACTCTATGAATGAAATTGGAAATTATGATAAAAAAAGAGGAAAGTTCTATTTTGAGATGAATGGTTATAATCAAGGAGTGCCTATGAATTTAAATACCAAAAGTTTTACAACTTCTACTTGTAGTTGTCATGAATAAAAAACAGCAATTAAAATTAATATAATTTTATATGATGGAAAATGAGTTTTTAAAATGCACGTCATTAATTACATATTCTGCAAAAAACTATCAAAAAAATAATTTTGATAGCATTTCTGATATTATTTTAAGCAACCAAACCAAAACCATAGAATGGATAAACACTTATGGTATAAAGTATACAGAAATTTTTAAAAAAATTGTTACAAACAATAAGTTAGATGATTTTTTAATGAAATTATTTATGGATGAAGAACATTCTAACAAAGTAATTTTATTAGATGATTTGATATTTGTATCTACACGTGTTTTAATAACCCAAAAAGACTATTTAGATTCCGAACAAATGTTATTTGTTGTTTCTTCTAGCTATTTATGGAGCATTCAAGAAAAAGATGGTGATTATTTTAATTGGATACGTGAACGTTTAGAGGGTAATAAAGGTATTGTTAGAAAGAAAAAAACAGATTATTTACTTTTTTTATTGTTAGAATCTATTGTTGACAATTACCAAGATACTTATCAAAAAAATGCTGAATTAAGTGCAGACAAACTAAGCTCTTCTCAAATAAAGCCTACTCCAGAATTTACATCTCTTGTAGAAAAAAGAAAACAAGAATTATTCAATTTTAAAAAAGCCACTTTAAGTTTAAGAGACACAATTATTAAGTTAGAAAAGATAGAAATTAACGGTTTTGATGTAAAATACTTTAGCGAATTAAAAGAACAGACAAGTAATTTAATATCGAACATAGATTTTGAATTACAGGAACTAGAAAGTAAAATAAATTTAATTTTTAGTATTCAAGGTCACAGACTAAATGAGGTAATGAAAACCTTAACTATTTTGTCTGTAATCTTTATTCCGCTAACTTTTTTAGCAGGAATTTACGGAATGAATTTTGAAAATATACCTGAGTTAAAATTTAAATATGGCTATTTTATTTTACTCGGAATTATGGTTTTAATAACAGTTATTTCTGTTTGGTATTTTAAGCGTAAGAAGTGGTTTTGATATTTGGTTTGTTTCTAAATTTTAAAAAATATAATTTCACCAACCACAAATACAACTCACTTAAAATCAAATGGATACAAAATAAAGTTTTACATTATAAATGAAAAACCTACTTCTAATATTTTTTTCAGCTTTTACAATTTCATCATGTACTAATAAAAAAACTGAAAAATTGACTAATGAAACTTTTGAGTTTTATAGGTCAGAACCAAATAAAGTTTATAGAAAATTAGTTAAGAAACCTGAATTTGATAGTGTATTTTACTTTTATAAAAATGGAAATATTTTCAAAAAAGGAAAAATCAGGAAAAATGGAAAACCTTTTGGCATCTGGAATTTATACTCAAAAAGTGGAGAATTACGAGAAATTAGAGAATGGTTTGTTATCAAAAAACATTCAAGAATAAATAGAGTTTGGTTTCTTAATAAAAGAGGAGATACAATACCTTGGAGAAATCAAGATTCAATTTTTGAGCAGAAAGATTTTATAAATGATACTTTAGGAATTCGTTCAACAAATTATAATGTAATACATTTTAGGAAAGATACTTTAGAGTTTAATGAATCAATGAAAGCTATTGCTTATTTAGGCTCACCAATGATAAGTGAAAAGAATTCTCAATTAATGGTTATAATTGGACAATCAAAAAATAATTTCAACGCTGACTTTTCAAATGAAAATGAAGTCAAATTAGATACTTTTTATAATTTAACAATAGACAAAGTAAATCAAAAATGGTTTCCGAATGTAGAACAAAAGTACTTTACAGTTTTTGGTTATTTTTTTAAAAGTCCTTGAGAAAAAAAAATAAAAGGCTATATGCTTGAATATGCAAAAGGAAATTTTGAAAATGGAATAGATAGTTTAACTACAAAAACATATTTTGAAAAAATAATATATGTGAAAGATTCTATAAAATAAAATTATATTTTTACAATACCATGGCTAGTTTTACCATTTACAAAAATGCGATAAGATTTTATATTCATTTTTTTAAAATTACATTAAACTAAATAACTAACAACACAAAACCGTTAACGAATCTCAATAATTTTTTTCAAAACAACCAAACTCTCTTCAGGATTTTCTTCCATAGGAACGTGACCAGAATTTTCTAAAACCACCAATTTAGAGTTTGATAAAATGCTATTCATTCTTTTTCCATTGTCTAAAGGAATCCAAGTATCTTTGGCTCCCCAAATTAATAATGTAGGTGTTTTTATGCTTTTTAACTTCTCTATATTTGCATTTTCAGAAGGTTTAAAATCAATTTTTGCTCTGTCTATAAAAGCCTTTCTATTTCCAACTCTCAATGCCATTTTGTGATAACGATTGATTAAAGAATCTGTAATTTTGGTATCATCTGCATATACCTGTTTCATGTTTTGCTTGATGACAAATTTTGGTGTAAGATATAAAAACATCGAATTTACAATAGGCGTTTTTGCCATTTTAAAAATCCAAGGTTGTGGTTTATTTGTTGGCAAACCACTGGCATCTACTAAAATGAGTTTTTCTACTTTATCTGGATGTTCTGCAGTGTAATTCCAAGCAATGTTTCCTCCTAAAGAATTTCCAGCTAAATGGAATTTATCAACCTGAATCTTATTTAAAAATTGATGTAAAAAAGCAGTGTAACTTTTTATGGAATAATCTCCAGTTGCATTTGGGCCAGTTAAACCAAAAGCAGGCAAATCCATTCTTATAACTCTATAGTTTTTAGTGAGTTCTTTTGTCCAATCATTCCAAGTGTGTAAAGAAGATGCTGTACCATGAATTAAAACGATTGGAAAGCCTTTTCCTTCATCTCTGTAATGCACCTGCATTCCATCAATTTCTACATATTTAGAATGTTCATTTGCATATTCTTTTTTTAATTCTTCTACAGAAACATCAGCATAAGTAGCATTATAAAGTACGATTAACAGAATAATGGCGAATCCATAAAAAATTCTTTTTTTAGAACCCTTTTTTTTCATCGATTTATTTTATAATTTCATATAAAACTGGCTTGCTAGGTGTAGCATCATTTTCAAAAGGAGCAATCATTAAATTTAATAAATACTCTCCATCTTCGACTGAATTTGGTACATAAATAAACTCTGTAATGGTGGCATCCATTCTAACTTTTCCAGATGTATTCCAAAAAGCGTTATGAGATAACAACTTACCATCATCTTTTTCTTTATCTACTGAAGGTAAATCTATTAACAAATGTTTAATTCCTTTTTCTCTTAAATAAATAGCTGCTTTTTCAGATAAATAAGTTGGGTTTGTATTGGAATATTGCATGGTCTTTTTCTCGGCTAAATTGGGTAAAGTTCTAATTACAATAGCATCTCTTTTTTTATTTCTTAGTGCATTTTGCAATTGTTTTACGCCAATTAAAAAATCTCCATTATGAAACAAAGGCGCAATTGTAACAACTTCTGCTAAAAAAATATAATATTTTAAATTTTTATTTACAGAATGTACTTCTTTAGTAATATGCCCTACACATTCTGTATGTGTAACGTGTGAATGTGGATTAAAATGAATATTGTTAAAATTTACAACAGCACCTTCTGATACTTTTACAACTTCGCCATCAAATTCTTGAGGAAAAATTTTAGGATCTTCTAAATACCAAGCATTTACATTCTTTTTAGAAACGTCTATAGGAATAGAAATATCTATAGGTTTTGAAATGTTTACTGTAATTTTTCTTGAATTGTATTCTACTACTGCTTTCATTTATGCTGAACTTGTTTCAGTAACGTTAATTATTTACTTTTTATATCCAAATATAAGTCTTTTAATTTGGGATTTGTTTGTTTTATTAAATTCCATTTCCAATCTTTATGCCAATTCTTTAATTGTTTTTCTCTTTTAAAAGCTTTATGAAAGTCAGGATATTTTTCAAAATATAACAAAACATTTACATTATATTTTTTTGTAAATTTTACACCTTTACCATTTTTATGTAGCTCAATTCTTTCCTTTAAATACTTTGTAGCCCCAACATATAGAACTGTGTAATTTTTATTAGAAAGTATATAAACAAACCCTTGAATCATATATAAAAAGATATCTTTAAAATTTAATTAATCTTTAACTATGCATCAAAAAAACATTGAAATAAATTCAGTGTAAAAGGTTTAACATAAAAAGGTCGGATGCGATTCCATCAGATAAAAATTTCCCTTTTTTAGTGGTTTTTAAAATTTTGTTTTCAATATACAATAATTCTTTTTGAATGTATTTTTTAGATTGCATTTCTAAATATTTTACATAATTTTCTCCAAAATCATTTTCAATTTTTTCTAAAGAAACGCCCCAAATAGTTCTTAAACCTGTCATTACATACTCATTATACCTATCTACAATAGATAATGTTTCTCTTTGAATTGGCAACTCATTTTTAAGAATAGCTTTTATGTATTTCGAATTGTTTTGTACGTTCCAACTTCTTTGTTTTCCGTTAAAAGAATGTGCAGAAGGACCAATACCTAGATAGGATTTACCCAACCAATAAGAAGAATTATTTTTACTTAAGTAATTTTCTTTTCCAAAATTTGATAATTCATAATGAATAAATCCTGCTTTGCTTAATTCATCCGTTAAAATTAAAAATTGTGCTTCTGCTTTGTCATCATCTACATTTTTAATAATTCCTTTTTTTATAAAACTTTCTAAAGCTGTTTCTGGTTCTACAGTTAGAGCGTAACTTGAAATATGAGGCACTCCAATACTCAATGCCATTTGTATATTCTCTCTCCATTCATCATTGGTACAATCTGGAATTCCATAAATTAAATCGACAGAAATATTATCAAAATATTGCGAAGCAATTTTCAAACAATCTTTTGCTTCTTTAGAATTGTGTGCACGATTCATTAATTTTAAATCTTTTTCAAAAAAAGATTGAACTCCAATACTTAATCTGTTAATTGGCGATTTAGAGAGTGCTATTATTTTTTCTTTAGATAAATCATCTGGATTAGCTTCTAACGTTATTTCTGGGTTTTCTACTACTTTAAAATTGTTGTAAACTGCATCTATTAATAACTGAATTTCTGCTGTTTTTAATAACGAAGGTGTTCCTCCTCCAAAATAAATGGTTTCTACAATATCAATTTCAATCTCATCTTTTCTTAATTCGATTTCTTTTACCAAACAAAAAATTAACTCATCTTTCTTTTTCAAAGATGTAGAAAAAAAGAAGTTGCAATAATAACAAGCTTGCTTGCAAAATGGTATGTGAATGTATATTCCTGACATAAAATAGTTTTCAGTAGCAGTATCAGTTCGCAGATCTATTTGACTCCAAATTTACCTGGGTTATTAATCATGTAATTAATTAACTTTCCTACTTCTAAATTTTTAAAAGTACCTTTATCAATGTATTTACACTCTAAAGCTAACATTAACCAAGTTAAAGTTTCAGAATTTTCAGCATCAGCATCAGAATCAGTCAATTTACTTGAAAAATATTTTAGGTATTGTCTCTTTCTATAGGCTTCTGATATATTTGCAGACACACTTCTAGAAGATCTTATTTGGTCTGTTAGAGAATACTTTTCTTCTTTTGGAAAAGATTTTTTAAATGCTAATAGATCTATAAAACTCATAACTTATATTTCATCAAAATTGTTAATCAAAACTGCTACTGCTACTGAAAACTAAAAAATTATTTAATTTTTTTAGGATTCTGCTTCACAAAACTCGCCCAACCTGTATAATTTTTACCTCCAACCACTTTTCCTGAGTTGTAAAAATGACAAACTGCAGCTGCTAAACCATCTGTAGCATCCAAATTTTTAGGCAAGGTTTTTAAATTTAACAAAGACTTTAGCATCAAAGCTACTTGCTCTTTACTCGCATTTCCATTTCCTGTAATTGCCATTTTTATCTTCTTTGGCAAATATTCAGTAATTGGTATTTCTCTAGACAAACCTGCAGCCATTGCAACTCCTTGTGCTCTACCCAACTTTAGCATACTTTGTACATTCTTACCATAAAAAGGAGCTTCAATCGCAATTTCATCTGGATGATGTGTATCTATTAATTCTATAGTTCGTTCAAAAATGAGTTTTAGTTTTAAGTAATGATCATCGTATTTTTTAAGTTGTAATTCATTCATTTGAATAAATTCCATTTTTTTACCTACAACTTTTATCAAACCAAAACCCATTATTGTGGTTCCTGGATCAATTCCTAATATGATTTTTTCTGTCTTCAAAATCGTAGATTGTTTTTGGTTTTCTCTTTATGCTTACTCACGATTATTTGTTACTTTGCAAACAATGTACAATTCGCTTTCTTACAAATCTAAACAATTCTTTTGGTTGATAATAAAACTATCTATTGTAATTGGTTGTGGATATTTTATTTACACAAAACTTGTAGAAAATGAGCAATTTAAGTTTATCGATTTTTATCAAAATTTGATTAAAAACAATGTTTTTTCACTCAAAAACATTATTTTACTATTCTTTTTTTCAATTTTTAATCATTTTTTAGAAATTTTAAAGTGGAAAAAACTAGTTGCGTTTGTTAAAGAAATTTCATTTTCTGAAGCTCTAAAACAAAGTTTAGCCTCATTAACAACATCTTTAATTACACCCAATAGAATTGGAGAATATGGTGCAAAAGCATTGTATTTTGATAAGCTGCTTCGAAAACAAATTATGGGTTTAAACTTAGTGGGTAATTTTTATCAAATGACTGCTACTCTATTTTTTGGGATGATTGGCTTTATTTATTTTGTAATTCAGCATTCGATAGAAATTGATTTTCATCGAATTTTTCGTTTTTTAATTTTAGCATTATTCGTAATTTCTGCTTTCTTTTTTGGTGCGAAATATTTTAATTACAGAGGATATTCATTTGAAAAAGCGAGAAATTTTATTAGAAAAATTCCACTGAAACTAAATATTGAAATTGGTTTTTTATCGTTTTTAAGATTTGTAATTTTCTCTCATCAATTTTATTTTTTATTGTCGATTTTTAAAGTTGATATTTCTTACATCGATGCAATTTCTGCAATAACATCAGTTTATTTTATTGCTTCAATTATACCAATGTTGTCTCTATTTGATGTTGTTTTAAAAGGAACAGTTGCTATTTGGGTTTTTACTTATTTTAAAGTTGATGCATTTAAAATCTTATCAATCACAACAATTATGTGGATTTTCAATTTTGTTCTGCCAGCAATTATAGGAAGTTATTTTGTGTTAATTTTTAAACCTAATTTTACCAAATGATTTGTTTTTTAGCTTTTTTATTCGCTTTCTACGCAATTTTAATTGTCTCTTTGGCAATAGGATTCAAAAAAGTTGATGAATATATTCCTAAAAATCTTAAAATTAAAACAACTATTTCTGTTGTTATTCCTTTTAGAAATGAAGCTAAAAATTTATCCAAATTATTAAATTCTATTGCTAATTTAAATTACCCAAAAAACTTAGTAGAATTTATTTTTGTTGATGATGATTCTTCTGATAATTCTCTCGAAGTTATAAATAACTTCATTTCTTATTGTCAGGTTAAGCGCAGTCGAAACCTAAAACCTCTTGACTGTGGTCAAGGAGACATTTTTATTATAAAAAACAACAGAAAATCCAATTCACCCAAAAAAGATGCTATTACTACTGCAATTTCTAAAGCTAAAAATGATTGGATTCTAACTACAGATGCAGATTGTGTTTTACCAGAAAACTGGTTGCAAACTATTGATAATTTTATACAAAGCTACAACCCAAAAATGGTGGTTGCTCCTGTAAATTATAAAATTGAAAACAACTTTTTAGAGCAGTTTCAATTACTCGATTTTATGAGTATGCAAGGAACTACTATTGGTGGTTTTGGAATAGATTTTCCTTTTCTATGTAATGGCGCGAATTTGGGTTACAAAAAAGAAGATTTCCTAAAACTAAATGGTTTTGATGGCAACAATGCAATTGCAAGTGGTGATGATGTTTTTCTGTTTGAAAAATTTTTAGAGAAGGACAAAAAAAGTATCCGATTTTTAAAATCTAAGGAAGCTATTGTAACTACTTTTCCTGTAAAAAGCTGGTCAGATTTGATAAACCAACGTACAAGATGGGCTGCAAAAACCAGTAATTTTAAATCTGTAAAAGTTAAGTTGATTGGACTTCTAGTTCTTTTGGTAAATTTAAGTGTGCTTCTTTCATTATTTCTTGCAGATGCTATACAAATAAAACTAATTCCTTTTGGGTTTAAGTTATTAATAGACTTGTTTTTATTTTTACCTACAATTCGTTTTTTTAAACATCAAAAAGGGTTTTTAAAATGGTATCTGTTGAGTAGTTTTATATATCCTTTGTTTAGTGTTTTTATTATTTTTAAATCAATCTTTTTTAAATATCGTTGGAAAGGAAGGAGTTTTAAAAAATAAAATTAGTTGGAAAACAAGTTTAGCCCAGATTGAACAATTTGTTTGAGTTATTTTTTAATTTTCAGTTCGGATGAATTTGTTAAGAATGAAGAAATTTGTATCGAGAACAAAACTAAAAAAATAAATAGAAATACTGAAACAAGTTCAGTACAAGAAGCTGGAAATAGCTTCTAAAAATAATATATTTGATTTATGAGCATATTTGGTTTAAGAACATCAAACCCTGCATTTTCTGGATATTTTTGGAAAGATAGTAAAAGATCTTTTGCAAAAATGAGTTTGGGAGGAATTATCTTAAAGTCTATTTTAATGCTCTGCTTGGTAGCAGCTTCAGCATTATATACATGGCATTTATTTTTTAACGGAACTGACATAAAATGGCACACATCCATAGGAATGTTTGTGGCAATTGTAGTGAGCCTATTTATTTCTTTTAAACACAATTTAGCAAAACATTTATTGCCAGTTTATGCGTTGGCAAAAGGATTTTTTTTAGGCGGAATTAGTGCTTATGCTCATAAAAAATTCCCAGGTTTACCCATACAAGCAATTGGTGTAACAATAGTCACATTTTTAGTAATGTTTTTGTTATTTAAAACTAAGATTATTAAAGTTACAAAACAGTTTAAAGCTGTTGTAATTACTGCTTCTATAACCATTTTTACCATCTATATAATTTCTTGGATTTTGTCTTTTTTCGGAATTTCTGTTCCGTTTATTTGGGGCACTTCTTGGATAGCAATTGGTTTTAATACGATTGCTGCAATTGTAGCCTCGTTAAGTTTATTATTGGATTTCGATTATATAGAAAGACAAGTTGGAAAAGCACCTAAAGAGAAAGAATGGTTGGCAACTTGGGGCTTTTTAATTACCCTAATTTGGTTGTATATAGAGGTTTTAAGATTGCTAAAAAAATTAGCCATTCGATTTTGAAAAAAAGAAATCTAAGATCGCTTCTGCTTTAAACCAAAGAATTAAAGCGATTGCCAATAACACAACAAGAAAAAGTCCTTTTTGGGGTTTTGTTTCTTTTCTTCTACCAAATCTCCTTTTAAATTGCATATTGGTTGTAATTTAATTAATTTTAATACTTTAACAAAAGTAAAAAACTACGCTAACAAATACTAAAAAATTTTATTAACTTCGTTCGATGACAATAAAAAACAAACAACTTGCAGATAGAATTTATCTTATTTTAGCTGCTTTATTTATTGCTTCATTAGTTACATCAAACCTTATTTTTCAAAAATTCTTTTATTGGTATCCTTTTAATATAGAAATTTTTGATGTTAAATTATTCGAAGTTTCAGTTGGCTTATTGCCATATCCAATCACCTTTTTAATTACAGATATTTTATCAGAAATTTATGGTAAAAAAAAGGCAAACGAAGTTGTAATTGCTGGTATTTTTGCGTCATTTTTTTCGCTATTAATTATTTATGTTTCTAAAGAAGTGCCAGCAACTTCTTGGTCTCAAGTAAAAGATGATACATTTTTAAATGTATTTGGAGCTGCTCCTTTAGCCGTTTTTGCTTCGATGATTGCGTATTTATTTGCACAATTCATAGACATAAGAGTGTATCACTTTTGGAAAAACTTAACCAAAGGAAAGCATTTATGGCTTCGTAATAATTTTTCAACATTTACCTCTCAATTTATAGATACGCTTACAGTTTTAACGTTACTTTGTTCTTTTAACATTATTTCTTGGAATAAGTTTGCAGGTCTATTAATTAGCGGAGTTCTTTTCAAAATAATTATAGCAGCATTAGACACACCAATTTTGTATATGATTGTCTTTGCTTTCAGAAAAAAATTCAACTTAAAAATAGGAGAAGAAATTTTAGATTAATTTTGTAATCAATGAAAAAATATCTCGTCTAAAAAATTAGAAAATTTATAAAAATGAAAAAAATACTTATATTATTTGTTGCCCTTTTTACTTTATCACAAGTAAATGCACAAACGTCAATCTTTAACGGTTTATTACAAAAACACGTTACCAAAGATGGAATTGTAGATTACAAATCTCTTAAAAATGATGAAGCTAAATTAGATTCTTTTTTATCGTATTTAGAAAAAACAGCTCCTGCAGCTTCATGGTCAAAAAACAAACAAAAAGCTTTTTGGATTAACGCATATAATGCTTACACTATAAAGTTAATTTTAGAAAACTATCCAGTAAAATCTATCATGAATATTAAACAAAAAGGAAAAACTGCTTGGAAAATTCCTTTTGCAAAAGTGGGTGGTAAAACGTATACTTTAGACCATATTGAACACGAAATTTTACGTAAAAAATTGTTTGACCCAAGAATTCATGTGGGTGTTAATTGTGCTTCTGGTTCTTGTCCAAAACTAGGGAACATGGCTTTTACAGAAGAAAATATAGATTCTGCATTAGAAAAACTAATGAAAGATTTTATAAACGATTCTTCTAGAAATAAAATTACTAAGAAAAAAGTTCAAATTTCTTCAATCTTTGATTGGTTTAAGGAAGATTTTACTAAAAATGGCTCAGTAATCGATTATTTAAACAAGTATTCAGAAACTGAAATCAAATCTAACGCAAAAATTAGTTATTTAAAATACGATTGGAGTTTGAACAGTAAATAATTACTATCTTTCCTTTTTAAAAAAAATAATTTATGTCTAAATCATATTATGATGCAGCCGATTTAAGAAAATTTGGTAAAATTACAGAATGGAGTGAAGAATTAGGAAACAAGTTCTTTGATTATTATGGAAAAGTATTCGAAGAAGGTGCTTTAACTGCTCGCGAAAAAAGTTTAATTGCCTTAGCTGTTGCACATACAGAACAATGTCCATATTGCATTGATGCCTATTCTAAAGATGGTTTGCAAAAAGGAATAACCAAAGAAGAAATGATGGAAGCAATTCACGTTGGTGCTGCCATAAAAAGTGGTGCTACTTTAGTGCATGGAGTGCAAATGATGAATAAAGTGAATAAACTAGAAATGTAAGCAGAGAACCATTTTTTACTTTTCGTAAAAAATGTGTGAATCGCTTATTCCTGCGAAGGCAGGAATCTAAAGCCAACTATATTTATTCTTATTAAAACCAAACCTTAATTTTCTTCGTAGATACTATCAAATTAATACTATTCTTACAAAAAAGTTTTAGAATTATATCAAAAGCTACTGAAACAAGTTCAGCATGAAAAAATCATTAAAAGCAAGGAATAACGACATTGCAAATACGTCACGTCAAATGGAAATCCTATCAAATGGAATTTTTGCAGACGGAGAATTACCCACATTTGCAGAAAAAATAAAAGAAACAAATCAGTTTCCATTACGTCCTAAAAAATTAGAAATTCTACAAATAAACTTAGGGTATATGTGTAATCAGGTTTGTGAACACTGTCATGTAGATGCAGGTCCAGACAGAAAAGAAATTATGACTGTAGAAACCATGAAACAGTGTTTGGAAGTCATCAAAAAAACAGAAGCACATACTTTAGATTTAACTGGTGGTGCACCAGAAATGAATCCTAATTTTAGATGGTTTGTAGAAGAAGCATCCAAAGCAGGAATTAAAGATTTTATTGTTCGTTCTAACTTAACCATTATTAGAGCCAATAAAAAATATTACGATTTACCTGAATTTTTTAAAAAACACAATGTACATGTAGTCTCATCAATGCCTCATTGGACTCGTGGAAAAACAGACAAACAACGTGGAGATGGCGTTTTTGACAAATCAATAAAAGCATTGCAAGAATTAAATGCTGTTGGTTATGGAATGCCAGGGTCTGATTTAAAATTAGACTTGGTCTATAATCCTTCAGGAGCATTTTTACCTGGAGACCAAATGGCTTTAGAAAATGATTTCAAAAAAGCATTAAAAGCAGATTTTGATATTGATTTTCACAATCTTTTTGCCATCACAAACTTACCAATTAGCAGGTTTTTAGATTATTTAATCGCTTCAGATAATTATGAAGATTATATGCACTCTTTGTTAGAAGCATACAATCCTGCTGCTGTAGAAAACGTAATGTGTACAAATACACTTTCTGTAAGTTGGGATGGTAATTTATACGATTGCGATTTTAACCAAATGCTAAATTTAAAAGTAGCAAGTAAGGTAAAACACATTAAAGATTATAACGAAGAAATCTTACAAGACAGAAATATTATTATTAATCAACATTGTTATGGATGTACTGCTGGTGCAGGAAGTAGCTGTCAAGGAGTTGTTGCATAAATCCCCTTTGTTCTTCGAACATTTCCCCAAAAGGGAAAGTTGAGTTACTTTGAAAACAAAAAATTTAATAAAAACAAAGGATTAAATTACTTACATAAATGAATGAATAACAAAACTGCCATATTAATTTTTGCAAATTCTGCTGAAAAAGAAGTGGAAAGAAAATCGTTTCTTTCTTCTGAAGTTTTTTCTGCACTGAATAATCAAACTTTAAAAGCGGTAGAAAAATCTGGAATTGAATATTTTCTTTTTTCTGAAAAAGAACAAATAGGTAACAATTTTGGTGAACGTTTTACCAACTCCATAGAAACCCTTTTTAATAAAGGTTTTGATAATGTAATTACTATTGGTAATGACACACCTCACTTAAAAGTGCGTCATTTATTAGAAGCCGAAACCAATTTAACATCTAACGATTTGGTTTTAGGTCCTTCTAAAGATGGTGGGTTTTATTTAATGGGGATTAAAAAGGAACATTTTAATAAAAAAACGTTCTTAAAACTACCTTGGCAAACTAGTGGTTTACAGAAATGTATTGCCACGATTTCAAAATCTAAAAATTTAGAAATTATTTTTTTAGAAATTTTAAATGACATTGATAAGTTAGAAGATATCCAATTGATAATGGATAGTTTTAAAACACTTTCAGTTACAATTTTACATCTTTTAAAAAGACTTATCAATCTTCGAAAATCATTTGTTTTTACTCCTTTTTTCAACATAAAAAAGGTTTTTTATTCTCCAAACTTCAATAAAGGTTCGCCTTTTATTGTTGCATAAATAGCTATTCACCTTTTTAATTTAAATATATTGTGTCTCCTTGAGCGCAGTCGAAAGGTTATAGATATTAAAAATAGTTCTCGACTTGAGTTTATCTTGAGCGGAGTCGAAAAGCTCAGACAGACAATCTCTAAAAAATTAAATTTTACACAAAAATTACTAAATGAAACATATTTTTATGTGGATTTTTATGCTATTCGTGGGCATAAATTTTGCACAAACTAAAATTACAGGAACAGTTACCGATAAAAAATCTGGAGAAAAATTACCAGTCGTAAGTGTTTCCAATGAGCAAGGAAATGGAACCACTACAGATGAAAACGGAAATTATTCCATAAATGTAAACTCACCTTCAGATATTTTAACCTTTACGTATTTAGGCTATAAAACACAAAAAATCACAGTTGGCAATCGAATAAGAATCAATATTTATTTAGAGGAAGACGAAACCAGTTTGAATGAAATCGTAGTTACAGCCTTAGGTTTAAACAGAAAAACCAAAGAATTAGGCTATGGTGTTCAAGAATTAAAAGCAAAAGAATTAACAGAAGTTAAAACCGCCAATTTTTTAGATAATTTATCAGGAAAATTAGCAGGTGTAACTATTTCTCAAGGGGCGACTGGTGTTGGTTCTTCATCTAAAATTACCATTCGTGGTGAAGCTTCTTTCTCTAATAACAATCCGCTTTTTATTGTAGACGGAACACCAATAAACAACAACACAGTTTTTAACTTTACAGATGAATCTGCAACCGGTTTTCAAGAAATAGATTTTGGAAATGGAGCCATGGAAGTAAATCCAGATGATATAGAATCTGTAACTGTTTTAAAAGGACCAAGTGCTGCTGCTTTGTATGGAACAAGAGCTTCAAACGGAGTTATTGTAATTAATACAAAAGACGGAAGTAAGAAAAAAGGATTGGGAATTAGCATTAATACTTCTTTAACTTTAGATACTGCTTTTCGTTTGCCAGAATTTCAAAATGAATATGGACAAGGAAATGGTGGTAACTTTGCTTATGGCAATGGACTTGGAGGAGGAATTAATGATGTAATTTCATATTCTTGGGGTCCCAGATTAGATGCTGGAATTTTAGTTCCTCAATTCGATTCTCCAGTAACTTTAGCAGATGGAACTATAGTTCGTGCTGGAGATACTTCTCTATATAGTGGAAATACAATTACACCTACTTTATTCAAATCGAACCCAGATAATTTGAAAGATTTTTATCAAACTGGAGTTACAACAATCAATAATATTTCTATAAATGATAGTTTCAAGAGAGGTTCTTACAGATTGTCTTTTACGGATTTAGATAGTAAATCTATTATTCCTGGAGTTAATTTAGAACGTAAAACTGTGGCTTTAAAAACAAATTTTAATCCGACAGAAAAAACAAGAATTACTTCTACCATAAATTATGTAAATTCAAGTAGTGATAATAGACCTTCTAACGGTTATGGAAGTGAAAATGTAAATTATTCTTTAGTGGCTTGGGGACCAAGATCTTTAAACATTAATAGTTTAAGAGATTATTGGCAACCAGGTTTGGAAGGAGTGCAACAATATAATTTCAACTATAGATATTTTGACAATCCTTTTTTCATTTTAAATGAAAATACCAATTCTTTTAATAGAGATCGTGTTTTTGGAAACATTGCTGTAAACCATAAATTTACCAATAAATTAAGTGTTTCTTTTCGATCTGGAATGGATTATTCTTCAGAAAAAAGGCAATTTAATCGTAATTTTAGCTCAAACCGATTTGCAAATGGAGCGTATGCAGAACACGATGTTTTTTATAGAGAAATAAATACCGATTTCTTACTAAATTATACAGATAATTTTGGCGATTTTTCTTTTGATGCATCATTTGGAGGAAACAGATTAGACCAAACTGCTTCTACAAAACAAGCACAAACTACTAATTTAGCACAACCAGGAATTTTTAGTTTAAACAATGCTGCTTCGCCTGTTGAATTTTTTCAATTTAATTCTAAAAAACGAATCAACTCTTTATACGGAATCGTTAAATTTGGTTACAAGGATTATTTATATTTAGATATTACTGGAAGAAATGATTGGTCAAGTGCTTTGGCAACTCCTTTTTCTGTAGATGGTGTTTCTTTCTTTTATCCGTCTGTTTCTACAAGTTTTATCTTATCGAACGTTACAGAATTGCCTAAAAGTATTTCTTTTGCGAAGTTAAGAGCAAGTGTTGCACAGGTTGGTAATGACACAAATCCGTATCAAACTTCTGGTGCTTTTGTATCACAAACTGCATTTAATGGACAACCTACTTTTAGCAATCAAGATTTTATTCCGAATGCAAA
Source organism: Polaribacter sp. 2305UL8-11 (assembly GCF_058147165.1). Classification (NCBI taxonomy): domain Bacteria; kingdom Pseudomonadati; phylum Bacteroidota; class Flavobacteriia; order Flavobacteriales; family Flavobacteriaceae; genus Polaribacter; species Polaribacter sp. 2305UL8-11. The sequence goes on along the minus strand of NZ_JBYVJW010000007.1, from coordinate 113,789 downwards.
TTTGAAACCAGAAACTACTACTTCTTATGAATTTGGGGCAGATGTAAGATTCTTTAAAGACAGATTGAATGTAGATTTTACATATTATAATTCAACAACCAAAGATCAAATTATTTCTTTGCCAATTGCCATTTCATCAGGATATAATCAACAAGTTGTAAATGGCGGAAAAGTAAATACAACTGGTTTTGAGGTTATTTTAGGAGGAACTCCAATTAGAAATGAAAATTTCAGATGGAATACTACTTTTAACTTTGCTACAAATAGGTCTGTTATTAAAGATTTACCTCAAGAAGGTGGTCGTTTAACTTTGGCTTACAGTAGAATTTACGACAGCGCAAACCAAACTGTATTTTTTCAAGTAGAAGAAGGTGGAAGAGTTGGAGATATGTATGGAACTGGCTATTTAAAAAATGATAAAGGAGAGTTTCTAATTACAGACGATGGAAGATATATTGCAGACAATACCTTAAAAAAATTAGGAAATTACAATCCAGATTTTACCTTAGGATGGAACAATAGTTTCCAATATAAAAATTGGAATGCAAGCTTTTTATTCGATTGGAGACAAGGTGGAGAAATTGTATCAAGAACACGAGCTTTAGGGAATGTTGGTGGGCAATTAGCAGAAACCGTTTATAGACCAGATGCAGGAATTGTTGCACAAGGAGTTAATGTAAATTCTGGACAACCAAACACAGTTGCAGTTGGTGCAGAAAGTTATTACAGACAATTTTACGACAGAAATCACGAAGAAAATAATGTTTATGATGCTTCTTATTTAAAATTACGTCAGTTTTCAATTGGTTACAAATTAGATTTAAAAGAAGGCTTTTTAGGCTTGAAAGATACATCTACATTAAACCTTTCTGTTATTGGAAATAATTTATTTGTAATTACAGAAAATCCTCATTTCGATCCAGAACAATTAGCGGTTCAAGGAAATGGTTTTGTAAGTGGTGTAGAAGACATGAGTTACGCTACCAGTAGAAGTTTAGGGTTTAAATTAGGGTTTAATTTTTAAAAACAAATTTGTCATTTCGACCTTGTGGAGAAATCTTAACGTATATAAAAGATTTCTCCACAAGGTCGAAATGACAGAAAACATAAAAAATGAAAAAAAATATATATACCATCGCAATTTTTGCAATTACGTTTGCAAGCTGCACCAAAGATTTTGAAGAAATTAATACAAACCAAAATTCGCCAGTTTCTGTACAACCAAGTCTACTTTTAAGACAGGTTATCTACGATTATGGAGAACAAATGAGTTACGAAGGTTTTGCTGCAGGAAATTTATTATCACAGCATTATGCACTTTTAGATTTCAATTTATTTGACAGACACGATTTAAAAAGTCCACAATTAGGTGGAAATCCTTGGCCAATATTTTTTACAAATTTACGTGATAATGAAATTCTATTAAAAAAATCTCGTGAAACACCTGCTTTTGCTGTTTATGAAGGTCCTGCATTAATTTTAAAAGCATATATGGCTGCAGCATTGACAGATATTTTTGGTGATGTTCCATATTTTGAAGCTTTTAATGGTGTGGATGGAACTGTAACTCCTAAATACGATTTACAGGAAGACATTTATCAAAAAGACAAAGGAATTTTAGATAATTTAGACAAAGGAATCGCTGCTATAAATGAATACACTGCTGCAATCCCATTGGAAGGAGATATTTTATTTAATGGAGATTTAGAGGCTTGGAAACGTTTTGCAAATTCTTTAAAAATTAAATATTTAATTCGTATTTCTGGTAAAGTTGATGTTTCCAATCAGTTACAAACCATTTTTACGAGTGGAAATTACATCAAAAATAATAGTGAAAATGCCACTTTCGATTTTACAAACACAGCTCCAAATAGTTTTAGGTTTGCACAATTAAGAAATGGAGATTTTACCAATTTTGTAATGTCGGAAACTGCTGAAGAAATTTTTAAAGATTTAGATGATAATAGAGTTGGTACTTTTTATCAACCTTTTAAAAACTCTAATTCTAACGAATTTAACGGTTTAATTAATGGGATTAATGCATCTACCACTACTCCATCTCCAAATGATTATTCTTTAGTTGGAAAAATATTTAGAGAAGATACCTCTACTTTAGACGCAAATTTTATGACAGCTTGGGAAACCAGTTTTTTATTAGCAGAAGCTGCTCAAAAAGGTTTGATTACCACCAATGTAGAAACTTTATATAACAATGGAGTTGCACAAGCTTTTGAATATTGGAATACGAATTTACCTGCCACTTATTTGGCTGGAAATGCCAATTTAAATGCAATAGGAAAAACACCTTTAGAGCAAATTATCACGCAAAAATGGATTGCAAATACAATTAACGGTTACGAAAGTTGGATTGAATATAGAAGAACAGGATTTCCTGCTTTAAAAAATGTTGCTGCAAGTTTAAATAATGGATTAATTCCTGAGAGAATGCCTTATCCTGCTGATGCAAGTGCATTAAATGCAGAAAATTACAAAGTTGCAGAAGCTGCAACAAATGGAAATAGTTTGAACGTAAAAGTTTGGTGGAACGAATAGAAAAACAGACCCTTCAGGTTTTAAAAACCTGAAGGGTTTTTCATAAAAAATATGGAAGTAATAAATTATCAGTGGATTTTAGTCATAACATCAAGTTTGATACTATTTTTTTTATCTCCACTTGCAAAAACAACAGATCAGTTTTTTAAAGCTGTAAACCAAAAAAAAACGCCTAATACTTTGGTATTAACTGGGAGTTTAATCATTTCTTGGATTTTTGCAAAAAGCATTACAAACGCCGCCAATTTAGGATTGTCTTTTGGTATTGTTGGTGGAGTTGCTTATGCTGGTTATTATCTTTCATTTGCAGTTGCTGGTATTATTATTTATCAGTTAAGAGTTAAAGGTGGTTTTAAGAGTATTCATCAATTTCTAACTTCCAGATTTGGAAAAAAAGCGATGGCAGTTTTCTCTATTCTGATTGCTTTTAGGCTTTTTAATGAGGTTTGGAGCAACACTATGGTTATTGGAAGTTATTTTGGAGAACAAGAAAGCGCTTCCTATTATTGGTCTATTCTTGTATTTACAATTTTAACTTTAGGCTACGCTTTAAAAGGTGGTTTAAGTAGTTCTATTTTTACAGATGTAATTCAAATGGTTTTATTTTCTGTTTTGTTAATCATTATTTTAGCAACTATTTTTTCTGCGGAAGAATTTACTACAAAAGAAATAATTACATCAGGAACTTGGAGTTTTGAGTTGGGCTTAAACCTCTTTTTCGCTGCAATTATTCAATCTTTTAGTTACCCTTTTCACGACCCTGTTTTAACGGACAGAGGTTTTATAAGTTCGCCAAAAGTAACTCGTAAAAGCTTTTTATGGGCAAGTGTTTTGGGCGCAATTTGTATTATTTTATTCAGTGTAATTGGTGTGTATGCACAATCGCAAGGAATGGAAGGACAAGCAGCTGTAGAAGTTGGTAAAGCTTTAGGAATTGTAATTTTATTAGTTATTAACTTTATTATGATAACTTCTGCAGCATCCACTTTAGACTCTACTTTCTCTTCATTTTCTAAATTGTTATCTGTGGATTTAGGTTTAGGAAAAACAGTTTCTTTTGGAAGAATTTCCATGATAATTGTTGCTGTTTTAGGAACATTACCTGTATTTTTTGGAGCAGAAATTTTATCTGCAACCACCATTTCTGGAACGATGGTTATTGGATTAACTCCCGTTTTTATTTTTTGGAATGTAAAAGTGCCAAAAATTAGTTTCTATGCAAGTGTAATTTGTGGTTTGTTTTTTGGAATCTTGTTAGTTTTTAAAACGTTTCCAGAATCGTTAGTTTTTACAAAAGGAAAATATGCAGATTTGCTTTGGGTAAATCTTTGGGGTATTTTAAGTTGTATCATTTTATATTTTATTCCAAAATGGATCAAGAAATAAAACATTTAGGCAAAATATCTGATAAAACACTCATTTTTGGAGGTGTTTACAGCAATTTACAAGCGTTAGAAGCTTTAAAACAAATTGCTGAGAAGGAAAATATTCCGCCAGAAAACTGCATTTGCACTGGAGATATTGTGGGTTACTGTGCACAACCTGAAGAAACTGTCCAATTATTAAAATTATGGGGAGTAAATAGCATTGCTGGAAATGTAGAAATTCAGTTACGAGAAAATGCAGCAGATTGTGGTTGCGATTTTAGAGAAGGATCCAGATGTGATGATTTTTCTCAACTTTGGTATCCTTATGCGCAAAGTAAATTGTCTGAAAATTCGATGGAATTTTTAAAAACAATTCCCAATCATATTTCATTTAAATATGCTAAAAAGAGCGTAACTGTAGTGCATGGTTCTTATTTTAATGTATCAGAATTTATTTTTAAATCTACAGATTGGGCAATAAAAGAACCAAATTTTAAAGCTACTAAGAGTGATGTTATTATTGGCGGACATTGTGGTTTGCCTTTCAATCATCAAGAAAAAAAGAAACTTTGGTTGAATCCTGGAGTAATTGGTATGCCTGCAAATGATGGAAATCCAACTGTTTGGTATGTAATTTTAGACGATTCAGATAATAATTTTAACTTTACACATAAAACATTAGCATACAATTATAAATTAACAAGTAAATTAATGCAAAATGGTTTACTTCCTGAAGAATATTCGAGAACAATTGTTACAGGTATTTGGGATAATACAGAAATTTTACCACCCATAGAAACTGGTTTGCAAGGATTTGGTATTCAATTGTAAAAATTATAATTTGATAATGTAAAAATAGGTTTCGACTGCGCTCAACCTGACATTTTTTTTTTAACTCCACTAAAATTCATCAAAATGAAAAAAATACTCATCTTTTTATTAGTAGTTACTTCAACTGTTTCTGCACAAAAAAAATTAGATAAATTGTTGAATAAATGGAACAAAAGAAATGTTCCTTACATGTCTGTAGAAACATTGGCTTTGCCAAAAACAAAAGCAATTTTATTAGACGCAAGAGAAGAAAAAGAGTATAAAGTTAGTCATTTAAAAAATGCTATTTGTGTTGGCTATGACAATTTCAAACTCAAAGAAACTATTGCCAAATTACCAAAAGATAAGAATGCAAAAATTGTAGTGTATTGCTCTTTAGGCATTCGTTCTGAAACAGTTGCCCATAAACTTATACAAGCAGGATATACCAATGTATACAATTTATATGGTGGTATTTTTGAATGGAAAAATGCTAATTTTCAGGTTGTAGATACTTTAGGCAACAATACTGAAAAAGTCCATACTTTTAGTAAAAATTGGGGCAAATGGTTAAAAAAAGGTAAGAAGGTGTATTAATTGTTAGTTGGCTTTAATTAGTGGAAAAGTTTTTCTTGCAAGCAAATTGTTTGATAAGAGGTAATTATCATTTGAATATGGATTTTAAATTAAAAATGAATTTTGTGAAATTTCTGAAAGAAAAAAAGTTTTTTAAATATTATATGATTTTGACTTTGCTAATTTCATTTTCTTGTAAAGATAATAAAGAAGGAATTGACAAAAGTGGAGAATTAAAATACTCAATAACAAATGACAAAAAACATCTTGAAATTGGGAAAAATTCTGAAATCATTTTACATTCAAAAAATTTAGGAGATAGACTTCTGAAAATTACATCAAGAGGAAAATCATCTTTTTCAAATACATATTCTTCTGAACAAGGGTTTCATATGACAATAAATGCTCAAGAAGATAATATTAAAGATAATTTTTATGAAATATACTTGACTGAAGTACTGAATAATAAAGACACTATTGAAAGATTAGTAAAAATTCCAGTTGAAATCAAATAACTAAAGCCAACACTATATAAAATTTATTGCTACATTATTTTTCTTATTTTTAAGCTAACAAAAAAGTAACAAAGCTTATACCAAAACGTTGAAAATTACAAATTTTATGTCATTCCGAACGCAGTCTGAAAACCTCTTACTAATCTTCACTAGAAATCCAGAATTAGGAAAAGCAAAAACACGTTTGGCAAAAACTGTTGGAGATAAAACAGCTCTTGAAATCTATAAATTTTTACTAAAAAGAACCAGAGATATTTCTTCCAAAGTAAAAACCGCTGATAAAGCTGTTTATTATTCCGTAAAAATTAGAAAAAATGATATTTGGGATGAGAATATCTTTCAAAAAAACCAACAAGTTGGTGAAGATTTAGGCATTAGAATGAAAAATGCTTTCCAAAATGGGTTTGATGCTGGTTACAAAAAAGTGCTAATTATTGGGAGTGATTTATACGATTTATCATCAAAAAACATAGAACAAGCATTTACTGAGTTAGATAAAAATGATGTGGTTTTGGGACCTGCAGAAGATGGTGGTTATTATTTATTGGGAATGAATTCTCTACAAGAAAAAGTCTTCAAAAACAAAAAATGGGGTACAGAAACCGTTAGAAAAGATACTTTACAAGATTTAATTGATAAAAAAGTGAAATTATTAGAGTTTAAAAACGACATAGATGTATATGAGGATATTAAAAACATCCCAGAAATTATGTCAACATTTATCAACTCTAAATAATTTTACAATGAAAACACTTTTACTTTTCGCTTTTTTAAGTCTTTTTACTTTACAAATTAGTGCTCAATGTACTGAAAATGCATCAAATTTTGGTAACAACACCTCTACACCATCTTATAATGTTTCTGGTGATATTAGTGTCGTTTTAAATACCAATAAAACAATTACAGTAAATTTTGCAAGCAATTATAGTACTGCATCTGGTCCAGATGTAAGATTGTATTTGGTAAAATCTGATGGAAAATCTATTGCTGAATTAAAAAGTTTAAATCCAGAAAATTTAGATCATATCTCCTTTGGATTAATTGGTTTTTCTGGTGCACAAAGTTATACAGCTGCAATACCTAATGGTGTTGATATTTCAAAATATGACACAGTTTTTTTCTTTTGTCTACAATTTACAGCTTTTTGGGATGTTGGTACATTTAATTCTTTTACCTCCAACAATTGTTCTGTTTTAGATGTCAACAATTTTAAAGTTGATAAAATTTATTTTTATCCAAATCCTGCAAAAAATAAAATTCAGTTTTCTAATATTGATGGAGTTTCTGCTGAAATTCGTATTTTTAATGTTTTAGGAAAACAAGTTTTTCATCAATCTAAAATCGACGAAAAAACAGTTGATATTTCTTTTTTAAATAAAGGAATTTATATGGTTAAAATTGATGTTGATGGAAAATCTAAAACACAAAAATTAGTAATTCAGTAAAACCTCTATTCTGTCATTTCGAATGATTTTTGAGTTTACGAGAAAATTGTATCGAGAAATCTGTATTTTGTGATTTCACTTTTCGTCAGAAATGACAAAGTTAATTAGAATCAACTATGAACAAACAAAATCAACTACAAGAAACCATCGATTTTTTAAAATCAAATGGCATTACGCATCCAGAAACAGGAATTGTCTTAGGCACAGGTTTAGGTAAATTAGTAGGTGTAATTTCAATTGAAAAAGAAATTCCGTACGCAGATATTCCTCATTTTCCAGAAGCCACAGTAGAGTTTCATTCTGGAAAATTAATTTACGGAGAATTGTCAGGCAAAAAAGTGTTGGTTATGTCTGGTCGTTTTCATTTATACGAAGGTTACAATGCTTGGGAAGTTACTTATGGAATAAGAACTATGCATGGTTTAGGAATTAAAAACTTGTTAATATCTAATGCAGCAGGAGCTATAAATTTGGATTATGAAAAAGGAGATTTAATGTTAATTGATGACCATATTAATCTTCAAGGAACTTCTCCACTAGCCTTTAAAGGTGCAAATAATTTCGGAAATATTTTTGCTGATATGCTAGAACCTTATTCTAAAGAAATCAATACAAAATTAAATTTAATTGCTACAGAACAAAAAATACAACTTCATAATGGAACGTATGCTAGTGTTTTAGGTCCACAATTAGAAACTAAAGCCGAATACAGAATGTTACAAATTTTAGAAGTTGATGCAGTAGGTATGAGTACAGTACCAGAAGTAATTGTTGCCAAACAATTAAACTTACCATGTGCAGCTGTTTCTGTCTTAACAGATGAATGTGATCCTAAAAATTTACAACCTGTAGATATTGCAGAAATTATTGCCATTGCTGGAGAAGCAGAACCTAACATGATTACGCTTTTTAAAAAGGTGATTGAACTTTTGTAATAATATACACAATTACTTATGGGTTTGAATGAACACTTTCAATCATTTATATTAGAAAAAACAGGTGCTTCAACTCTAAATGAAAAAGAAGTTATTCAAGAATTATGGAGTGGTTATGGAAAAATTAAACGCATTCAACTACAAGGTGCTGAGTTAAAAAGTGTAGTGGTTAAAAATGTACAATTACCTAACCAAACTCATCACCCAAGAGGTTGGAATTCTGAAATTGGTCATCTTAGAAAACTAAAATCCTATCAAGTAGAAACTTATTGGTATCAAAATTATAGCAACCAAAGTACTGCACGTTTACCAAAATGTTTTGGAGTTACACAAAAAGATGATGAAGTACTCATTATTTTAGAAGATTTAGATACTGCTGGATTTCCTATTCGTAAAAATACGATAGATTGGAAAGCTATTGAAAGCTGTTTAAAATGGTTGGCAAACTTTCATGCCAGCTATTTGGGTAAGACACCAAAAGGACTTTGGAAAACTGGCACATATTGGCATTTGGCTACAAGATCTCAAGAATTAGAAGTTTTGAGTGATGTTACTCTTAAAGAAGCTGCCTCAAAAATTGATGAGTATTTAAACAATTGCCAATTCAAAACCTTTGTACATGGTGATGCTAAATTGGCAAATTTTTGTTTTTCTGAAGATGGAAAAGTTGCTGGTGTAGATTTTCAGTACGTAGGTGGTGGTTGTGGAATGAAAGATGTTGCTTACTTTGTTGGAAGTTGTTTGTTCGAAGAAGATTCTGAACGTTTAGAAACCAAAATCTTAGACACCTATTTTAAAAGATTGCACCTAGCTTTAGGTGTTAAAAACGAAGCACTTGAAGAAGAATGGCGTAATTTATATCACTTTGCTTGGGCAGATTTTCATCGTTTTTTAAAAGGATGGAGTCCAGAACATTGGAAAATTAATAGTTATAGTGAAAGAATCATTAAAACTGTAATTCAAAATTTATAATGGCTGATTTTCAAGAACTCTCACGAATTGCAATACAAGCTGCTTTAGAAGCAGGGAAAAGCATCCAAAAATATATTGATAAAGATATTGATGTAGAAAAAAAAGTAGGTGGCAACACTTATGCATCTCAAGTAGTTACTAAGGTTGATAAAGAATGTGAACGCATTATCTTAGAACACCTTGTTCCAACTTGTAAAACCCATAATCTGGGACTTCTAACAGAAGAGACAGAAGATGATAAAAGTAGATTGACTAAAGATTTTTTCTGGTGCATAGATCCTTTGGATGGCACTTTGGCTTTTATTAATAAATATCCTGGATTTGTGGTTGCTATAGCTTTGGTTTCTAAAGATGGGATACCTAAAATTGGAGTTGTTTACAACCCATCAACAAAAATTGTATATCATGCAATTTATGCTAAAGGAGCTTTTAAAAACGGAAAACCTTGGCAATTGCAACAACCGAAAAACTACTTGACCTATGTAACAGACAAAACATTGTCTAACACCCCAAATCAAAATAAAATAAAAAACATTTTACTTAAAAAAGTAAAAGAATTAGGCTTACAAGATTATCAAGAAATTTCTGGTGCTGGGTCTGTGTTAAATGCTATTCTGGTTGCTGAAAACGCACCTGCTTTATTGCTAAAACTTCCTAAAAAAGAAAAAGGTAGTGGAAGTATTTGGGATTATGCAGCCACTGCTTGTATTTTTAAAGAGCTGGGTTTTATTGCTACAAATTTTGAGGGTGGTCAGTTAGATTTAAACGCAAAAGAAAGTACTTTTATGAATGATAAAGGGATTTATTATGCTAATTTAAGTTTTGATAAATAACTTATCAACTATCTAAATTTTTGCTATTAATGTTGAAATCTTTTAAAGAATAATAACACTTTTTAAAGAGGTAATCAAGGTTATTTGATTTTTAAAAACCAATTTTAATATCTAAATTCGTCATTAATAAAATTGAAATTGAAAAATGGCAAATGAATACTTAAGTTATATATCTGATGATCACTTAATGTGGTGTATAGAAAATCTGCATAAGTCATATTTAAAAGCCAAAGAAAATGTTAGCAAAAAGAAGTTTTATAAAAACAAAATTGATACTATAAAATTAACTTTTGATGCTAAGTTTAATGATTTAGATGAAGAAACTTTGATTAAAACAGAAATCAATCGTCAAGTAGATAAATCTATAAATAATTCTATTGGTACTTTTCATGAACAAATTTTAGGTGGTATTAAAGGTTTTGAAATTGGTAATTTAAGTGGTTTTGATGTGAAAGCTAAAGACAATACTTTATTTGCAGATATAAAAAACAAGCATAATACAATGAACAGTAGTTCTGCTGAAAGTTTATTTCAAAAATTAGCGAATTATGCAGACACTTACAAACAAGCAAAATGCTATTGGGTTCAAATTTTAGCCAAAAATAGTTTTAATGAAAAGTGGTTTGGAGAAATCAATGGAAAAGAATACAGCCATAGCAGAGTTTATAAAATTTCTGGAGATCAATTTTATAAGTTACTTTCTGGAAAAGAAAATGCTTTATTTGAATTGTATCAAGTTCTACCTAAAGCTATTCAAAACTATTTAAGTTTACAAGAAAATAAAGATGTTCAAACAAATTCGGCTCTAGAAGAAATTTCAGCAAGTTCTCATATCTCAAAAAGAAGTATTTTAGATGAAATTACTTTTGAAAATTACAGTTACTATTTAGGTTTTGATAAACTTAAATAATATTTGTTTAAAAATTTTATGATAGAATATCCTATTTCTTCGCCTAAATTACAAGGAACTGCATTTCCTATTTGTTTATACTGCTGAGAAACAGACCCCATAAATTTCCAATCATCTGGAAAAGTTTGAATTCGGGCATATTCTCTTACAGTAAATGGTCTGGTTTCTTCTGGGTGACATCTTTCTGTTTGCTTTTGAGCTGGACTACAAGTTAATGTTAGGCTTGGTTCATCCCAACCAATTCTTCTTGCAATTCCTGTTTTACCTCCACCCAAATAAAAACTTTTGCCCATATATTCTTTCTGAATATCTATAGGTAAATTTCGCCAATAACCTTTTTGAGGAACTAATTTTAAAACTTCTTTTTTGTGCTCAGGATATTTTGAACCTATAGATTTTGGAACGTTACTATCATATAATTCCCCTTTTTTTAGAGCGTCAACTAAGTTGTAAATTTTATTATGAGGTTTTGGATATTCATATTTCAAATCAATATCTTTTCTTATTCCAACTAAAATTACGCGTTCTCTTTTTTGAGGAACTCTATAATTAATTGCTTTTAATACCTGTACAGGAACAACATTGTAGCCAATTTCATCTAATATAGAAATCATTCCTTCAATAGTTTTTCCTTTTTCGTGAGATAACAATCCTTTTACATTTTCACCTATACACATAATAGGATTTACTTCTTTTACAACTCTTGCAAACTCGTAAAACAACGTTCCTCTAGCATCTTTAAAACCTAATTTTTTTCCTGCATAACTAAAAGCTTGGCAAGGAAAACCACCTGTAACAATATCTACTTGATTCTTATATGTTGAAAAATTAAAAGATTTAATATCTCCTTCTAGAACATTCCAATTGGGTCTATTTTCTCTTAATGTATTACATGCCCATTTATCAATCTCATTAAGAGCAACGCATTTTATTCCAGATTTTTCCAAACCTACTGCCAAACCACCTGCACCTGCAAACAACTCTAAAACTTTAAACTCTTGAATTGGTTTTACAGAATTATCTATTGTATCTTCGTAATCTATAGATAGTTGTTTTAAAAGAGTGTTTATTTGTTCTTTTTTGTAGATCCTATATTTACTAATAGGTTCTCTTACAGCAAGAAATTTACCTTCTCTATCCCAACGTCTTAGAGTTTCTTTACTTTTTCCTAAAATTTGAGAAACTTCATTTAAAGAATAATACTCTTTTGTAACCATATTACACAACCTTATACATTGGTTACAAAAATATAATAAAATATCGAATAAAAAAGATTACAATATTAAAATTTATACCTCTTGAACAAATACCTAGACATCATAAAAAATTCGTATTCTAGTTATTGGAATTATATTAAACAATCGGTTTTCATGGAACTGAATTGGGAGAATTATTTCTACGGATTAATTATAATTTCTTTAGTTGTTTGGGGGCTAGAAGCTATTTTTCCTTGGCGTAAAAATCAATCTTTGTTCAGAAAAGACTTTTGGTTAGACACCTTTTATATGTTTTTCAATTTCTTTTTATTAAACTTAATTGTTTTGATTGCTTTATCAAATTCAGCAGCACAATTATTTAATGATATTTTAGGATTTATTAATTTATCTGTTTCTGATTTTCAATTATTAGAAATTAACAAACTACCTTTTTTTGCAAGAATTTTTATCTTTTTTATTGTGGTAGATTTTGTACAATGGTGGACACATAGATTACTACATAGATCTGAATTTCTTTGGAATTTTCATAAGGTACACCACTCTGTAAAACAAATGGGGTTTGCTGCACATTTGCGTTATCATTGGATGGAACCAGTTGTTTACAACTCTCTAAGATATATTCCTTTGGCTATTATTGGCGGTTTTTCTGCACAAGATGTCGCATTTGTTCACTTTTTTAATATCACAATTGGGCATTTAAACCACGCAAATATTAATTGGGATTATGGTTGGCTAAAATACATTTTAAACAACCCTAAAATGCATATTTGGCATCATTCTAAAGATTTACCTGAAGAAAGAAAATATGGAGTAAATTTTGGATTGACATTAAGTATTTGGGATTATCTTTTTAAAACCAACTACATTCCACATTCAGGTAGAGATATTGAATTGGGGTTTGAAGGCGATGAAGATTTCCCAAAAGATTTTCTTAAACAAGAGCTTTATCCTTTAGGAAGAAAGAAGTAAAATTCTTTAAGATTCCTTCTCATTCTTCTTTTGGAATAACATACTAACTGTTATTTAGAAATAAGTGGAGTATGAACAATTGATAAATCTAATTTTTATTGAATTTAATAAAAGTAAGTAACTTTAGTTTTATATAAAAATAAAGCTTTTCGTATCTTTATGGGACTTAATTTTAATCAAAATGAAATACTTAAAAATAATTTTATTATTCTTTGTTGTTCAAATATCTGCACAACAAGGTGGAATGTGGATTCCTTCACTTTTAGAAGGGATGAACGAACAAGAAATGACTTCTCTTGGAAGTAAATTAACTGCAAAAGACATTTACGATGTTAACAATTCAAGTCTTAAAGATGCAATTGGGCATTTTAATGGTGGTTGTACTAGCGAAATTATTTCTGACAAAGGTTTAATTCTTACAAATCATCATTGTGGTTTTGGGCAAATACAGTCGCATTCTTCTTTAGAAAATGATTATTTAAAAAACGGATTTTGGGCAAAAAACTTTAATCAAGAATTACCAAATCCTGGTTTATATATAGAGTTTATTGTTAGAATTGAAGATGTAACAGACAAAGTATTTGTTGGAGTTACAGATGCTTTAACTGAAAAAGAAAAGCAGTCTTTAATCACAAAAAACAGTAACGCTCTACAAAAGTCAACTTCAAAAGAAAAGTGGCAAAACACAAAAGTAAAGTCTTTTTATCAAGGAAATCAATACTTTTTATTCGTAACAGAACGTTTTGAAGACATTCGTTTAGTAGGTGCACCACCAACAAGTATTGGTAAATTTGGAAGCGATACAGACAATTGGGTTTTTCCAAGACATACAGGAGATTTCTCTATGTTCAGAATTTATGCTGATGAAAATAATCGTCCTGCAAAATATAGTAAAACAAATAAGCCTTATAAACCAAAACATTTTTTACCAATATCTTTAGACGGAGTTGAGGAAGGAGATTTTACATTGGTTTTCGGTTTTCCAGGAAGTACTAACGAGTATTTACCTGCTGTTGCAATAGAACATATTACAAAAGAATACAACCCAACAAATATTGCAATTAGAGAAGCTGCATTAAAGATAATTGATGCTAAGATGAAAGCTAGTGATGATGTTCGTATTAAATACGCTTCTAAGCAAGCTAGAATTGCTAATGCTTGGAAAAAATGGATTGGAGAGAATTTAGGAATTCAAAAAAGTAATGCCGTAGAAAAAAGACGTGAGTTCGAAGCTAGTTTTACAAGAGCGTTACAAGAAAAAAAATTAACCGAAAAATATGGAAATATTTTGCCAGAATTCGATCGTTTATACAAAGATTTTGCGCCTGTAAATATAAAACGAAGAAATTTTATTGAAGTTTTTTTAGTAACAAACGAATTGATGTCTATGACATTTAGAGCTTATCAATTTGAACAAACAATTAAAAGAAACCCTGCATCTTTTGAGAAAGCAAAAAATAACATCATAAACACATTAAAAAGAATTCATAAAAATTATGATATTGGTGTAGATAAAGGAGTTTTTAAAAATGTAATGCCTTTTTTTAATACGAATGTAGATGCAAGTATTTATAATAAAACAGCTTTTACAAATCTTGACAATTCACTAAAATTATTTAATGGTAAACCCGAAAAAATACTAAAAAAATTAAATAATGATGCTGCATATAAATATGCAAAACCAATGATAGAAGAGTTTTTTAATAAAATAAATGCAGCATATCAACAAAAAAACACTCCAATTGTTGCGCTTCAAAAAAAATATATGAAAGCATTAATGGAAGCATTACCAAATGCTCGTTATTTTCCGGATGCAAATAGTACATTACGTGTAACTTATGGGCAAGTAAGAGGCTATTCTCCTAGAGATGCTGTGTATTATAACCCTGTTAGTTATTTAGATGGAGTAATAGAAAAATATGTTCCTGGAGATTATGAATTTGATGTTCCAGAAAAATTACGTCAGCTACATAAAGACAAAAACTATGGCCAATATGCAGATAAAAATGGTAAAGTTCCTGTTTGTTTTTTAGGAACAAATCATACAACAGGTGGTAATTCTGGAAGTCCTGCAATAGATGCAAGTGGAAATCTTGTTGGATTAAATTTTGACAGAGTTTGGGAAGGAACAATGAGTGATATGAATTATGACCCTGAAATTTGTAGAAATATTATGGTAGATATACGTTACGTTTTATTTATTGTTGATAAATATGCAGGTGCAACTCACTTAATTAATGAGATGAAATTGGTACATCCAAAAAAATAAACACACTCTTAAAAAAGTTAACTATTTGTCATATTAAGCTTGTCGAAATACAATTGACAATCAATGAATTATAAAACTTCGACAAAGCCTGTCTTGAGCGAAGACGAAAGGCTCAGTTTGACATACTTAACTACTTTTTAGACAGCCTCATTTTTTTTATTTATTCCTACCTTTTTCATGAGGATATAAACTTGGTAAATCATCACTTTGAAAATAGGCTTTTGTATCTATATTTATTGCTGTTAGTTTGCCTGTAAAAGCTGCACCTGTATCTACATTCCAAATATTAATGGCATTCATAGGCTCTGACTCTGCATAGTTTGTGGTTGGTGTATGACCTATGTAAATTTCTTTGTAGTGTTTTAACCTTTTTGGGTATGCATTATGATTTAAATCTATTTTTTTATCCATTGCCAAAGCCATTTCCCACAAAGTTCTATCTGTACAAAATTTATGAGGAAATGATTCTTTTTCTACTCCATGCATAGATGTAAAACCTGCATGTAAAAACAATCGGTTTTCATTATCTAAATAATACATTGGCATATTTTCGAAAAAAATTAAATGTTGCTTTTTTTCTTCTAAAGAAAAATCTTCATAGCTTTCTATAGTTTCTTTTCCTCCATGAAGATACCAAGATGGATTTACGTCTTTATTGTCTTTTAACCAATTTTGGCACCAAACATCGTGGTTTCCTTTGATAAAAACACAATCAAATTTTGTTGATACATCTATTAAAAATTGAATAACTTGTGCAGATTCAGACCAGCCATCTACGTAATCTCCCATAAAAATGAGTTTGTCTTTTTCTGTAATTTCAAGTTGATTTAAAACTTGAAGCAGCGCTTTTAAGCCTCCATGAATATCGCCAATTGCAAATGTTCTCATTTTCTTGTTTTGCTTACAAAACTAAAGTTTTTAAGGATAGAATTACTTTTTATGTTGCCTAAATTTTATAAGTAAGTTGCGTTAAGGATAGGAATGGCATCCTTTTTTTGCTTATTTAATATTTTACATTAAGATTCGAAAACATAAAATGAATTGTATATGTATGTAAACTAAACTTATTTGCAAAAAAAGATATAATGGATAGCCTGTTAAAACGCCCTAAAAATATTGCCCAATACCAAATACAAAACCTCCTTTAGTGGTTTCTTTTTTATCGAAAATTTTAAAACCATAGTCTATTCTAAAAGTGGCATTGTATATTTTTTTACTGATAAAGCGCAATCCAATACCCGAATAAATTCTTAGTTTTTCTTGTTTGAAAAAATCTCCTAATTCTCCTCCTGGATCTCTCCAAGAACCTGCATCTGTAAAAACATTGGTTTGTATTGCTAGCCAATCTTTATCGTAAATGGTGTATCTGTATTCAGTATTTAAAACTGCAACTCCTGTGCCTCTATCTACCAAAATACCAACTCCTCTAATATTTACATTGTTATCTAACGCAAAAGGTGCAAAAGGGGTATTCTCATTAGATGACAGGCCTAAACGTAATTTATTTGCCCAATTACCTTTGTTTCCTACTCTTTTGTAATAGAAAAAATCGTTCCAAGCTATAAAAAAATCGTTTTGATGTTTGGTTGTACTGCTTACATATTGTGCGTATAAAATACTTTTAAAGCCTTTTACATATTGATAATAGTAATCTAAATTATCGTATTTATAGACTAGTTTTAATAGTCTTTTGTCTAAATCTAATTTTTGTGGTACAGATGGGTCTGTGTCTCCTGATAAATATTGATATTTTTCTGAAAAGAGATTCAACCCAAAGTCGATACTATTTTTTAAATTAATTTGGTACAATCCTAAAACTTCGAAAGAAATATTATTGTACAAGTAATTGGCAGTGTTACTACCAAAATAAAGTGGTTCTTCACTTTTCCAATTTTGATGGTTTACTGCCAAACCCCATTTTTTTGAGAACAAATTTGGAGCTCTAAAGTTTATGCCATAAGAATCGAATCCGTTGTTTTGGTAAAATCCGCCAAAGGCAATGTTTCTGCCTAAAAAATTGTAATCAAACAAACCTATTTTGTATGAAAATTGTTGGTTGGTGGTTGTCCAAAAATTAATTTCAGGAATAATAGTAAAATTTTCTTCTATATGTATAAATACATTGTAAGCATTGTCATGCGAATAAAAAACTTGATAATAAGCGTGGCTTACTGCTGGCAATCTTTTTAAAAAAATAATATCTTTTTCTAATGTTATAGAGTCTAAAATATTTCCTTTTTTTGTTGTTAAAAGGCTTTTTAAAAATGTACTATTTATTTTTTTTGTTCCTTTAATTTTAACATCTTCTATACTTTTTATTTGTGCATTAAAATTAGATGCAAAGCACAAGAAAAGCACAAAGAGTATTTTTTTAAAAATCATTATTTAAAATCAAATGTATGTTCGATGGCTAAATTTACCCAATTATCATCACTTAATCCAAACAAGGTGAATTTATATTCTTCATTTAAAATTAAATCTGGAGGTGTTTCTGTAGTAATATTTAAAATTACATTTGAAGTATTATAATAAGTAAATGTTTTTTCTTGTGTAAATGTACCAGATAAAAAAGTGTTGCTTTTGTCTGTCATTACTTGAAAATAACGCACATTAGTGGTGCCAAAGTCTTCCCAAGTAAATTGTAATTGTGTAGTGTTTACTTTAGTTTTGTTTACTTGTGTTTCGTATTTTGTTTCTTGTGTTTTATTTTTTAGCCTGATTGGATTAGAGGTGTAAATTTTTCCATCAACCTCGTAAGTAACAATTACCCAACTTTCTTCATCATCAGTTCTAGAAAACCTTCTTAGTTTTGAGCCAAAAGCAGTTGCATCTGTTAAATATTTTCTTCTGTAATTAGACAGAATAGTTGGATCTAAACTTGTATCTACTGTTTCGTAATACCTAAAATCTCTTGCATTTGTAAGTGGATGGTAGTAGATGTAAGACAAACTAGAATTTCCGTTTTCACTTGCTGCAAAGGATGTAATTTTTTTAGAATTGTCTACAGTGCTTTTGTCTAAATATTCTTGCAAATTACCAGGAACAAAATTTTCTTCTATTACTAAATTCACCCAGTTATCTTTGCTTACATCCATTAATGTAAACTTGTATTCTTTGTCTATGACTAAACTTGGTGGAGCAACTTCTTCATTTATATTTAAAACTACATTAGAAGTATCATAATATTGAAAAAAGTTGTCTTTTGTATATGTGCCTGATAAAAATTTATCGTTTTCTGTTTCAGAAATTACCTGAAAATAGATATCATTATCTCCAACAGCATCGTCTGTCCATGTAAATTTTGGTTCTAGACTTGTAGTATAATCAATGGTAACTTTATCTGTCCAAATAGTTGATTTTGATGTGTTTTTTAATCTAATTGGATTTGATTTATGTAACTTTCCGTTAACAACATAAGTTACCAAACACCAATTTTCTTCTGAACTTGTTCTAGAAAAACGCTGTAATTTTCCGCCAAAAACATCTTGCATGGGTAAACTTTTTCTTCTGTATTTAGAGAAATCGTTTTTATCTATTTGCACGTTTTCAGCTTCATAATACCTAATATCTGTAGCACCTTCTACTGGATAATAAAAAATATATGATAAACTTGTATTTGCATTAGCACTTGCTGCACAAGCAATTACTTCTCCTAAATCTTTGTTTGATGTAGCGTCTATATATTCTTGTAAATTTCTAGGAACTGTAAGATCTTTATCTTCTGCACAAGAAAAGATAAAAAATAAAAAAAACAGTACTAGTAATAAATTTGTGTGCTTCATTAAAAGTTTTACATTTTAAAAGTCATAATTGGTAAGGTAGAATGATTTGTAATATCTTCTGCAATACTACCAGAAAAAATATGAGACAATCCTTTTCTACCATGTGTTATTACAGAAATTAAATCTGCACCAACTGCATTAGAAAAATTTAAAATTCCTTTTTCTATAGATCTGTCACAAACATAATTTACATTAATTAGTCTGTCTACATTGCCTTCTACTTTCATTAAAAAATCATTCGCCATTGCTTCCATTTCTGAAGATGTTTTAAAATCTTCATTTGGTAAATTTACGTACAAAATATGTTTTCTAGCATTTAAAACATCTACTGTTTTTAACATTCTTTGAAACGCAGGAATGCTTTCTTCAGAAAAATCTGATGCAACTACAATATCTGAAAAATCTGTATTTTGTATTTCATTTTTTATAACCAATACTGGTAAAGTTGCATATCTAACCACTTTTTCTGTATTAGAGCCTACAAAAAATTCTTTGAGACCACTTGCACCTTGAGATCCCATTATAATTAAATCTGCATGTATCTCTTCTGCAATAGCATTTACCTCACTAAACACTTTGTAATGCTTTATAATTGGTATTACTTTTACTTCATTTAAATACTCTTTTTGTAAAAAAGTTGTAAACTTTTTTTCTGCTAGCTTTAAAAAAAACACGGCTTTTTCTTGTTGGTAAATTTCACTTTCTGAAAGGATTACTTCTTGAATATCTAACATGTGTAATGCATACACTTCTCCATTGTATTTTTTTGCTAACAAAGCAGCAGTTTTTAAGGCATATTCAGAGTGTTTTGAAAAATCTACTGGTACAATAATTTTCTTCATGATTATAGAGTTTTGTTTTGTTATTACAAATTTAACAACACTATTTTACTTATTTTAAGATATTTATCATATTTAAGCATTCTATTTTTGCTGATATAATTTTCTTAGAGTTTCTTCTGCTGGTTTATTTTGTGGTGTAAATCTATTGTTATTTTTACCACCAACTTTATCGTGTTTATGAAACCATTTCCATATAAAACCTCCTGCAAACCAATCTTCTTTCCAAAATTGATTGTGAATAGCTTGCAAACCATTAACTTGAGCTTCTAAATTTACACTACCTTCTATCCTATTAGATTCCCAAGGTTTTTTGCCTGTAAAATCTACACTTCTATACCCAAATTCTGTAAATAGTATTTGCTTATTATATTTTTTTTGAATTCTTAAAATTTCTTTTTTGTGAGGTTGCCAACCTTCTTCTAACTCTGAAATTGTTGGCGATTTTTTATCACTTAAAGGAAAATAAGCGTCTATACCAATGTAATCTAATTTATCCCAAAAAGTTATGCGTTTATATTCATCCCAATTTGCTGCATAAGTGAGTTTTCCTTTATATATTTTTTTAATTTCAAGGATTAAATTTTGCCAATATTTTGGTCTTTTAGCTACAAATTTTTCTAATTCTGTACCAATACATAAAATATCTGCATTCATTTCTTGAGCAGCTTTAGCATAAGTAAGTATAAAAGAGGTGTAAGATTCTTCTAATAGTTTCCAGTTTTCTTCAGAATCCATATCAATTAAACCTGTGTACTGTCCATTCCACACCCAAATTTGTGGCTTAATCATAACTTTAATGTTATGCTTTTTAAATTCTTGTGCATATTGTAACAACCCTGCTTTGGTTTCTCCAAACCATTGTCTTTTGGTATTGTAAATTACTTTAGGAGAAACAAGCTTTCTAATAAAACCAAAAGGCATCAATGCAACATAATTGCTTTGTGCCTTTAATACTGGTTCTGTATGTACTCTATTTATAGTATCTCCTGATGCTACAAAACTGATTCCATTAATTTTTTTATGTTGACTATTGCATGATAGTTGACATGCTATTAGCAATAGTATAAGGAGTTTATTTGTTTTCATAAATCTCCTTAAAAATAATGCTTTTTCTTAAAACAAGGCTCTTAAACCAATGTTAAAACTTTGTCCTAACCCTGTGTTTTCTCCTCTTACAAACTTACTGTACAAAACTTCTAAGTTTAAAACATCTGTTAATTGATATTTTCCTCCAAAACCTAAAGACGTAAAATCTTGTGTAAAATCTCCAAAACGTTGAAAATGTTGTACAAAACCTAAAATTGTAGATTTATCACTTGGAAAATAACTCATAAAAACACCAGGTGCTAAAACAAATGTATTATTTGCAAAACTAGTTTTATCTCCAAAATTATATTCTGTATTTAGCTCTGTAAATAACTGCCAATTGCCACTTGGTAGAGTATAATCATAAAAAAAACGATTTTGAAATGTATATGCTGTTTGATCTAAAAAAACTCCATTTGCATCTTTTTCATTCTTTTCTATTGGTATATGAAATGCACTTTGTATAGAAAAATTACCAACATTTTCTATAGGTTGCCACTTTAAAGCTGGTGCAAATGATGATAACCCTTTTCTTGAGTTTACATCATTACCCAAATTAAAAACCGAAGTTGCGCTTTTACCATTAATTACATTAGATCTATATTCTAATAATAAACCAATATTTAATCGGTTATTATCTGAAACACCTGTAAAAATATCTAACGTAGATGTAAAATATGTTTCTCTGGCTTTATCTGCTTTTACTCCGTTAAAAGTTCCTTTAGTTTCTGTGTATAAATTATTAAAAAACTTTATATCCCATTGTCCTTTATCTAATAATTTAGAAGGTGTATACGTTTGTATATTACTCTTATCTGAGTCATCATTTTCTTGTGCGTAAGATTGTACACTAACAATTAGCAAAAGAACAAATACAGTTTTTAAAATACTATTTTTCATTTTATAAGTTTTAATTGGATTATATTTTAATTTCGATTTAAGTCTAAACTTTTTAAGACTACTTACAAACTTTTTAAATTTTTATTATTTAAAATCATTCTAAATTAAAGTTTGTTTTTAAGTTCTTAACTTTAGCTGCGACATAAAATGCAACAATCAAATAACTATGAAACACATTGTAATTATTGGTAATGGAATTTCGGGAATTACTGCTGCTAGACATATTAGAAAAAATACTGATTCTAAAATTACTATTATTTCTGCAGAAACCAAATACTTTTTCTCTAGAACTGCTTTAATGTATGTTTATATGGGACACATGAAGTTTAAACATACGCAACCTTATGAAAACTGGTTTTGGGAGAAAAACGATATCGACTTAAAAGAAGCTTTTGTTGGTAATATTAATACTGATAAAAAAATATTAGAATTTACCAATGGAGAAAACCTTTCTTATCATAAATTAATCATTGCAACAGGTTCTAAACCTAATAAGTTTGGTTGGCCAGGACAAGATTTAGATGGGGTTATGGGCATGTACCATAAACAAGATTTAGAAAAACTAGAAAAATATGCTCCCAACAAAGAAACCTGTAAAAGAGCTGTAATTGTTGGTGGTGGCTTAATTGGTATTGAACTTGCAGAAATGTTAAGAAGTAGAGATATTCCTGTAACTTTTTTAGTACGAGAATCTAGTTTTTGGAATGGAGTTTTGCCTGCTCAAGAATCTGAAATGATTAACAAACATATTAAGGACCATCATATAGATTTACGTCTAAATACCAACCTAAAAGAAATTAAATCTGATGAATTAGGAAAAGTAAAATCGATTGTTATAGAAGAAACAGGAGAAGAAATTTTATGTAATGTTGTTGGTTTAACTGCTGGTGTTACACCAAATATCGATTTTTTAAAAGAAACAAATATAGAAACCAAAAGAGGCGTTTTGGTAAATCGTTTCTTAGAAACAAATATAAAAGACGTTTATGCAATTGGAGATTGTGCAGAACAACATGAAGCTATTGGACAACGTAGAAACATAGAAGCTGTTTGGTATACAGGAAGAATGATGGGCGAAACTGTTGCACAAACAATTTGTGGTAATAAAACCGAATACAAACCAGGACATTGGTTTAATTCTGCCAAGTTTTTAGACATAGAATACCAAACCTATGGATGGGTTTTTAGTGAAAAAAGCAAAAAAGAAAATGAAGCCTATTTCCAGTGGAAACATCCAGATGAATACAAATGCATTACTATTTCTTTTGATAAAAATACACACCAATTTTTAGGAATAAATACTTTTGGAATAAGAATGCGTCATGAAATTTTTGACAAGTGGCTTACTCAAAAAAAATCAGTAGAACATATCTTAGAGTATTTAGCTGATGCCAATTTTGATCCTGAATTTTACAAATTACACGAAGCAGAAATTGTTAAAAAATTTAATCAAGAAAACAGCACAAACATTCAACTAAAGAAAAAAAGTTGGAAACGAATTTTTTCAAAAGCCTAAAAAAACATGAAAACAATAAAATACTCAGGTTTAGTTATATTTTTAATTGGATTAGCCATTTTTACAGGAACCATTTTTACAGGTTCTTTCAATCTTACTCAATCAGAATTAAATAAGCATATTCAAGAAAAAGGCTATAAAAGTGAAATTATAAAAACGCAGCTACAAAATGCAATAGTTACAGACGAATCTTTAAATATTTTCGAATTTTCTAGTCGCGTTCGTGAAGCTTTTGAAAAGTCAAATAATTTTTATGACAATTTAATCGCAAAGTATGATGCAGAAAAAAATTGGGATAAAAAAGGAGAACAATATCAATATAAAATTTATGGTAAACCACATACATTAAGTTATGAATTAGCTAAAAAAGCAGGTAAAGGTTTTACAAAAGAAAATCCTGGTTTAGCTTGGTTTCTAACTTTTGGATTAGGAATTATTGGAGCACTACTATTTATACTACCTAATCTTATTCTTTTAGGCAAACCAGGAATTAAAAATAATGGTATTTATTTAGAAGCTGCAACAAACAGAGGCTGGATTGCATGGTTGGTTTTAATTTACCTTGTCTCTTTTTATTTAGTCCTTTATTTTATGCCAGATTATGTAGTAAACTGGACCTATATTTTAGACCCAATAAGCAACTTTTTAAACGGTGGAAATGCTTCACAATGGTTTGTATATGGTTTTTTATATTGTACAATTATGTTGGTAATGGGTACAAGAATGTTTATTAAATATAGACACAATAAATATCAAATTGTAAGAACAATTTCTGTTTTATTTTTTCAAATTGTATTTGCTTTTTTAATACCAGAAATTATGACTAGTCTAAATATGCCTGGTTATGATTTTAAAAATGCGTTTCCATTAGATTATGATTTTTTCTTTGAGTGGAATTTAGATGCGTTAAGACAAAGTGGTGGAATTGGAATTTTTATTTTAGTCTGGGGGGTTATTTTAACCCTAATTATTGTACCTGTAATGGTCTATTTCTTTGGTAAAAGATGGTATTGTTCTTGGGTATGTGGTTGTGGTGGTTTAGCAGAAACGTTAGGTGATCCTTACAGACAACACTCTAACAAAAGTTTAAATGCCTGGAAATTAGAACGCTGGTTAATTCATTCTGTTTTACTATTTTCTTTACTAATGACAGTAGTAACATTATATTGTTATTTTTCTGGTGCAGAATCTTTTATTGGCATTAAATCTCAATGGATTAAAGACACCTATAGCTTTTTAATTGGTGCTTGGTTTGCTGGTGTTATTGGTACTGGCTTCTACCCTATTTTTGGTAATAGAGTTTGGTGTAGATTTGGTTGTCCATTAGCAGCGTATTTAGGTTTAGTACAGCGTTTTAAATCAAGATTTCGAATTACTACAAATGGTGGACAATGTATTTCTTGTGGTAATTGTTCTACTTATTGTGAACAAGGAATAGATGTAAGAGCTTATGCCCAAAAAGGAGAAAATATTGTTAGAGCAAGTTGTGTAGGTTGTGGTATTTGTTCTGCAGTTTGTCCAAGAGGTGTTTTAAAATTAGAAAACGGTCCAGAAGAAGGCAGAATTAATCCTACAGAAATTCTACTAGGAAATGACGTAGATTTAATGGAATTGGTAAATGACAAATAATTACTTTGGATATTAGATAACTATTTATATCAAGTTTAAAATTCTTATTAATAAAGAAAATAAACCTTTTACATTAGACTAATTCTCTTATTAAAAAAGCTCTTAAAAGAAATAAGCCACAGATTTTATCTGTGGCTTAAATAACTAAATTAATCAAATAATCAAAATATCTTATAAGTTAGGTAGCAATACTCTATCTATAACATGTACCACTCCATTTGTAGTTTGTACATCTGGTATACCCATATTTGCTGCATTTCCTGAGTTTCCTACTCCAGTAACTGTAAGTGTTCCATTAGTAAAAGCCCCTAAAGTTAAATCATCTCCCCCTAAAGGAGTTATTGTACCTGCATTTAATTCTGATGTAAATTTACCACCATTTGCAACTACATGGTTTAAAAGTACTTTTTGAACGGTTTCTTTAGGTAATTGACGGATATCAGCTGGCTTTTCAAAAGTTAAACCCAACGCTTTTCCTAAATCAACAAAAGCTTGGTCTGTAGGTGCAAATACTGTAAAAGAAGGACTTCCATTAGAAGCAGTAAGTGCATCTACTAATTCTGCATAAACCACAGCTTCTACTAAATAAGTTAATTCTGGATTTGTAAAT
Source organism: Polaribacter sp. 2305UL8-11 (assembly GCF_058147165.1). NCBI lineage: Bacteria > Pseudomonadati > Bacteroidota > Flavobacteriia > Flavobacteriales > Flavobacteriaceae > Polaribacter > Polaribacter sp. 2305UL8-11. The sequence goes on along the minus strand of NZ_JBYVJW010000007.1, from coordinate 88,053 downwards.
ACATTTGCAGATTGTAAGGCGATTGCTGTTTGTACTATATCTGCACCACTAGCAATCATTGCTTTATCTATTACATGAACAGTACCATTGCTTGCCATAACATCTGTAGCAATAATTTTTGACCCATTTATATAAGTATCATTTCCACGAGAAACAAAGCGTCTGTCTATAGATAGCGCAGAAGTTGAAGTAGCTCCAGCACTAATAGAACTTCCTTTTAAATTTCCATTAGAAACATGATACAATAAGGTATTTGTTAAAAAAGATTTTTGAAGTACACCAAGAGTTTCACTATTTAATCCTAACCTTGCAAAAGCATCATTTGTAGGTGCAAAAACAGTATAATCTCCACTAGGATCATTAGGGTTAGAGTTACTTAAAACACCAACAACACCTCCTGCAACTGCAGCAGTTTCTAATGTACTAAAGTTTGCATTTGCTACTGCAACACCTGCAATAGATGGTAGTTCATCTTCATAACTTGAAGTTCCTTGACATGAATATAGAAAGCTAATTGTAACCATACAAATTAGCATGTATTTTAAAGTATGTAAATTTTTCATAATATTAAGTTTTATTAAGTTTTTTTTATTAAAATGAGTAAGCTAAACCTCCGTAAAATCCTGTAGCTTTACCTATGTTTCTACCAGAAACATAAGCATTTGTTCCTGCTGTAATACCAAATTCTTCTGTAAGAGGATAAAAAGCATTTACACCAATTCTTGTATAGTTTACACGAGTTGCAGGAAAAAAACCTGTAAAACCTTGTCCTAAAATATCTACACCACTATCATCTGATAATTGATTTGCGACAAAAGCATCTATATAAAATTTAGAAGAAGCATAACCAATTTTTAACTCACTTAAGAGTGCATTAGGAACACTATTATTTCTAAAACTATACCCCAATTGTCCAGTTGTAAAAAGTCCTGATTTTAATTTGAAAGTAGCAATACCAAAAGTGTTATAACTAGTTGCCTCATTACCTATTGCAATTATAGATTGTATGCCTTCATTTGCATTATAATTTCCTAAAGGTGTTTCTATACCTGCAGATGCAATTAAATCTAATGAGCTTTTTTCAAAATTAAAAGTATGTAACCTATACTTTGCATATACTTTTAAATCTTGTATCCCTTTTCTTTGGTTCTCAAAACCATTATTAGTTAATACAGCTTCAGAGGCATTTCCTTCAGATCTAACATAAGGTACATTTAAGACTACATTAAAATTATCAGAAATACCAATTTCTCCAAAAAATGACACACTACTTTTTGATACATCATTAAAGACTGGAACACCATCTACTTCATTAGGTACTAAAAAAACTTTACTATAAGTTTCTTTAGAATAGGATAAGACTACAGAACCTTCTCCAGATTTCTTCATAAAACCATTTACTGGACTTTGAGCAATACATATACTCGATAAAAATAGGCACAAACCTATAAGCATTTTCATTTTATTCGTCATAATTTCTAGTTTTTAATTGTTAGTGACACTCTATATACGAGATAAAACTATTTGCGGTTTTATTTTTTTTAAAAAAAACCAAAAATTTAAAAAACACGTATATAAATAAGTAAGGTTTGAAAGTTTGTCTTATTTAAAACGACAATAAAAAAACAAGACAAGCAAGACTTAAAAAGTATTATTAAATGTAGAAAGTTATTTTTGTAGCAATCTATATAAATATATACTTTAAAAAACATTAAAAATTTAAGAAGTATGTTTTTAAAATATGTAATCGCTTTATTTTTATTTTCATCAATAAATCAAAAAGAATTTATTAGAAATTATGATGATAATGGGCATTTAAAATCTGAAGGATGGATGCAAGACAAACAAAAGGTAGATTTTTGGACATTTTATTACTCTAAAGGATCAGTAGAAAAAAAAGGACACTTTAATAAGGATATAAAAACAGGTTATTGGTACTTTTACACAAAAAATAATAAATTACTTAAAGAAGGAAGTTATAAAAATAACAAAGCTGACAGTTGGTGGATTTTTTATTCTAAAAATAAAAAAACAAAAACACAATATAAAAATGGTAAAAAAGATGGTTATTCTTTAATATACTACAATAACCGATTAAAGAAAACTGAACGCTACAAGTCTAATAAAAAAATTGGAGAATGGACTTCTTATTTTAGTTTTAAGAAAGACAATCCAAATGCAAAATTTTAATGAATTTAAAAATTAAAGTAATTATCCCTGCCTATAATGAGCAAGATTCTATTGGAAATGTTATAAGAGACATCCCTAAAATTGTTCAAGAAATCATAGTAATTAGCAATAATTCTACAGACAATACAGAAATCAATGCAAAAAATGCAGGTGCCACAGTTTTATTAGAAAACAGAAAAGGTTATGGTTATGCTTGTTTAAAAGGAATGGATTACATTAGCAAACAAGAAACAAAACCAGATATAATTGTCTTTTTAGATGGAGATTATTCTGATTATCCAGAACAATTAACAGAACTAATAGCACCTATTGTAGAAAAAAATATAGATTTTGTAATAGGTTCTAGAGTAAAACATTTGCGAGAACCTGGAGCTATGACTCCACAGCAAATTTTTGGAAATTGGTTGGCAACTTTTTTAATGAAACTGTTTTTTGGTGCAAAATTTACAGACCTAGGCCCTTTTAGAGCGATTAAATATGATAAATTATTAGCTTTAGAAATGGAAGACAAAACTTATGGATGGACTGTAGAAATGCAGTTAAAAGCTTTAAAACAAAATCTTTCTTACACAGAAATACCTATGAAATACAGAAATAGAATTGGAGTTTCTAAAGTTTCTGGAACCGTAAAAGGAACTATATTTGCAGGAATTAAAATTTTAGGTTGGATTTTTAAATACAGTTTTAAATAATGATTATAGCATACATCATCATTGTTATTTACTCAATATCGCTATTGCTTATTTTTATGTATGCCTTAGCACAATTAAATTTGCTTTTTAACTACTTAAAAGCTAAAAAAAAGATAGACAATTCTGTAAAGTTCGATTTTTCAAACTCAGAAGAAATCCCTTTTGTTACTATACAACTACCAGTGTATAATGAGTTGTATGTAATGAAAAGATTATTAAAAAATATTGAAAAAATAACATATCCCAAAGAAAAATTAGAAATTCAGGTTTTAGATGATTCTACAGATGAATCTGTAGAAATAACTGCATCACTCATAAAAGAAATTAAAGAAAAAGGGATAGACATTTTACACATTAAAAGAACCAACAGACAAGGGTTTAAAGCTGGTGCTTTAAAAGAAGGTTTAGAAATTGCAAAAGGTGAATTTATTGCCATTTTTGATGCCGATTTTTTACCCCAAAAAGACTGGCTTTGGCAAACTGTACCCTATTTTAAAAATCCAGAAATTGGAGTTGTACAAACTAGATGGGGTCATATCAATAGAAATTATTCTACACTTACTAAAATTCAGGCGTTTGCTTTAGATGCTCATTTTACACTAGAACAAGTGGGTAGAAATAGCAAAGGACATTTTATCAATTTTAATGGTACAGCAGGTGTTTGGCGAAAAGAATGCATTTATGATGCTGGTAATTGGGAAGGAGACACACTTACAGAAGATTTAGATTTAAGTTACAGAGCGCAACTAAAAAACTGGAAATTTAAATATTTGGTTGATGTAGAAACTCCTGCAGAATTGCCTGTAGTAATAAGTGCTGCAAGATCGCAACAATTTAGGTGGAACAAAGGTGGTGCAGAAAATTTTCAAAAAATGATGAAACGTGTAATTAAAAGTAAAAACGTTTCTCTTAAAACAAAAATTCATAGTTTGTTGCATCTTTTAAACAGCTCTATGTTTACTTGTATCTTTTTAGTAGCAGTTTTAAGCATACCTATGCTGTATATTAAAAATGAATATGAGCATTTAAAAGTCTATTTTTATGTAATGAGCTTTTTTGTAATTAGTTCTGTCATCTTTTTTATATGCTATTGGTATATGTTTAAAAATATTTATGGTGGTGGTTTTATTAAATTTATCAAATATATTGGCTCCTTTTTTACGTTTTTCTCTATTGCAATGGGGTTTTCACTACACAATACAATTGCAGTTTTAGAAGGGCATTTTGGTAAAAAAAGTGAATTTGTAAGAACACCAAAATTTAACATTACAAAGTTAAAAGATGGTTGGAAAAACAATAAATATATCAAGAAAAAACCTTCTGTACATGTTATTTTAGAAGGCTTATTAGCCATCTACTTTGTTTTTGGTATGTACAGTGCATTTATTGTCGGAAATCAAGGAGGAGATTTTGGATTATTTCCTTTCCATTTGATGCTTTTTATTGGTTTTAGTTATGTTTTTTTTAAATCGATTTTTTCAAAAGCATAATGTCTTTTTTATCAAAATATAAAGACGTTTTTCTAATTGTAATTAGCATAATTCTTTACTTTATTTTTGCGTATTTTTTAGAAAGAACCGAGTTTAACAAACTCCTTTTTTTATGGTTTTCGTTATTTGGTTGTTACTTTTTTTTAATTAAAAGTAAAACCATTCAAATCCAAACTTTAATTGGTTTTGCTATTCTTTTTCGGTTGGTTTTTTTATTTGCAACCCCTAATTTATCTCAAGATTTTTACAGATTTATTTGGGATGGAAGAATGATTCTTGAAGGTTTTAATCCTTATTTATCCTTACCAGAAACATTTGTTCAACAAAATTTAAACCCTATTGCAGATGCAACTATTTTATACGATGGAATGGGTGAAATGAATGGAAGCCATTACACAAATTATCCTCCTATAAATCAGTTATGTTTTTTAATTGCAGCTGTTTTTGCGAATAAAAGTATTTTTGGATCTGTTATTGTTTTAAGGCTGATTATTATTTTAGCAGACATTGGTATTCTTTATTTTGGAAAAAAACTATTAGAAAAACTACAATTGCCAATTAAAAATATTTTTTGGTACGCCTTAAATCCCTTTATCATTATAGAAATGACAGGCAATTTACATTTTGAGCCTGTAATGCTATTTTTTTTAATTTGGAGTTTGTATAAACTACATCAACAAAAATGGGTTTGGGCTGCTATTCTATTAGCTTGTTCTGTTTCTGTAAAATTAATTCCGCTTTTGTTCTTACCTTTATTTTATCAATGGTTTATAAAAAATGAGCAAAAATGGATTTTAGGTTTTAAAAAATTAATTGCCTTTTACACTATTGTTTTAGCCACTGTAATTATATTGTTTCTTCCTTTTTATTCTTCAAGCCTAATTGCTAACTACACAAATTCTGTAGGGTTATGGTTCAGGAATTTTGAATTTAATGCCAGTTTTTATTATATTTTTAGAGAAATTGGGTATCAATTTAGAGGTTGGAATGAAATTGCTATTATTGGTAAAATTACTCCAGTTTTAACTATTTTATTTTTATTGGTTATTACTTTTTTTAGAAAAAACAAAACTACAATACAGCTCATAACTGCACTCATATTTGGCTTGTGTTTTTATTATTTTACGGCTACAACTGTGCATCCTTGGTATTTGGCAACTCCATTAGTTTTGTCTGTTTTTACAAAATACAAATTTCCAATAATTTGGTCTATTGTTATTATACTTAGTTATCAAGCTTATTCAAACCTACCTTGGAAAGAGAATCTTTGGTTTGTAGCTTTAGAATATGTTGTCTTGTATGGATATTTAATTTACGAACTTAGAAAATCTCATATAGATTATCAAATTGTAAAATAATTAATAATCTATTTTAATTAGGCAGATTTTTGTATTTTAGGGGTCAATATTTTTTTATATGAAAAGACTTACCATAAAAGACATTGCCAAAGAATTTAGCGTTTCTATCTCTACAGTATCTAAAGCCTTAAATGATAGCTATGAAATTAGCGTAAGTACAAAAGAAAAAATTCAGAAATATGCAAAAGAGCATAATTACAAACCCAATTTTAATGCATTAAGTCTAAAAAATAGGCAAACGAAAACTATCGGAATTATCATTCCTAATATGTTAAACTATTTTTTTGCTCAAGTTTTTAATGGTATCGAAAAAGTTACTAATGAGCGAGGTTATAAAATTATTTCATGTATTTCTAACGAGTCTTTTAACAAAGAAGTAGAAACTATAGAAATGCTTTCTAATGGTAGTATAGATGGGTTTATATTGTCTTTAGCAGAAGAAACTGTAGAAAAAAATGACAACAAACACATACAAGAAGTGTTAGACAATGGTACTCCTATTGTAATGTTTGATAGAGTTGCAGACAGTTTAAATTGCGACAAAGTAGTAACCGATAATTTTGATAGTGCTAGAAGTACAGTTGCACATTTGGTAAAATTAGGGCATAAAAACATTGCTTTTATTTCTACAATTGGTAACTTAGAAATTGGTAGAAGAAGACAATTAGGCTACTTAAAAGGGTTAGATGACCACAATATTAAAGTAGAAAAAAACTTAATTATTAATATTGATGATAATTACAAGAATTACGAAAAAATATTAGAACCCATTTTAAAAAATAACACAATTGATAGTGTTTTAGCTACTGATGAATCTTCTGCAATTGCAGCCATGAAAGTAGCTATAAAATTGGGGCATAAAATACCCGAAAATTTTTCTGTCATCTCTTTTTCTAACGGAATTTTAGCAAGACACTCAAGTCCAAGAATGAGTACAGTTAGCCAACATGGAGAAATTATGGGAGAAACTGCTGCAACACTTTTAATTGATAGGTTGGAAGACAAATCTGATATTAAGAAAAAACCACAAACCATTGTTGTAAAAACAGATTTGGTTGAGAGAAATTCTACCAAAAAAATCTTATAATTTTTTATTTACTTCAATTAAATTATTCAATTTACAAAGCATCAAAAATTATAAAAATATATAAAATCAGTTACTAATAAAACTTTATTGGTAATTGATAAACTAAAGCTATTTAAATGTCTAATCAATCAATTTTACATGCCACAATAAAAGGTGAAGGGATGCCTTTATTAATTTTACATGGTTATTTTGGCATGTCTGATAATTGGAAATCCTTAGGAAATCAGTTTTCTAAAAATTATCAAGTACATCTTATAGACCAAAGAAATCATGGACGTAGTTTTCATGAAGATGAATTTAATTATGAAGTTTTAGTAGAAGATTTATTTAATTATATTAATTATCATCAATTAGAAAAAATCTATTTAATAGGGCATTCTATGGGTGGAAAAACAGCGATGTTATTCGCAGTTACTTACCCAGATTTTATAGATAAACTCATAATTGTAGATATTTCTCCAAGAAAATATGAACCTCATCATAATGCCATTTTAGCGGGATTAAATTCCATAGATTTTTCTATACAAAACACTAGAAAACTGGTAGATAAAAAACTATCTGAATTGATACCAGAATTTGGAGTTCGTCAGTTTTTATTAAAGAGTATATATTGGAAAGAAAAAGGGCAATTAGCCTATCGTTTTAATTTAGAATCTTTAACTCAAAACAACGTAGAAGTAGGTGAAGCTTTGCCTCCTTTTACAGTTTTTGAGAAACAAACTTTGTTTTTAAAGGGTGACAAGTCAGATTATATCACTCAAGAAGAAGAGCCAATTATAGAAGCACATTTTCCTAATTCAAAAATTGTAGAAATTAAAAATGCAGGGCATTGGTTGCATGCAGAAAACCCAAAAGATTTTTATGAGGTGGTTTCTGAGTTTTTGGGGTAATTTGTTAACGTGTGTATGTTTTGTTGCATGTTTGAGCAACTAATTTAGTAAAATCTTTTTTGTCAAGGAATGCTAAAAAGACAATTACAAATGAAAAAATTGCGGAAATAGGAATTAAAAAATTCTCAAATTCTTTAATGTCACTTTTTAAATAGAATTCAGATTCTTTAGGGTAAATGAATAAAACAATCGATGTATAAATCAATGTAATTCCTATGATAAATATTATTCGATTTCGTTTTTTCATATTGTTGCACAACTCTAATGATAAAGTGAGATTTAATTCACTTTAAGATGAGTTAGCGAAGTTATATTTTTTTAAGACTAGATACAAACCAAATTATTTCATAAAGGTTATCTTTGTTTTTTTAATCTTGAATCTTTTAATAAACGAAATATGAACATAGAAAACGCGCAAAAACAAGTAGATGATTGGATTAAAAATCATGGTGTTCGTTATTTTAACGAGCTTACAAATATGGCACAACTAACAGAAGAAGTTGGTGAGGTTGCTAGGATTATTGCAAGACGTTATGGAGAGCAAAGCGAAAAAGAATCTGACAAAAACAAAGATTTAGGAGAAGAGTTGGCAGATGTACTTTTTGTAGTTTTATGTTTGGCAAATCAAACTGGTGTTAATTTAGAAGAAGCGTTTGAAAAGAAATTAGATATTAAAACCAAGCGCGATCATGATCGCCATCATAACAATAAAAAACTAACATAAAATGTCATTCCTAGAAAAAATAAAACAGCCTGTCTTTTGGACAAATTTTGCCAAAGTTACCATTCCTTTTTTTGTTTTAGTTATTATAATTTCGCTCTTAATTAATAGTGCTTCAGCAATTTTTTCTGGAGATTTTGAAACAGTTTCAAAAAATAATTTTGAAGGTGGTAAATGGAAAACTTTCTTTGGTTATAAATTATTATTTAGTTCCATTTATGGTTTATGGATTACCAATAAAAACATGAAATAGTCTGTAAATTATTTAGCATCTATAACTTTTCCTTTTTTGTAAAGCGGAATAATAATAAACCATAGTACAAGAATTAAAAAAAGTAAAGTTACAATACTATAAAGGGTTAATATTTTTTCAAAACCTCTTAATTTTTGTTCGGAAATGGCTTGGTATTCATTTACCAAATCATCCATTGTTGCAGAAAATTTTGCTTCGTTATTCTTTACTCCTTTTACAAATTGTTCAAACATTTCTTGGTCATCAGGGTAATCTATTGTTTTGTTTGCAGCTTCTATAATTCTTCTAAAATAAATTTGATTTTCTTTAAAAAGAGCAACTGTCTTATCATTTTTATAATTTTTTGAAGTAATGTTTTTTAAATAAAAATTATCTTGAGAAAAATCATCAACAATAGTTGCTAAAGAGTCTAAATCTATATAATACCTATACAAATCTTTTACCTCGTTTGCATACAATGCAATTTTAGTAATTTGCTGGCTATACACTCTTTGTTTACCAGAGATAGCAATAATTTTAGAATCGTAAGATTGCCTATTAATATCTAAATGAAAAATAAACTGACTAGAAGCCGTAATTAAAAGGAAAAGGACGCTTGCGAAGATTATTTTTTTCTTCATCAAAAATAAGTTTATAGGGGTTAAAAGTGTAAATCTATTACTATTTTTTAAAATAGAAAAAGTTTACACAAAAAAAAGAGGCTGTCTGAAAAGTATTAAAATTTGTCATTTCGACTGTAATGGAGAAATCTTATTTATTCAAAATCAATTACATAGATTTTTCTACAAAGCCTGTCTTGAGTGAAGACGAAAGGCTCAAAAGGACAGATAAATTAACTTTTTAGGCAGCCTCTAATTCTTTTGAAAGTAATTAATCTAGTTGAATTAAATCAATATCACTTTCTTTAACTTTTTTATTCAATTCTTTAACTCTTATATTAAAAATTGAATTGAGTTTATTTAGCTCGACATTTATTTCTTTGGTAATTTCATTTTTAAAGTCGATTGCTTGTTGGGTAGGTGCATAATTACCAATTCTTGTTAACGAGTTTAAATGCCCTAATTTATTATTTAAACGAATTGGAAAGTTTAAAGGATCTTGCCCACTTTTAGATTTTGTTTGATATAATGTTTCTTCAATTTTAGTCATATCTTTTACCAAAGTATCTGCATAATCTAACAATTCTTTATATTTCTTTTTATCTTTTATTGATTTTTTTAACAGCCCCACTTGAGAACGAATTTTTTTCACATTTTTTAATGCCTTATGAATTTCTGTCATTTTGGTGTTGATATCATTAATAAAATCAAACTGCGCTTTCATATCTGCTTCTGTTGCTTCAGACATAGGATTTCTTAAAATTGAAAAACGCTGGTTCATTTTTTTATCATTCACAGCCAACTCTACTTTATACGTTCCTGGTAAAGCCATTGGCCCAGATAAAGACGCCCACCATAAAATCATTCCTTTTACAGATTCTGCTCCAGGATACATCATATTCCAGTAAAAAATATTATTTCCATCTTCTACTTTTAATTTTTCTTCTTTCTTTTCTTTGTTAGGTTTTGTACTGTATTTTTTGATAAGATTATCATTTAAATCAAAAATGGATAAAGAAACTACGTCTTTTTCTCCTTTTTCTTTAATATAATAATTAATAGCTACTCCTCCTGGATGATTTGTACCTGCAGTTCTAGAACTTCTTCCACGACCACCACTCATATTATAAGCGTCTTTTGGCTTAAATAAAACTACATTTTCTTTTAAAATTGATCTGTTTAATTGATGAAGTGGAGTTAAATCATCTATAATCCATAGAGAACGACCTTGGGTTGCTGCAATTAAATTATCATCTTTAATCGTTAAATCTGTAATAGGTACAATAGGTAAGTTTTGTTTAAAAGATTGCCAGTTTTTACCATCATCAAAAGAAATATACATACCTCTTTCTGTACCTGCATATAGCAAACCTTTACGTTTTGGATCTGCTCTTAATGCTCTTGTAAAATCTTCATCTGCAATTCCGTTAGTAATTTGTTTCCAAGATTTTCCATAATTTTCTGTTTTATAAATGTATGGTTTATAATCTCCAGTTTTATATTTTGTTCCAACAACGTATGCACTTCCCTTATCAAAAGGGTCTACTTCAATGCAATTAATCATCATCCATTCTGGCATTTTTTTTGGGGTTACATTGTCCCAAGTTTCACCATTATTTTTAGAAACATGCACCAAACCATCATCAGATCCTGTCCAAATTAATCCTGGTTCTAAAGCAAATTCTGTAGCAGCAAATATGGTTCCATAATACTCTACACCAGTATTGTCTTGCGTAATTGGCCCTCCAGAAGATTTTAAGGTTTTTGGGTCGTTTCTAGTTAAATCTGGACTGATTAATTTCCAAGATTGTCCTTCATTTTCGGTAACATGCAAATGGTTAGAAGCTGCATACAATCTCTTTTTATTATTTGGCGAAAAGAAGATTGGAAAATTCCATTGAAAACGATATTTAAAATCTTCTGCTCCATGACCCATAGGATCATCTGGCCATACATTTATGGCACGAGTTTCGTTTGTTGTATGATTTTTTCTAGTTAATAACCCTCCATAACTTCCTCCATAAACGATGTCATTATTTAGTGGATCTACAGCAATGTGCGCACTTTCTCCACCAGCAGTAGAACTCCAATCAGATTCTGTAATAAATCTGCCATTTGTTCTATGGGCAATTCTAATGGTAGAATTGTCTTGTTGTGCAGCTAAAATTCGATAAGGAAAATGATTGTCTGTAGTAACTCTGTAAAATTGTGACGTAGGTTGATTCATGTAAGTACTCCAATTTTCGCCAGCATCAAAAGAAACTTGTGCTCCACCATCATCACCAATAATCATTCTTTGGTTGTCTTCAGGAGCAATCCATAAATCATGATGATCTCCATGAGGTGCATTGTAAGTTTTGTATGTTTTTCCACCATCTGTAGATTTATGATACCTCACATTTAATACGTATAAAATATCTTCATCTTGTGTATCTGCATATAAACGAGTATAATACCAAGCTCTTTGGCGTAATTTTCTTTCAGAATTGATAAGTTTCCAAGTTTTTCCAGCGTCTGTAGATTTATAAACTCCTCCTTTTTTATTTTCGATTAAAGCATACACAATATCAGAATTTACTGGTGAAACTGTAACACCTGCAATACCCCAAATTCCAGTTGGTAAACCTTTGTTGGTAGAGATATTTGTCCAAGTTTCTCCAGAATCTGTACTTTTCCAAAGTGCAGAGCCTTCTCCTCCAGAAGACAAACTATATGGAGTTCTTCTCACATTCCAAGTAGTGGCATATAAAACTCTTAGATTGTTTGGGTCGATGATTAGGTCTACAACTCCAGCATTTTCATTGGCAAATAGAACTTTTTTCCAAGTTTCTCCACCATCTACAGATTTATAAACACCTCTTTCTTGTGTAGGTTTGTACAAATCTCCCATAACTCCTGCAAATACAATGTTAGGATTTTTAGGATGAATACGCATTCTAGGAATATGCCTTGCGTTTTTTAATCCTATATGTCTCCATGTTTTTCCAGCATTTTCAGATTTCCAAATTCCATCTCCAGAAGAAACATTTCCACGTACTGTTTTTTCTCCCATACCAACATAAATTACATTGTTATCAGATTCAGAAACAGCTACAGCACCCACAGAACCACCAAAAAAACCATCAGAAATATTTTGCCAAGTTCCTCCAGCATCAGTAGTTTTCCATACTCCACCACCAGTTGCTCCCATGTAAAAAAGATTTGCTTTATCTGCAACACCAGTAACAGCTGCGCTTCTTCCTCCTCTAAAAGGACCAATATTTCGCCATTTTATTGCACTAAAATATTCCTCAGAAACTTTGGTAGATTTTTTTTGTGCATTAACTTTGGCGTTTGCTGATAATAAGATGCAAAAAGCAAGAAAAATTAATTTTTTCATATTTGGTTAGTTAGAAAGTTTGGCATTAAAAATAAGAATTAAAATCAATTTGTAGAATGGACATATTGTTAAATGTTTTAGAGAATAAAAAAATAAAAGAAGAAATAACAATTTCTGGTTCTAAAAGTGAGTCTAACAGATTATTAATTTTACAAAATTTATTTCCAGAAATTTCTATTAAAAACTTATCAGATTCCGATGATTCTATACACATGCAACACGCACTTTCTACAGATAAAAAAATTGTAGATATTGGTCATGCAGGAACAGCAATGCGTTTTTTAACATCCTATTTTGCAGTACAAGAAGGAAGAGAAACAGTTCTTACAGGTTCTGAAAGAATGCAAAACAGACCTATTGAAATTTTAGTAAACGCACTAAAAGATTTAGGAGCAGCTATTTCTTATGAAGATAAAGTAGGATATCCACCAATTCTAATAAAAGGAAGGAAAATAACTACAGATAAAGTTAAAATTAATGGAAATGTAAGTAGCCAATATATCTCTTCATTATTATTAATTGCTTCAAAACTAGAAAACGGATTAACAATAGAATTAATTGGCGAAATCACCTCAATTCCATATATAAACATGACATTGAGCTTATTACATCAATTAAATATTGATGCCAATTTTGAAGGAAATACCATTAAAGTAATTCCTAAAAAAGAAATTGCTAAACAAACAATTGTAGTAGAAAGCGATTGGTCTTCTGCTAGTTATTTTTATTCGATAGTTGCATCTGCAGAAATTGGTTCAGAAATTAAACTCTCTGCATATAAAAAAGAAAGCTTGCAAGGCGATTCTTGTTTGGCAGAAATCTATCAACACTTTGGCGTTTCTACCTTTTTTGGAGAAAATTTCATCACGCTAAAAAAAGAAAAAGAAACTAACAAAAAAACTTTAGAAATAGATTTAAGAAATGCGCCAGATATTGCCCAAACCATTGCAGTTACTTGTTTTTCTGAAGGAGTTTCTTGCAATTTAACAGGTCTGCACACGCTAAAAATTAAAGAAACAGACAGGTTAGAAGCTTTAAAAGAAGAATTAACCAATTTAGGCGCTTTAATAACAGTAACAAATAAAAGTTTACATTTAGAAAAAGCAACAGAAATAAAAGAAAATATTGCCATAAAAACCTATAATGATCATAGAATGGCTATGGCTTTTGCTCCTTTAGCACTAAAAGTTCCAATTATAATTTTAGATGCAGAAGTAGTTACAAAATCTTATCAAAAATTTTGGGAAGATATGCAACAGATTGGTATTAAAATAAATAAACTGTAAAGATAAATTGGCAAACACTTGACAACGCCTATCTTGATATCGTATATTTGCCGCTTTTAAAAGCCCATATTATTTTATGAAATTATCACACTTTGAGTACGATTTACCAAAAGAATTGTTAGCAATTTATCCTGCAGAACATAGAGATGAATCTCGTTTGATGGTATTAAATAGAGAAAAACAAACCATAGAACACAAATTATTTAAAGATGTTATTAATTACTTTGATGAAGGTGATATAATGATGCTAAATAATACAAAAGTTTTTCCTGCAAGAATGTATGGTAACAAAGAAAAAACTGGTGCAAGAATCGAGGTTTTTTTATTGAGAGAACTAAATGCAGAAAATAGATTGTGGGATGTTTTAGTAGATCCTGCAAGAAAAATAAGAATTGGTAATAAACTGTTTTTTGGTGAAGATGATAGTTTGGTTGCAGAAGTTATAGACAATACAACTTCTAGAGGAAGAACACTACGTTTTTTGTTTGATGGAAGTTACGAAGAATTTAGAGCCAAATTATTAGAGTTAGGAGAAACTCCTTTACCTAAAGCAATTAAAAGAGAAGTAGAAGAATTAGACCAAGAACGCTACCAAACAATTTATGCAAAAAACGAAGGAGCAGTTGCTGCACCATCTGCAGGTTTGCATTTTTCTAAACATCTTTTAAAACGTTTAGAAATTAAAGGTGTAGACTTTGCAGAAATGACTTTACATATTGGTTTAGGTACTTTTAGCCCAGTAGAAGTAGAAGATTTATCGAAACACAAAATGGATTCAGAGCAAATAGAAATCCCTACTAGCTCTGCAGATAAAATTAATGCTGCAAAAAAAGAAAAAAGAAAAATTTGTGCTGTTGGTACAACAGTAATGAGAACTATAGAATCTTCTGTTTCCTCTAATCAACAATTAAACGCTTACCAAGGATGGACCAATAAATTTATTTTTCCTCCCTATGATTTTAGTATTGCAAACGCAATGATAACAAATTTTCATGAGCCAAAATCTACTTTAATGATGATGGCTGCAGCTTTTGCAGGATATGATTTTTTAATGGAAGCCTATAAAGAAGCAATTAAAGAAAAATACAGATTCTCTACTTATGGAGATGCAATGCTAATTATATAAAGAATTCAAAATTTAGAATTTAACGTTCAATATTCAAAAACTGATACTCATTTAAGTATCAGTTTTTTGTTTGGGCGTTACCTAAAAGGTCGTGCTTTCAATTATATCTTTTTTTTCGTACCTCAAAAAAAGGATGCCATTTCAATCACTAACGCAACCTACTTGCTAACAATAGGAGTAACTTCAAATTATATGTGTATTTTTGCAGTTCAATTTTTTAAAAAAATAAAAACTTGAGTAAAAAGAAAGACATCAGAGCTTTATCTAAAGAACAATTAAGGACATTTTTTGTAGAAAATGGCGATAAAGCTTTTCGTGGAAATCAAGTTTACGAATGGCTTTGGGGCAAATCTTTGCATAACTTTAAAGAAATGACCAACATTTCTAAAGAAACTAGAGAAATGTTAGAAAAGAATTTTGTCATCAACCATATTAAGGTAGATTCAATGCAAAAAAGTAATGATGGTACCATAAAAAATGGTATAAAATTACATGATGGTTTGGTGGTAGAATCTGTTTTAATTCCAACAGAAAAAAGAACAACAGCATGTGTTTCTAGCCAAGTTGGTTGTAGTTTAGATTGCAAATTTTGCGCAACAGCTCGTTTAAAAAGAATGCGTAATTTAAATCCTGATGAAATTTACGATCAAGTTGTAGTAATTGACAAGCAAAGTAGGTTATATCACAATCATAAATTAACAAATATTGTTTTTATGGGAATGGGTGAGCCATTAATGAACTACAAAAATGTACTAAAATCTATAGAAATGATTACATCTCCAGAAGGTTTAGGAATGTCATCAAAAAGAATAACACTTTCTACTTCTGGCCTGCCAAAAATGATTAAAAAAATGGCAGATGAAGAAGTAAAATTTAATTTGGCAGTTTCCTTACACTCTGCAATAGATGAAGTAAGGACGTCTATCATGCCATTTAACACCAATTTCCCTTTAAAAGATTTAAGAGCATCTTTAGAATATTGGTACGAAAAAACAAAACGTGCAATTACCTATGAATATGTAGTTTGGAACGGAATTAATGATAGAAAAGAAGACATAAAAGCTTTGGTCGATTTTTGCAAACACGTACCATGTAAAGTCAATTTAATAGAATACAATCCTATAGATGATGGTCAATTTCAACAAGCAAGCAATACAGCCATTAACAACTATATTTCTAATTTAGAAATGCACGACATTACAGTAAATGTAAGAAGAAGTAGAGGAAAAGATATTGATGCTGCTTGTGGGCAGCTGGCAAATAAAGTAAAATAAGTAATGAAAGAATACTATGATGTAATTGTTATAGGTGGTGGACCAGCAGGAGGACAATGTGCAAGAGTGCTCTCTAAAAAAGGACATAAAGTTTTGTTGGTAGAGAGGTTTAATTCTTTTGATGAGAATAATTTTTCTAGTGCAGGAATGACATTAAAACCTTTAGAAGAATTTAATTTGCCAGAAAACATAATTGGCTCCTATTGGAAAAACTTAAGTATTCAATGTACAAAAGAGCTACATCAATGGAAAGCAGAAGAAAACAAAGGAGTTGTTTTAGATTTTGCCAAACTAAGACATTTTTTATCAGATGAGGCTAAAAATTATGGTGCAGAGGTATTAATGAGTCATAAATACACTCATAAAAAATACGAAGCAGATAAAGTTATTGCACATTTTACAAATACAAAAACGAAAGAAAAAATAGCAATTAGTGCTAAAATTTTAGTTGATGCAACTGGTCCTTTAAGAAAAGTAATGTACGATTCTAAATCAGAACAACCAGAAATGGACATTGCAACTGGTATCGAATATTTGATAAAAGTAGATGACACTGTCTATGAAAAATGCAAAGACACATTATTATTCTTTCTAGGACATAAATGGGCAATAAATGGGTATTCTTGGGTTTTTCCAATGGAAAAAAACATTTTAAAAGTTGGTTCTGGTAAAATCTTTCTTAAAGAAGACAGTAAAGTACAAGACAACATGAAATTACTTATAAAAAAAGTAATTTCTGAATTTCTTTCTGCTGATAATTACGAGCTTTTAGATGTACATGGAGGAACTTTACGCTATAGTAGTAGCATTCAAGACACTTTTTACAAAGACCAAGTTATTGCTGTGGGCGATGCAATTTCTGCAGTAAACCCTTTAGGAGGAGAAGGAATTAGGTATGCAATGAAAAGTGCAGATTTAGCTGCAGTTTATGTAGACACCTACTTAAAAACAGGCAAAGCTAATTTTAAAAAATACAGAAGTAATTGGCGCTCTAAACACCTTTTTAGTTGGAGGTTGAGCGAATTTGGAGCAAGAAGATTTTACACCAAGAACACAGATGAAAAAATCGAAAAAAGAGTAGCTCAGTTTAAAAAACTAACAACTATTGATACACTTATTAATACGCTTTTCGAATTTAAATTTGATAAGATATTATCAAGAGTAATCCTTTCTTATGCTGGTAACATAAAAAAGAAATTTAATTTAAAAAGGTAAAATCTATTTTTAACACACAAATTAAAAATAAGTACGTTAA
Organism: Polaribacter sp. 2305UL8-11; assembly: GCF_058147165.1. Lineage (NCBI taxonomy): Bacteria > Pseudomonadati > Bacteroidota > Flavobacteriia > Flavobacteriales > Flavobacteriaceae > Polaribacter > Polaribacter sp. 2305UL8-11. Next base: position 70,453 of record NZ_JBYVJW010000007.1, on the reverse strand, counting down.
AATTTTTCTACTTTTGATATTGTATGAAACCTGTAGAGCTAATAAAACAACCTATTAAAAATGAAATGGAACTCTTTGAAGAAAAGTTCAAAGATGCTATGCTCTCTAAAGTTCCGCTATTAAACAGAATTACCTATTACATTGTTCGTAGAAAAGGAAAACAAATGCGACCAATGTTTGTTTTTCTAGTCGCTAAAATGGTTTCTAATGGTGGTTTTGATGAGAGAACGTATAGAGGTGCTTCTGTGGTTGAATTGATTCATACAGCAACTTTAGTGCATGATGATGTGGTTGATGACTCTAACAGACGTAGAGGATTTTTCTCTATAAATGCACTTTGGAAAAATAAAATTGCAGTTTTAGTGGGCGATTTTATGCTGTCTAAAGGACTCCTTTTATCTATTGATAATGAGGATTTTGATTTACTAAAACTGATTTCTATTGCAGTTCGTGAAATGAGTGAAGGCGAATTATTACAAATAGAAAAAGCCAGAAAGCTAGATATTACAGAAGCTATTTATTTTGATATTATTCGTAAAAAAACTGCTACTCTCATTGCTGCATGCTGTGGTATTGGAGCAGCTTCTGTAGGTGCAAATAACGATACTGTTCAACAAATGCGAAAGTTTGGAGAGTATATTGGTATTGCATTTCAAATTAAAGACGATTTGTTTGATTATACAGATGATAAAATTGGAAAACCTACAGGAATTGATATCAAAGAACAAAAAATGACATTGCCACTAATTCATACTTTAAATACCTGTTCTAAAAAAGAAAAAGCCTGGATTATCAATTCTATCAAAAAATATAACAAAGACAAGAAAAGAGTAAAAGAAGTGATTGCTTTTGTAAAAGAAAATGGAGGAATAGAATATACTATTTCCAAAATGAACGACTATAAAAATAAAGCGTTAACTATCTTAGAAAACTACCCAAAATCAGAATATAAAGACTCTCTATTAACAATGATAGATTATGTTGTAGAACGTAAAATATAACTTGTAAAAGATTTTTATTTCAATTAAATTTATCAACTAAAAATTTTATTTTATCTACGCTATGAAAAATAAATACTTATTACTTTTCACACTATTTTTATACTGTTTATTACCAACAAATGCACAATTAGTAAATGGAGTATATTTTCCAAAATCTAATGAAGAAAGAGCTACTAAGTGCAACTACTTTACAAATACATTCAAAAACAAACCTAAAGAAGTAAGATTTAGTATTAAAAGAGAAGGAAATAAGCTTTACTTTTCTACAAATGATAAAAAATGGTTTTTAAATATTTTTAAAAAATCTGGAGATGGTTTGGCTATAGATGTCGTTTCTAAAAAAAGATACGAATGCAATACAACTGTTGAAAAAGCTCAAATAAGAGGAACTTTATTAAAACCCGTATTTGCAAAACAACTATTAAGAGGTTTTAAAACTACATCTTCTAAAAATTATAAAACTTTTGTTGGTCTAGTGCCAGAAAATTTAAAAAATGAAGCCTTAGAATTTAATATTTTATTTTTAAATAATAAGAGTTTTTGTATGTATCACAGCACTTATAATTTAGAATCTTATCCATGGGATTTATTAGATATGGGCGTCTATTTAGATTCATTAACTTATAAAGACAAAAAAATATCCTCTAATGATAAATTTGTAACCAAATACAAAACATTAAAGTTTGTAATCCCCTTTAAAAAGAATAAATCTGTATATTCTTCAGAAGATATCAAACCTTTGTATGATAGTCTTAAACTTACCGATTTTAATATCAAAAAAATAAATATAAAAGCTTATTCATCTATAGAGGGTAGTTTAACTAGAAATGTAGAGCTTCAGAAAAAAAGAGCAAATAGCATTGTAAATTCATTACAATCATTCCAAAAACCCAATATTGTAACAGAGATTTCGTCCTCAGAAAATTGGGTAGAATTTTTAAATGATATAAGCAAAACAAAGTATAAAGATTTTAAAAAGCTATCAAAAAAAGAAATAAAATCAAAAGTTGTTGGTACAGTTTCTAAAGAGCTAGAAACCTACCTAAAAAACCATAGAAAAGCAGTAATTATTTTAGATTTAGAAAAGAAAGACAAGTATAAAAACATGTCTAAAACCCAGTTAATAACTACTTTTAAAGATTTAATTTCTAAAGATGATATTAGCGAAGCTTTGGTAGTTCAAAATTCAATTTTTGAGCATATCAAGAAAGAAAATTCTCCAGATTTATTAAAACAATTAAATGTACCTAAACAAGCCAAATACATTTCAATACTAAATAAAAATAGTATTATTAAGTATGATATAGATGTAAAATACGCAAAGATTGCTTTTGATGAATTAAAAATGTTAGAAATTTTAGATCCTAAAAACAAAAAAATAAAGTACAACTTAGTCGTTACAAGATTTATTATTTGGAGATATAACTGGGAAGCAATCAACGAAAATAACTTTAAAAAACAAATTACAGATTTAAAAAAATACGGAATTTCAAAAAATTTAATAGACAGAATGTTGGTAAATTTTCATATTGTAAAAGCCGAAAAAAATATGAGAAGTAGAGAGTATGACAAAAAAGATGACTCTGTAGATTTTATTATTGATACTTATGAAAACTTTAAACTTTCTAATTTTGATTATCTAAGTTTGGCTCAGTTTTTAACCTTTTATGCAAATACAGATGAAGCCATAGAATTGCTAGAGGATAAAGTAAGAACCATTACTGTAGATGAAGATTTATTATTCTATTACCTGAATTTAACTTTAATAGACACCTACTCTATAGCTTCTCAAAATTATAGAACTATAATGTTAAATGCCATAGAAATGAACAAAAAACGATTTTGTAAATTGTTTAATTCTTCCTTAAATGAAGGGGTAACCTTTCAGCTTTTAGAAAACGAATATTTAAGAAAAACGTATTGTGAGAATTGTGAAAAATAATTTTCGCTTTATTTTACGAATACAGTTAATTTTAAAGTTTTAAAAGTTCTTCAACAAAATCTCTTTTATTAGATAATCTTGGTACTTTATGTTGCCCACCTAATTTGCCTTTTTTCTTTAACCAAGAATAAAACAAACCATCTTTGGCCTTATGAATTTTAGGCAAATTCAAAGTCATATTCAAGTATCGTTTTGCTTCATAATCAGAATTAATAGACTTTAAAGCATTGTCTAAAATCTCTGTAAAATAAGGCAAACTTTCTGGTGCTAAACTAAATTCTATAATCCACTCATGCCCTCCTTTTTCTTTCCCTTCCATAAAAATTGGGCATACAGTATATTCTTTTATGATAGCATTGGTTTTCTCACAAGTTAAATTTAAAGCATCTTCAACATTTTCAATATTTAATTCTTCACCAAAAACATTAATATAATGCTTAGTTCTTCCAGTAATCATAATTCGATAAGGTTCTAAAGAAGTAAACCGAATTGTATCGCCAATTAAATAACGCCACAATCCACCATTAGTGGTAATAACCAAAGCATAATCTATTCCTTTTTGCACGTCTGCTATCGAAATTGCATTAGAGTTTTCTCCATGATAATCAGTCATTGGAATAAATTCATAGAAAATCCCATAATCTAACATTAACAACAATTCTTTAGATCCATTTCTATCTTGAATTGCAAAAAAACCTTCTGAAGCATTATAGGTTTCATAATACTGAAAATCTGCTTTCGGAATCAGTTTTTTGTACTGTTCTCTATAAGGATTAAAATTTACGCCTCCATGAAAATAGACTTCTAAATTTGGCCAAACTTCTAAAATATTGTCTTTTCCTGTTTTTTCTAAAACACGATTTAGTAAAACCAACATCCAACTTGGCACACCCACCAAACTCGTAATGTCTTCGTTAATGGTTTCATTAATAATCGCTTCCATTTTGGTTTCCCACTCGCTCATTAAAGCCACTTCTTGGCTTGGAGCAGAACTAAAATCTGCCCAAAAAGGTAAATTTTCTGTAATAATTGCAGATAAATCTCCAAAATAAGATTCGTTATCTTTATAAACTTCAGAGCTACCTCCTAAACGCAAGCCCTTACCTGTAAATAGTTGTGTTTTTGGGTTGTTGTTAATATACAAACACAACATATCTTTACCAGCTTTCATGTGGCAATACTCTAAAGCTTCATCAGAAACAGGAATAAATTTACTTTTTGCATTTGTAGTACCACTACTTTTTGCAAACCATTTTATATGTGTGGGCCAAAAAATATTTTGTTCTCCTTTTCTACAACGTTCTATTAAGGGCTCAAAAGTTTCGTATTTTTGAATAGGAACATTTTTTGAGAAATCTTGATATGTTTTTATAGATGAAAAACCATTTTCTTTACCAAACTCTGTATTTTTAGCGGTACTTAAAAGTTTTAGAAGCAACTCATTCTGTACATCTTCTGGATATTTTAAAAACAATTCCATTTGATGTTTTCGTTTCTTTAAAAACCAAGAAATTATAGAATTGATAATCTGAAACGCCATAGAAAATTCGTAAGTTTGTTAGGTTCGATTTTAGTTCACAAATCGAATTTTAAAAATACTAAAATTTTATATGATTTATCAAGGAGTTTTAAAAAAAATGATGACAGAAAATGGGGATACAATTCAGTATTATTTAGATATGGAAACTGATTTTATCAATATGAATCAGTTACTAAATAAAGAATTTACCATTTCTTTTGTAAAATACGAATGTTTAAATTGTCATTTAAACAAACAAATTTATAGACAAGGATTTTGTAAATCTTGTTTTTTTGATATTCCTCAAGCTGCAGATTGGATTATGCGTCCAGAGTTAAGCAAAGCACATTTAGATGAAGAAGATAGAGATTTAGCTTACGAGAAAAAAGTGCAATTACAGCCACACATTGTCTATTTAGCAAATTCCAGCAATGTAAAAGTGGGTGTTACCAGAAAACAACAAGTGCCAACTCGTTGGATAGATCAAGGAGCGCATGAAGCTATAGAAATTGTGGAAGTTCCAAACCGTTATTTAGCAGGAATTACAGAAGTTGCTTTAAAAGAACATGTTGCAGACAAAACCAATTGGCGTAAAATGCTAAAGAACGATATTGAAGATGAAAATTTAGTTGAGTGGAGAGAAAAATTGAAACAATACATACCTGATGAAGCAAAAGAATACTTTATTGAGAACAATGCTGAAACGAATTTAAGTTTTCCTGTTATCAAATATCCAGCAAAACCAAAGAGTTTAAATTTGATAAAAACACCAAATTACACAGGTAAATTGGTTGGCATAAAAGGACAATATTTAATTTTTGATGATGAGACTGTTTTTAATGTAAGAGCCAATGAAGGTTTGGTGGTCAAGATAAATTTATAAATAAACTAATTATATAATGAAACAATAGCTCAACTTTGAGACTTTGTTACTCTTATAACTTTGCAACTAAATAAAATGAAAAACCTATTAAAAGTAGCACTAGCACAAATTTCTCCAGTTTGGCTAAACAAAGAAAAAACAATTAAAAAGATTGAAAAATCGATTATAGATGCTGCAAAAGAAAACTGTGAATTGATTGTTTTTGGTGAGGCCTTATTACCTGGTTATCCTTTTTGGATTGCCTTAACCAATGGTGCAACATGGAATTCTAAAACTCAAAAAGAAATTCATGCGCATTATGTTAGAAACTCAGTAACAATAGAAAAAGGCGAACTAGATTCCATTTGTAAATTGGCAAAAGAACACAAAATTGCCATTTATTTAGGCATTATGGAACGCGCACAAAATAGAGGTGGACATAGTATTTATGCATCTTTGGTCTATATAAATCAAGAAGGAGAAATCAAATCTGTGCATAGAAAATTACAACCAACGTATGATGAGCGTTTAACTTGGGCTCCTGGAGATGGAAATGGTTTGCAAGTGCATCCTTTAAAAGATTTTACAGTTGGTGGATTAAATTGTTGGGAAAATTGGATGCCTTTACCAAGAACTGCTTTATATGGTTTGGGCGAAAACTTACACATTGCTGTTTGGCCAGGTTCAGATCATAACACCAAAGATATTACACGTTTTATTGCGAGAGAATCTCGTTCTTATGTAATTTCTGTTTCAAGTTTAATGGCAAAATCAGATTTTCCTGAAGAGGTTCCTCATTATGATAAAATTGTAAAAGATGCTCCAGATATTTTGGCAAATGGAGGTTCTTGTATTGCAAGTCCAGATGGAGAATGGTTGGTTGAACCTGTCATCAACAAAGAGGGTTTAATTATTGAAACCTTAGATTTTAACAGCGTTTTAGAAGAAAGACAAAATTTTGATTGTGTTGGTCATTATTCAAGACCAGATGTAACCAAATTACACGTAAATAGAGAAAGACAAAGCACAGTATCTTTTGATGAATAAATACACTTTAACAAGCTCAGAATAACATTTTGATTGATTATTATTTTGTGAAATATTGCTCTTAATTATATCAATTTAATTTAAGAATGTCAGTCTGAGCTTGTCGAAGACTTTTCTCTCTAAAACTATACTAAAACAATTCTTTGTGACTCTGAGGAATCACTACTATTTAGCTTCCACCAACTTTTTTAAAACACGCTCAACACCTAAATTATCATTACTTTCTGTACAGTAATTTGCAATTTCTTTAATATCTGTATGCGCATTTTTCATAGCAAAGCTAAACTCAGCTTCTTGCAGCATTTCTATATCATTATGATAATCGCCAAAAACCATTGTTTCTTCTTTGGTTATATTTAATATTTTCTGAACTTCTCTCAAAGCAGCTCCTTTATTCGCATTTTTATCAGAAATATCCAACCAATTTTCACCAGAAATTTTAATGAGCATTTCATCTTCAAATTCTTTCACTTTTGGGTACAAATAATTTTCTGAAGACGTAAAATGAAAGGTCGCTATTTTTAAAAAATCTTCAGTTTCTGCGATTGCTGTTAAATCATCAACAACTTGATAAGAGTGATAATATTCTTGAAAATAATTGATAAAATCTTGATTTTTAGACTCTATAAAAGCGCCATTTTTACCACATAAAACAATATGAGAATCAGAAATTGTTCTTAAAACAGGAATTACTTTTTTAATTTTTTCGGCAGAAAGCGTATTTAAAGCTAATAAATCGTTCCCTTTTTTTGCAATTCCACCATTTTCTGCAATAATATAAATATCATCTTTTATAGTTGATAACTTATCTACAATACTATTATATTGTCTTCCACTTGCAGCACAAAAATGAATATTTTTTTCTTTTAGTTGATGGAATAACTCAAAAAATAAATCACTAACTTCTCCTTTAGAGTTTAGTAGTGTTCCATCCATATCAGAAACAACTAATTTTACTTTAGATAAATTCATAGCTTTTTTTGTGTTGCATTTTAATAATTATTTAGAAAACTATTTTAGGCAGCAACCAACCCATAATAAATAGCACTTTATTTTAGGCGATGTAAATACATGTTTACCACATTTTCCAAACCTAAGTACAAACTTTCTGCAATTAAAGCATGTCCTATAGAAACTTCTGCTAAATAAGGAATACTCTCTTTAAAAAATTTAATATTATCTAAACTTAAATCGTGTCCAGCATTAATGCCTAAACCTAGCTTATTTGCTAAAATTGCAGCTTCTGTATACGGTTTAACAGCATTTTTATTTCCTAATTCAAACTGGCTTGCAAATGCTTCTGTATATAATTCAATTCTGTCTGTACCTGTTTTTGCAGCAGCTTCTATCAATTTTAAATCTGTATCAATAAAAATAGAAGTTCTAATATTATTTTGTTGAAACTCTTGAATCACTTCTTGTAAAAAAGATTGATGTTTTACAGTATCCCAACCAGCATTAGAGGTAATTGCATCTATTGCATCTGGCACTAATGTAACTTGAGTAGGTTTTACAGTTAATACTAAATCTATAAAAGATGCTATTGGGTTACCCTCTATATTGTACTCTGTAGTTACAATATTTTTTAAATCTCTTGCATCTTGATAGCGAATATGACGTTCATCTGGTCTTGGATGTATAGTAATCCCTTCTGCACCAAATTCTTGAATATCTGTTGCTACTTTTAATAAATCAGGTACATTTCCTCCACGAGAATTTCGTAAAGTCGCTATTTTATTAATATTTACACTTAACTTTGCCATTGTCTAAAATTAGGTTGCAAATATAATTTATTAAATCATTTTATCCTATATTCGTACTGTATGAATATGAACGATTACATATTAGAAGAGATCAAACCACTTCGTTTAAAAGACCCTGTTAAAAAAGCACATAAAGTCTTTAAAAGTTATCCTATTACACATTTTCCTGTTATAGAAAACAATAAGTTATTGGGTAACTTTGCAGAAGAAGACATACAAACTATAGAAAACAAAGAAGTAGATTTGGTAGAATTTGCACATTTGTTAAACTCTTTTTTTGTAGATGAAAAAGCAACTGTCTTAGAATTGTTAAAGATTTTTGCAGATAATGATACAAACATTATTCCTATTCTAAACGCAAATAAAGAGTATATGGGCTATTATGATTTGCGTGATGTTTTAGACGTATTTTCTACAAGTCCTTTTATGATTGAAGAAAGCGAAACCTTAATCGTAGAAAAACTAAGAAACGATTATTCTATGAGCGAAATTGTTCAAATCATAGAATCTAATGGAGATAAATTATTAGGATTATATATTTCTGAAAAAGCAGCTGAATTTGTACAAGTTACTTTAAAAATAGTTTCTAAAGATATGAATGAAATTATGCAAACTTTTAGAAGGTATGACTACAAAATAATTTCTATGCATGAAAATGATATTTATTTAGAGGATTTGAAAAATAGATCAGAATATTTACAGAAATATTTAGAAATGTAATCTTATTAATAGATTTAAAAAAAATAGAGTGAAAAAAGCAGCAATTTACGGTCAGTCTTACGCTATTTCATCAGAAAAGGAAATTCTTACCTTATTAAATGTTTTAGAAAAAAATAATATCGATTTTTGTATAGAACATAAATTTTACGACCTTTTAATTCAAAGTAAAATTTTAAAAGACAATTACAAATGTTTTAGCAATTTTAACGACTTAGATAGTTCTTTTGATATTATGTTTACCATTGGTGGAGATGGAACTTTTTTACGCTCTGTAACACATATTAGAGATTTAGACATTCCTATTTTAGGAATTAATACTGGTAGGTTAGGATTTTTAGCAATTGTACCAAAAGATGTTATAGAAGAAAGTATAGAATTGGTTATTAATGGAGCATATACAATACAAGAAAGATCTTTACTTTCTGTAAGAACATCTCCAAAAACATCTGATTTTTCTGAACTAAATTTTGCTTTGAATGAAGTAACAATTGCTAAAAAAAACACCACTTCTATGATAGGTGTTAAAACGTACTTAAACCAAGAGTATTTAACAAATTATTGGGCAGATGGCTTAATTATAGCTACACCTACAGGTTCTACAGGCTACTCTTTAAGTTGTAATGGACCCGTAATTTTACCAGATTCAAAAAACATTGTAATTACACCAATTGCACCACATAATTTAAACGCAAGACCAATGGTAATTTCTGATGGAACAAAAATTGAATTAGAAGTAGATTCTAGAGAAAAAAACTATTTAATTTCTCTAGACTCTAGGGTTACTAGTGTGCCTAAAAACACAAAAATATTTGTTGAAAAATCTGCATATACCATAAAAAGTATCTTACCTAAAAATCAATCATTTTTAAAAACATTAAGAAGTAAATTGTTATGGGGAGAAGACATCAGAAACAAAACCAATCTTTAACCATTTTCTTACAATAATTTACCAAAATAGTTGTTATTCAAAAAAGACACATTATTAACTTTATAAAGCAAATTGAAATCCTTATATTTGCACGCTATTTTTTTGAATGAAAAATCATATTTTATTTATATTATTTATAAGTTGTTCCTCTATTTTATTAGGGCAAATAAACGAAATAGGCCTCTCTATAGGAGGTTCTAATTATGTTGGAGATGTAGGCAAAAATTATTACATCTACCCAGACAAACCTGCTGGAGCTTTACTATATAAATTTAATTGGAATCCTAGAATTGCTTTAAGAGCTACTTATAGTTTTTTGCCTATTCAAGGAAATGATGCAGATGCAGACACAAAATTTAGAAAAGACAGAGGTATTAGTTTTAACAATACCATACATGAACTAGCTGTTGGTATAGAGTATAATTTTTACGAATTTAATATTGCAGAACCAGGAAAAACCTGGACACCCTATTTATTATTAGAACTTGCTGGTTTTCAATACACAAATGTAGAAGAACATCCAGCTTCAGGAAATGTAGTCTTTGGCAATAAAAATGCAATAGCTATTCCTTTTGGATTTGGTTTTAAATCAAAATTATATAGATCTCTTGCTTTTGCTTTAGAAACAAAAATTAGATATACCTTTGAAGACGATTTAGATTATGTATCTAAAAGAACTCCAAATGTAAATTTAGAAGGCATAGGAAATGATTGGTACATGTATACAGGGTTTTCTCTAATATATACCTTTGGAAGACCACCTTGTTATAAAGACGGATTTTAATTATATGGATAAAAAACTACTCATCGATTTACAAAGAACCCCAAGACATATTGCCATTATTATGGATGGTAATGGACGTTGGGCAAAAGGTAAAGGAATGAACCGTGTTTTTGGCCATAAAAATGCGATGACTGCAATTAGGCAAACTGCAGATGCAGCTTCAGAAATAAATGTAGAAGTAATTACAATGTATGCTTTTTCTACAGAAAACTGGAACAGACCAAAGTTTGAAGTAGATGCATTAATGAATCTTTTAGTATCTACACTAAAAAAAGAATTACCAGAATTTCAAAGAAAGAACATCAAAGTAAATGCTATTGGTAATATTGCTGCATTACCAAATAAAGCACAAAAAATTCTTCAAAAAGTTATTGATGAAACCAAAAACAATACAAAAATCAATTTAGTTTTTGCATTAAGTTATGGTTCTAGAGAAGAAATTGTTAACGCAATTAAAAACATATCTAAAAAAGTTGTTAATAAACAGCTCGATTTAAAAGAAATTGACGAAAACATTATAAATAACCATTTATATACGTTTAATTTGCCCGATGTTGATTTAATGATAAGAACTAGTGGAGAACAACGCATTAGTAATTACTTATTATGGCAAATGGCATACGCCGAATTATATTTTACAGATATACTTTGGCCAGATTTTAGAGAAGAGCATTTTTATGATGCTATCATAGATTACCAGAATAGAGAACGAAGATTTGGAAAAACAAGCGAACAAATTACAGAATAAATTTTTTATGAAATTACTTTCTGCAAGTATAGTGTTCATTGCACTATTTTTTACTTTTAGTGCAAACGCACAAACAAAAAAAGACACAATATCTAACAATATTTCTTTTGAAAAAGGAAAAGAATATATACTAGCTGGGATATCTGTAACTGGTTTAAAAAAGTTTAGCGAAGAAACTGTAAGAGTTTTTACAGGTTTAAGAAATGGACAAACCATTAAACTTCCTGGAGACAAACTTACTAGTGCTATAAAAAAATTATACGAGAGCAAGCAATTTAGTGATGTAGATGTTTATTTAGCTAAAATAGATGGCAACTCTGTATACCTACAGTTTGATGTTAAAGAGCTACCACAATTAAAAACGGTAAATATAAAAGGTTTAAAAAAAGGTCAAGTAAAAGAAATCATTAAAGAAACCGAACTAAAAACAGGTGTAATGGTTACAGACAACTTAATTGTAACTACAAAAAACTACATCAAAAAAAAATATACAGACAAAGGTTTTCTAAAAGCTAAAGCAAGTATAGATATTAAAAAAGACACTTCAGATTTGAATGCTGTAGATATGTCTATATATGTAGACAAAGGAAAAAGAATTAAAATTAAGGATATTAATTTTACAGGAAACAAGGCACTTTCTGACAGAAAATTAAGAAAAACAATGAGCAATACCAAAGAGAAATTTTTGGGTCGCTTTTGGAAATCTTCTAAATATATAGAAGAAGAATATCAAGAAGATTTAGAAAACATCTTAAAAACCTACAGCAGATTAGGTTATAGAGATGCTCGTATTTTAAGTGAAGGTATTACTTGGAATGATGACAATACTATAAATATAAACATCGATTTAGAAGAAGGTAGACAATATCGTTTTGCAGAAATCCTGTTTGTAGGAAACAAAGAATACACAGATGAACAGTTAAGAACCATCTTAAAAATTGATAAAGGAGATGTTTATAATGGAGAGGTTTTAAAAGAACGTGTAAAAGGTGATGGTACTCCAACATCTGAAGACATTTCTACATTATACCAAGACAATGGGTTTTTATTTTCTCAAGTAAATGCTGTAGAAACCAAAGTTAAGAACGATTCTATAACTGTAGAAGTTAGAATTAGAGAAGATGAAAAAGCTAGAATTAAAAAAGTTACAGTAAGTGGTAATGACAAAACTAACGACCACGTAATTTTTAGAGAATTAAGAGTAAAACCAGGAGATTTATTTAGTAGAAGTGCCATTATTAGATCTATTCGTGAAATAGGTCAATTAGGTTTCTTTGATCAAAATGTAACTCCAGATGTAGTTCCTGATTACCAAAATAAAACTGCAGATATAGACTTTACTGTAGTAGAAAAAGGAGGAAGCCAAATAGAATTACAAGGTGGTTATGGTGGTGGTTCTTTTATTGGTACTTTAGGGTTATCTTTTAACAACTTTTCTATTAGAAATATTTTTAATAAAGATGCTTACAAGCCTTTACCTATGGGAGATGGTCAAGCCTTATCTTTAAGATTACAAACTAGTAGAACATTTAACACCTATAGTTTTTCTTTTACAGAGCCATGGTTAGGAGGAAGAAAACCAAAATCTTTATCATTTTCTGTCTATTCATCAAATCAATATCAATTTAATTTTCAAACAGGAGAAGTAGATAAAAACCAAAGTTTAGGTATTATTGGTGCTTCTTTAGGTTTAGGACAACGTTTAAAATGGCCAGATGATTATTTTCAACTTTCTCAAACAATAGCCTACCAAAGTTTTAGACTTAAAAACTATGGTTTTAGAGTGGGTAGAGATGTTTTAAATCAAGGTACATTAAATAACTTATCATATAGTGCTAATCTTGTTAGAAATTCTTCAGGACCAAGTTTAATATTCCCTACTTATGGGTCAGAATTTGCAATAGGCGTAAAAGCAACCATACCTTACTCTTTATTTAGTGATAAAGATTATGAAAATTTAGATACTGAAGAAAAATACAAATGGCTAGAGTATTATAAATTTAACGTTAAAGGAAAATGGTATACAGAGTTAGCTAAAAAATTAGTTTTAATGTCTAATGCAGAAATGGGTTATTTAGGTTTTTACAATTCAAAGCTTGGTCAAAATCCATTTGAACGTTACTTTGTTGGTGGAGATGGTATTGCTCAATTTCAATTAGATGGTAGAGAAACTGTGGGTTTAAGAGGTTATGAAAACAATAGACTATCTTCTGCAGAAGGAGGTACAATTTATAATAAATTTCAGTTAGAACTTAGATATTCTATTACAGATTCTCCATCTGCATCTATCTACACATTAGGATTTTTAGAAGCAGGAAACTCTTATGACAATTTTAACACTTATAATCCGTTTGAATTAAAACGTTCTGCTGGATTGGGTGTAAGAATCTTTATGCCTGCCTTTGGTTTATTAGGTATAGACTTTGCACACGGTTTTGATCCTTTACCTGGACAAACTGTTAAATCTGGTTGGCAAACACATTTTATTATTGGAAGACAATTCTAAGAAAACTGTACATTTGTAATGCTAAAGTTTTTTTGGCACGGTTTTTTCTAAACACATATTATACAAATGAAAAAAATATTTTTAACGCTCGTTCTTTTATTTACGGTAACAACCTTTTGGTCGCAAAGAAATCAAATTATAGCTTATATAGATATGGATTATATTCTAGAAAATGTTCCAGAATATCTAGAAGCCCAAAATACTTTAGATGCTAAAGTAGCTAAATGGAGAAAAAAATTAGATGACCAAGCAAGACATATAGAAGTTTTAAAAACAGATTTGGCAAATGAAAAAGCAATTCTTACAAAAGATTTAATCGAAGAAAAAGAAGAAGAAATTGCTTTAAAACAAGTAGAATTAAGAAGATTAGAATCTTTATATTTTGGCCCAAAAGGAGATTTGTTTCAAGTTAGAAAACAATTAGTAAAACCAATTCAAGACCAAGTGTATAATGCAATACAAGGCATTGCAAAGCGAAAAAAATATGATTTTGTATTTGATAAAACAAGTGATTTAGTTATGCTATTTTCCAATAAAAAATACGATATTAGCGACCTCGTTTTATCTACCATAGACAGAACAAGATTAATTGATACTAAAAAGGCTAAAAAGAAAGAAAAAAAAGCAGCTCCTAAAAAAGAATTAACAAGCAATCAAAAAGCTGCTATTAAAAAAATTGAAGACGCTAAAGCCAAAAAATTATCAGAAAAAGAAGCTAAGAAAAAACAAATTGCAGATAGAAGAAAAAAACTTTTAGAACAAAGAGAAGCAAAAAGAAAATTATTAAGAGAGAAAAAAGCTGCTGCAAGAAAGAAAAAAGAAGATAATAAAAAGAAAGAAGACAAGAATAATAATTAAATTAAAACAAAGAATGAAAAATTTAAAAACGTTACTATTAATTGCTGTATTTACTTTAGGAGTAGGTGGTGTTGCAAATGCACAAAAAGTAGGTCATATAGACTTTGAAAAATTAATCGCAGAAATGCCACAAACAAAAACCTTGAAATCTGACATAGAAAAGCTAAGCAAAACCTATAGATCAGAAATTGATGGGATGAAGAAAAAGTTAGATGACAAAGTAAAAAAATACACTGCAGAGCAAAATTCTCAAACTAAAGAAGCGAACGATAAAAGAGCTTTAGAAGTACAACAATTAGGGCAACAATTTGAGCAGGCAAGACAATTGGCAATGCAAGAAATGCAGAAGAAACAAGCAGAAGGCTTAAACCCAATTATAGAAAAAGCGCAAAAAGCAATTGAAGAAGTTGCTGCTAGTAAAGGTATTCTTTATGTAATAGACTCAACACCTGGTAAAGGATTGTTAGTAAAAAAGGGTGAAGATTTAATGGCAGCTGTAAAAGCTAAATTAGGCTTCTAACATAACCTTTAAAATAATTTATAAAACCTACTTTTTAAAGTAGGTTTTTTTATTTTTACAAGTATATGAAATCTAATCATTTTCCTATTGGTATTTTTGATTCTGGTGTGGGTGGCACATCTATTTGGCAAGAAATAAAAACTCTTTTACCACAAGAAGATACTATTTACCTTTCTGATAGTAAAAATACTCCTTATGGAGAAAAAAGTAAGCAAGAAATTATTGATTTATCTATAAAAAACACTGAGTTTTTATTAAAACAAAACTGCAAATTAATTGTAGTAGCTTGCAATACAGCCACCACAAATGCTATTAAAACGTTAAGAGCAAAGTACACTATACCTTTTATAGGAATAGAACCTGCCATTAAACCTGCTGCTTTACAAACTAAGACTTCTAAAATTGGAATTTTAGCTACAAAAGGCACTTTAAATAGTGAATTGTTTGAAAAGACATCCAGTTTAATCAATCAAAATATTAGTAGAAAAGAAATTATTGGTAAGGGTTTAGTAGAATTGATAGAGAATGGAAAACTACATTCTAAAGAAATGACAAGTTTGTTAAAAGAGTATTTAAATCCTTTATTAGAAGAAAATATAGATTGTTTGGTTTTAGGTTGCACACATTACCCCTATTTAATTCCACAGATAAGAGAAATTGTAGGCAACAAAATGAAAATTATAGATTCTGGAGAAGCTGTTGCTAGGCAAACAAAAAATATTTTAGAAAAAGAAGTACTTTTTAATAATCAAAATACAAAAGGTATGCACACCTTTTATATCAATAGAAACAAAAAAATCTTAGAACAATTGTTAAAAATTGATAAAAAAACTTCAGTAAAAATTAGTAAAAAAGATTTTTAAAACCTTCCTGTTGGTGAGTTTATATTTGGGCAAGCTGCAGCTCTTGGCTCTCTGGTCCATAAATTAATTCCTAAAGAAATCTGATGAAAACCTGAGTTTGTTAAAACCACATCATTCATTTGCTGGGTATATGTGTAAGAAAACATGTAGTTTTTATAATTTAACCCAATAATCGGAGAAATAAATTGAGCGTCTTCTAAGTTAGTGCTGTCAAAATTTCTTCTATATGATAATGCTGCCCATAAAGTAGACTTGCCAAAGTTTTTGTAGGCTTTTAAATTTACATCTGCAATTCTTTCTCCTGTTCCTTCTCTTAATTGAATCATTACAGAAGGCTCTAATTGTACAAACTTATCTTCCCAGAAAAAGTATCCAGCAGATAAAATATAGTTTCTTAAATCTAAAGATTCTGAAACATTCTGATTATTTTTTGCAGTTAAAAATAAATTTTTTACAGTAAAATAAGAGGAAAAACCTTTAAAGTGGTAAGCCATACTAAAATCTGCATTAAAATAACTTGTACTTTCTATAACAGCAGCTACATTTCTGTCTCCAGTAAAAGTTCTTTGATCTGACTGATTTTGAACAAATGTAAATGCCAACCCAAAAGACAATTGTTTAAAAATTTTACTTGTACTCATGGGAAGATGGTAGGCATAACTCCCTTGAAACCCTTTCTGAGAATGAAATCCGTTTTGATCGTTAAACATCATAAAACCATAACCAGCATTAGAATACTCACCAAATCTAGAATGAAAACTAAGCGTTTGCAACTCTGGTGCATTAGGTATACCTGCCCATTGTCTTCTAGCTGTTAAACGCAATTTACTTGAGTTACCAATACCAGCAGCAGACGGATGAAGTAAATACACATTATCAGATAAATAATCTTGATAAATAGGTAAAGTTTCTTGTGCGTGAGAATTACTTATAAAGAAAACAATAAAAAGAAGACTTAGTCTTGTGTAAAACAACTTCATTAAAGGTAAAAATTTTAACCCACCAAATATATTATATTTCTTATAATAAATACTTCTTATGGTAAAGATTTAACATTGTTTATAAAACTAAATAAAACATTAATTATTGCGCTCTAATATTTAACTTTTAGTGACATGAAGAATTTGCAGAAACTAAATCTAAAACTGGTGCTGGAGAAACATAAGGTATTCCTAACCCTAAACCCCTTAAAACAAATAAAACTCCTATAAAAACAACTACAATAGGAATGGCTTTTTGTATTTTTTTTCTTAACGTTCCTTTTGTAAAATTACCTAAATAAACCACAGAAGTCATTAACGGAATTGTACCCAAGCCAAATAACAACATATACAAACTTCCTGAAAAAGCATTTGTGGCTGCTAAGGCTCCAAAAACGGCCATGTAAACTAAACCACAAGGTAAAAAACCATTTAAAAAACCGATGGTAAAAAAAGTATCATTTCCTTTCTTTTTCAATTCTTTACCTAAAGCGTTTTTTACTTTAAAAATAATTTTATTAATGCTTTTAGAAAAATTTACTCTCGCAAAGAGTTTTGGAAAAACAATTACCAAAACCATACTTACACCAACTATAATAGATAACTGTTGTTGAAACCCAAAAAAATAAAACCCTTTTCCTAAAAAACCGAATAACAATCCTATTAAACTATAAGTAAACAGCCTACCAAAATGATAACTTAAAACCTGAAAAAATCCTTTAGTTTTGTTTTTTCTATCAATTGGTAACATAAAAGCTATTGGCCCACACATGCCCACACAGTGGAAACTGCCTAATAACCCAAATATAATTGCAGATAGAAACATTAGAGATTCAATTCTTTTTTAAATAAATAATCTTTATTTTTATAGTTCCAAGAAACTATAATGTTCCAACGACCATCTAACAAACGTTTCTCAGGCACGAGCAAATATGTATTAGAAATTGAAATAGGCATTTCAAAATCTAATTGTTTATTAGATGGTCTATATAGGAACACTTTTCCTTTAATTTCTTTAGGGGCGAAATTAGAGGGGAACAGTATTTTTAAGCCTTCTTTAACCTTTTTAACTTTTATATTTTCTTTTAATTTTAATGCATTTTTTTCTGCATCTATTTCATCTTGATACTTTAATTCTTGCTGATAATATGTGTCTGTAACCAAATCATGACTGTAAGAATTGTCTGTACTCATCGTAATTACGAAGTACATAATAAATGATATAAAACCCACAATAGCAATAACAATTCCTGTTCCCCAATTAAATTTCATAATATCAAATTTGTCAGGTCGAGCGCAGTCGAGACCTATTTTATTTTACTCCTTTTAAAAAACCTCTCGACTGCGCTCGAGGAGATAATTTAAGTTACTAATTTACCTATAACTTCTTGGTCCTAAAAAGTTGGTTATTGTTGTTTCTATTAACTTATCACCACTAAAAACACCTATTTCAATTTTTTCTTTATCTTTTTTTAATGCAGATGCATTTAGTTCTATAAACAAAGTACCTTCTGCCAAACCCTGTTTTGGGACTATAAAATGATGATTAGAAACCAGTTTTATTTCTCCTTTATGAGACAACAGTTTATAACTTACATCGTTAATATCTTTTGATGTTTTATTAATTACCTTGTATGTATACACATTACTAATAATGTTGTTTTCTTTATGTTGATATAATTGTCCTGGTAATCTTAAAATAGTTGCTTCTACATCGTTTCTTAAAAACAGCATTCCTATTAAAATACCAACCAAGATAAGTAACACTACAGAATATCCTTTAATTCTGGCTGATAACTTAAAAGGTTTCTTTTTGGCAATATTATCTTCACTTGCATACCTAATTAATCCTTTTGGATAACCAACACTCTCCATTATATGATCGCATTCATCAATACAAGCTGTGCAATTTACACACTCTAGTTGTGTTCCATTTCTAATATCTATTCCTGTTGGGCAAACTACTACACATTGTTTACAATCAATACAATCTCCTTTTCCTACAGCAGCTCTATCTTCGTTTTTTCTAAACTTTGCTCTTCCTTTTTCTCCTTCTCCACGTTTGTAATCGTAAGCTACATTAATGGTTTTATTATCTAACAAAACACCTTGTAATCTTCCATAAGGACAAGCTATAATACACACTTGCTCTCTAAACCAAGCAAAAATAAAGTAGAAAACACAAGTAAAAATAATTAATGAAATTAGTGTACTAATATTATCAAAAGGGTTACCAGTAATGTAACTTATCAAAACATCTCCACCTATTAAATAGGCCAAAAAAACATTTGCAATAATGAATGATATTACAAAGAAAATAAACCATTTTAATAGTTTTTTTCGAATCTTATCTGCATTCCATGGTTGTTTACTTAATCTTATTTGTTTTCCTCTGTCTCCTTCTATTAAATATTCTATTTTTCTGAAAACCATTTCTAAAAAAATAGTTTGCGGACAAATCCATCCACAGAAAATACGTCCAAAAACAACTGTAAACAATATGATGAAAACAACACCAATTATCATAGAAACTACCAACAAATAAAAATCTTGTGGCCAAAATGGAAAACTAAATATATTAAACTTACGTTCTAATATATTAAACAACAAAAATTGATTTCCATTAATTTTTATAAAAGGTGCTGATAATAAAAAAACCAGTAAAAAATAACTTACATACGTTCTGTATTTATAAAATTTACCACTTGGTTTTTTAGGAAATACCCAAGAACGCTTCCCTTCTTGATTTACAGTAGCTATACTGTCTCTAAATTGTTCGTCCTTGGGAGTTTCCATTTTTTATTGATTTGAAAAACTTAGTGTTTTCCTATTTGGTGTTACCTTATTCTTCTGTCCACTTTTCTCCTTGAGGCGCTTTAGGTTTTGCAGGAGTCGTTCCTTGTAAAGAAATTACATAGCTAGCTACTTTAGCAATATCTTCGCTTTTTAATAATTTTCCCCAAGGAGTCATTCCTTTTCCAGCTCTACCTCCTTCAGAAATTGTTGTAAAAACATTTTTAATTCCACCTCCTAAAATCCAATATTCGTCTGTTAAATTTGGTCCTACTTGTCCTCCTCCATCTGCTAAATGACAAGATGCACAGTTTAATTTAAAAACTGCTTTACCCCTACTTAAATCTTTGACATCTGTTAATAATGTTACATTATCTGCAGTGTAAGATATTGTATTATTAGATTTATTATAACTCTTTAGCTTTAAATTAGCTTCAGCAACTGCCTTGTTATATTCTACTACTTGATTATCTCCGTCTAAAACTTCAAATCTTACCAAATATACTACTGCAAAAACAATAGTTACATAAAACATATACACCCACCAAGGTGGAAGCGAATTGTCTAACTCTCTAATTCCATCATAATTATGATCTAAAACAATTTCTTCTTCTTCTTCAACAGCTTTCGCTTTTGTCCAAGATTTTAATAGTTTTTGAATCCAAGCATTTTCAGGTTCTGGTACAATACCCTCTTTTTCATTTTGTAATTCTATGGCTTTTTTCTGAGCAGTTACGTTTACAACTTCTTTTAAAACGATTACCAAAATAAAACCAATAAGTGCCAACCAAACTAATGGATTCTCATACACGTCAAATGGGTTTTCGTACACCATAAACGACTTTGCAAGAGCAATAAACGTAACAATTACAAAGATTATATATAATATAGATTGAAAAGATTTTTTCATTGTATTTTGTTTTTTAATGGTCTAAAGGAATGTTACTTACCTTATTAATATATTCTTTTTTTGCGGTAAAAACCCACCAAAATAAGGCAACAAAAAAAGTAAAGAAAATGACTAACGATATCATTGGGTAAATTTCTATACCTGTGATACTCTCCATGTGATTTTTTACAAATTTTAGCATAATCTTAGTTTTTAGCAGTTTCTTTTTTTACTGTAATATCTGTTCCCAAACGTTGTAAATAAGCGATTACAGCAATAATTTCTCTTTCCTTTAAAGGAATAAAATCTTCTCCTTTATCTTTCTTGTCAGAAATCATAGAGTTCTTAATATCCTCATCTTCCATTAAATTTTTGGCAATTGCAGAACCTTGCTTATCCATATTTGTTTTAGCATTAGCAATTTCTTCATCTGTATAAGGAACCCCTAAAGAAACCATAGTTTTCATTTTATCTTCAGTTGAAGATTTATCAAGTTTACTTCTTATAAACCATTTATATGATGGCATAATTGAACCAGGTGATGTACTTTGTGGATCATATAAATGTTGAAAATGCCAAACATCTGATTTACCTCCTAAAATTCTTCCAGGAACCCCTTCTCTAGCTAAATCTGGCCCTGTACGTTTACTTCCCCATAAAAATGGATGGTCGTACACAAACTCACCTGCTTTAGAATATTCTCCATAACGTTCTACTTCACTTCTAAAAGGTCTTACCATTTGTGAGTGACAACCTACACAACCTTCTCTTATGTATAAATCTCTACCTTCTAATTCTAAAGGTGTATAGGGTTTTACACTGCTAATTGTTGGTATATTAGATTTTACTAATAACGTTGGAATAATCTGAACAACACCTCCAATTAAAATAGCGATGGTTGC
The DNA here is from genome assembly GCF_058147165.1 of Polaribacter sp. 2305UL8-11. NCBI lineage: Bacteria > Pseudomonadati > Bacteroidota > Flavobacteriia > Flavobacteriales > Flavobacteriaceae > Polaribacter > Polaribacter sp. 2305UL8-11. The sequence continues at coordinate 48,828 of NZ_JBYVJW010000007.1, read as the reverse complement.
ATAAATTGTTAATTTAATTGGTTTTCTTTCTATCCAAGTATGCCATCCTTCTCCTTTAGTTCTGTATTTAGGTACTTTTGTTAATGCTGCAGCTTCTGCTAATTCATCTTCTACTCCACTTCCAGATTTTACAGTTTTTACAACATTGTACAACATTACAATGGCTCCAATAATAAACATTGTTCCACCAATGGCACGCATCCAATACATTGGAATAATCTCATTTACAGTTTCTAAAAAGTTTCCATACGTTAAAGATCCATCAGGGTTGAATTGTTTCCACATAGAAGCTTGTACAAAACCTGCCACATACATTGGTAAAGCGTACATAATAATACCTAAAGTACCAATCCAAAAATGGAAATTTGCCAATGCTGTAGAGTATAGTTTTGTTTTAAACATTCTTGGTATTAACCAATACAACATACCAAATGTTAAAAATCCGTTCCAAGCTAGTGCACCAACGTGTACGTGTGCAATAATCCAATCACTAAAGTGCGCAATTGCATTTACATTTTTAAGCGATAACATTGGCCCTTCAAAAGTTGCCATACCATAACCTGTAATGGCTACCACCATAAATTTTAAAACAGGATCTGTACGTACTTTATCCCAAGCACCTCTTAGAGTTAATAAACCGTTTATCATACCTCCCCAAGATGGAGCAATTAACATTACAGAAAACGCAACTCCTAAATTTTGAGCCCAATCTGGTAAAGATGTATATAACAAATGGTGAGGTCCAGCCCAGATATAAATAAAAATTAAAGACCAAAAGTGTACAATAGATAATCTGTAAGAATATACAGGTCTGTTTGCTGCTTTAGGTACAAAATAATACATTAACCCTAAAAATGGTGTTGTTAAGAAAAATGCCACAGCATTATGTCCATACCACCATTGTACAAGAGCATCTTGGACTCCTGCATATACAGAATAACTTTTTAAGAAACCAACTGGTAATGCTAAACTATTAAAAATGTGTAGTACAGCAACTGTTACAAATGTTCCTAAATAAAACCAAATGGCAACATATAAATGACGTTGTCTTCTTTGTAAGATTGTCCAAATCATATTTACACCAAATGCTACCCAAACAAGAGCTATTGCAATATCTATTGGCCACTCTAACTCTGCATATTCTTTTGAACTTGTATATCCTAAAGGCAATGTAATGGCTGCTGCAACTATAATTGCTTGCCATCCCCAGAAATTAAAATTACTTAAAAAATTACTTGCCATTCTTGCTTTTAACAATCTTTGTAGAGAGTAATAAATTCCAGCAAAAATTGCATTTCCAACAAACGCAAATATTACTGCATTTGTATGTAAAGGTCTTAAACGACCAAAGCTTAACCAAGAAATACCATCTGTTAAGTTTGGGAATAAGAACATTAAAGCTAAAAGTAAACCTACACTAAACCCAACTATTCCCCATAGTAAGGTTGCATAAATAAACTTTTTAACGATTTTATTATCGTAATAAAATTGTTGCATCTCCATAATATAAAATTTAGTCTAAAGTTGATTTTTCTTGTTTTTCTATAATTAGTTCATCATCAAAAAGCATACGAACAGATGGCGTGTACGAATCATCATACTGCCCTTTTTTTACGGAATAAATAAATGCTATAAAAAAAACAATAGCCACTAAAATACTTAGTGTTAGTAGTAGGTATATTACGCTCATATCTTGCCTGATAATTAATTCATCAAAAATAATATTGATTGTATTCTTAAAACATGACATTTATCATATTCTTAAAAAAATGTTAAACAGTCATAGAAAATAATTGGGTTTTTGGTTTGTTTTTTAATAAATGAACATCAAAAGCCATACAAATATTTCTAACATAGGGTCTTGCTTTTTCTGGTATTGAAATTGAATCCTCATCAATACAAACCAAACCATCGTTTTCCATTTCTTGTAATAATTTTAAATGTTTTTCAATATTATTTATTTTCATTGAATCTTCTTTCCATGAAGTGGAAAAATGACACATCATATTTAATATATGTTTTCTAATAATTTGATCTTCTTCAGATAATAAATGCCCTCTAAAAATTGGGATTTCTCCTTTGTTAACCAATTTCTGATATTCTTTTACAGTTTTTACATTTTGTGCAAATGCATACCAAGAATCGGAAATGGCAGACATTCCTAAACCAATCATTAATTGTGTTTTATTGGCTGTATAACCCATAAAATTTCTATGCAATGTTTTATTGATGGTTGCTGCATACAAACTATCTGTTTTCAACGCAAAATGATCCATGCCAATCTCTACATAACCCAATTCTGCAAAGAGTTCTTTGCCAATTTCATACAATTCTCTTTTCTCATCATCTTTTGGTAAATCATTCTCATTAAAACCTCTTTGGCCAACTCCTTTTACCCAAGGTACGTGTGCGTAACTGTAAAATGAAATTCTATCAGGTTGTAATTCTTTGGTTTTGTTAATAGTATGAATTACATTTTCTTTGGTTTGAAATGGTAACCCAAAAATTAAATCGTGACTTACAGATGTAAAACCAATTTCTCTAGACCATTTTGTGACTTGTGCTACTGCTTTAAAAGGCTGAATTCTATGAATTGCCTTTTGTACTTTTTCATTGTAATCTTGCACTCCAAAACTAACTCTTGTAAATCCACAATCGAACAAAGTTTGCAATTGTTCTTTGGTGGTATTATTTGGATGCCCTTCGAAACTAAATTCGTGTTCAGGATGTTTTTTAGCAATAGAAAAAACACCATCCATTAGATATTGTAAGTTTTCTTTTGAGAAAAAAGTGGGTGTTCCTCCTCCTAAATGCAACTCTTTAACAATCGGTTTTTCATCAACCAAAGCAACATACAATTTCCATTCTTTTAAAACGGTTTCTATATACTCCTCCTCTACTTCGTGTCTTTTTGTAATGTGTTTATGACAGGCACAAAACGTACACAAACTCTCACAAAAAGGCAAGTGAATGTACAAGCTAATGCCTTCTGATTGATTACTTTCTATAAACGATTTTTGAAAAGATTGTATCCAATCTTGTTTATCTATTCCTGCTTTATTCCAATAAGGTACAGTTGGATAACTGGTGTATCTTGGTCCTGGAATGTTATATTTTTGTATTAATGATTTTTTCATTTGTGTATTACTTTGTCAGGTCGAGCGCAGTCGAGACCAGATTAACCTCTCGACTGTGCTCGAGGAAACATTTTATATTTTAAGCCAATTCTAAAGCAATTTCTATCATTTCTTTAAAGGTTTGTTCTCTCTCATCTGCTGTGGTTCTTTGTTTGGTAACCAAACTATCTGAAATGGTTAAAATAGACAGCGCATTTACATTGTATTTTGCTGCAACAGTATACAAGCCAGAGGTTTCCATTTCTACACACAATACACCATAATCTGCCCATTTTTTATAACTCTCAAAATCATCAGCATAAAACTCATCAGAACTTAAAATACCTCCAGCTTTTATAGAAATATTTTTTTCTTTAGCAACTTCTATGGCTTTTTGAAACAGTTTAAAACTTGCAGTTGGTGCAAAATCAGCTCCGTTAAAACGGATGGTATTTAATCCAGAATTTGTAGAAGCAGCCATTGCCAACACAATATCTCTTATTTTTACTTCTTTTTGATAAGAACCTGCAGAACCTACTCTAATTAAGTTTTTAACTCCATATTCTGTAATGATTTCTGTTGCATAAATTAATGTAGATGGAATGCCCATTCCTGTTCCTTGCACAGAAATTCTTTTACCTTTATAGGTTCCTGTAAAACCTAACATTCCTCTAACATCATTGTATTTTTTAATGTCTTTTAAAAAAGTATCTGCAATCCATTTTGCTCTCATTGGATCTCCAGGTAACAAAACCGTTTCTGCAATTTCTCCCTTTTTTGCTTCTATATGAACACTCATTGTCTTTTATTTTTTATCACTTTTGATAACATTTTTAACTCTTTTTACACTATCTGTTTTAGAGAGTGTTAAACGCACAACACTTTCTTCTAAAGCTGTCAAATTATGAACTTCATGTGGCTTTAATGCAATAATATCTCCAGCATTCATTTGTTCCATTTCTTTGTTTACGCCAAAATTGATAATTCCCTTTATCACTTGAACAATTATGGCAAAAGGTGCTTGATGGTATTCCATTACTTGCCCTTTTTTAAAGACAATTCTTATTTCTTTAGAAAACTCTGTATCTAATAATAAAGATAATGTGGGTTTGGTTTCACTAAATTTAAGGTCTTTTAAAAACGAAGCTATTTTCATGATTGCTATTTTATTTTATTTCCTAATATATTGGTTGAAATTGTTGTAAAAACAACAATACTTATTGAACTTAAAGGCATTAAAATTGCAGCAATTACAGGCATTAACTGTCCTGTAACTGCAAAATACAATCCTACTACATTATAACATAAAGACAGTATAAAACAGTATTTTATAATTTGGATTGCTTTTTTTGATGCATTTATATATGTTTCTATTTTATTAAATTTTGATGCATCTAAAATTCCATCACAAGCAGGAGAAAAAACATTAATATTTTCTGACAAAGCAATACCAACATCACTTTGCGCTAAAGCCCCAGCATCATTTAAACCATCACCAATCATCATTACTTTTTGATGGTTTTTCTGTAGGTTTGCTATCACTTGTAATTTATCTTCTGGTTTTTGGTTGAATAATAACTGCGTTTCTTTAGGCAAATATTTTTCTAAATAAACTTTTTCTCCTTCATTATCTCCAGATACAACAGCTAAATCATATTCGTTTTTTAATGAATTAAAAAGTGATTCTACTCCTTTTCTATAAGAATTTTTAAATGTGAATTTTCCTTTATAAACTTTATTAAAACTGATGTGTACAGAAGTATCTAATGCCGATTTTTCTTTATTATTACTCACATAAGATGATGAACCTAATTTTAAATTTACGTCATTATATGTTACTTCAATTCCTTTTCCGACAATTTCTTTATAATCTGAAATAGTAACAGTATCAACATCAGCAAAAGAACCATATAAAGTTCTACTTAGTGGATGATTAGATGCTCTTAATGTGCTTTTTAAAATGCTTTTTTCATTTTCATTTAAGGCAATTCCATCATACAAAATTGTATTTTCTTTATGCGTTGTAAGTGTTCCTGTTTTATCAAAAATAACAGTATCTATTGCAGCTAATTGCTCTACAACAGTGGCATTTTTTAAATAGAATTTTTGCTTTCCAAAAATACGCAACATATTTCCTAAAGTAAACGGAGCTGCAAGAGCAATTGCACAAGGACAAGCAATAATTAAAACAGCAGTAAAAACGTTTAATGCTTTGCTTGTATCAAAAAACATCCAAAAAGCAGTTGATACAAAAGCAATTAATAAAACAATAATTGTAAAATTTTTGCTGATAGTATCTGTAATTGTTTTAAAAGATGATTTTTTATCTTTTTGAAAAACATCATTACTCCATAATTGTGTTAAGTAACTTTGAGAAACAGAAGCCAAAACTTCCATTTCTAAAATTCCTGACATTTGTTTTCCGCCAGCAAATAATTTATCGCCAGATTTTTTTGCAACAGGTTCTGCTTCTCCTGTAACAAAACTGTAATCAATATTAGCATTTCCGTTGATTAAAATTCCATCAACAGGTATTAATTCTTGGTTTCTAATTAAAAGTCTATCTCCTTTTTCTATATCGTAAATCTGTACATTTTCTTCTTTATCATTCTTAATTCTAGTAACAGCAATTGGAAAATACGATTTATAATCTCGCTCAAAAGACAGAAAATTATAGGTTTTTTGTTGAAAAAATTTCCCCAATAATAAAAAGAAGACTAATCCTGTTAAACTATCAAAAAAACCAGTTCCAAAGTCGAAAATGATTTCTACAGAGCTTCTTATGAATAATACAGAAATACCCAATGCAATTGGCACATCTATATTTAAAATTTTAGAACGCAAACCTTTGTATGCAGAAATAAAGTAATCTCTACCAGCGTAAAAAACCACTGGTAAAGAAAAGAAAAACATTAACCACCTAAAGGTGTTTTTGTATTTCTCTAACCAAAAACCATCTACTTCAAAATATTCTGGAAATGAGAGAAACATTACGTTTCCAAAAGCAAAACCAGCAATTCCGAGTTTGTAAATTAGGCTTCTATCAACTGCTTTTTTACCAGCTTCGTAATCTTCTAAACTAATGTATGGTTCGTATCCAATAGAACTTAATAAAAGTACAATTTCTTTTAAAGAAGTTTCATCAGAATTATACGTAATTCTTACTTTTTTCTTAGGAAAATCTACCTGAGAAGCAACTACTTTAGGATTTAATTTATGTAAGTTTTCTAAGACCCAAATACAAGAACTACAATGAATGTGTGGGATATATAAAGTTGTTATCTGTGTTTTTCCATCATTAAAATCCAATAATTTATCTACAATTTCTTGGTTGTCCAAAAAATCATATTTTCCTTGAATTTCTGTAGGAATTGCACCTGGATTGTCTTGAAAATCGTAATAACAAGTTAAATCGTTTTCAGAAAAAATCTCGTAAACTGTTTTGCAGCCATTGCAACAGAAAGATTTTTTATCAAACTTAATTAAACCATCATCACAAGAATCACCACAGTGATAACATTGTGTAGAATTCATATTTACTCTTTTGCCTGTGGCAAATTTCGAACAAGATTTCTTTTTATTATATGATATTTATCACATTTTTAATATCTTTGATATACTAACACTACAACTTATTATGAGCAAATGCGAACAGTGCATTATCCGTCAATTTAATTCCTTAAAACATTTAAGTAGAGAAGAATTGGTAAGAATGTCTAATTGTAAAACTTCTAAAGTTATTAAAAAAGGCGAAGCTATATTTGAAGAAGGAGAACGCTTAAAAGGTGTTTTTTGTATTAAAGATGGTATTTGCAAGGTTTCTAAAATGAGTGAAAATGGAAGAAATCAAATTATTAGTTTAGTTACCAAAGGAGATTTATTGGGAGAAAGAAGTCTAATTTCTGATGAGTCTTCTAATTTAAAAGCCATTGCTTTAAATGATATGGAGGTTTGTTTTATACCTAAGGAAGAAATTATGAAAGACCTAGAAAAAAACCCCAGTTTTTCTATGAGTGTTTTAAAAGATATGGCAAAAACTTTAAAACAAGCAGATAATGTAATTGTAGATATGGCTCAAAAAACAGTAAAACAACGTTTGGCAGAAACATTATTAAACTTACATGCAAAATTTGGGGTAAATGAAGAAGATACTATAAATGTTCATCTTTCTAGAGAAGATATTGCTAACATTATTGGTACTGCAACAGAATCTGCAATTAGATTATTATCTGGATTGAAAAAAGAAAAAATCATAGCCTTTAAAGGAAAAGATATTTCTATTCTTAATCATAAAGAGTTAGAGAAAATTGCTCAGAAATTTTAGAAACACTATTTTATAAGTAACCTTTGTAATTTTATAAAAAACATTACAAATCTTTTTTAATAAAAAAAATTGCTTAAATTAGTGACCACTAAGAAGTTAAAAAAATACATTGAAAAAAAAAGCTAAAAATCTAAACTATAATTTACGAAAATCGCATTCAATTTATTACATAAAATACTGTAAATAAACAAAGTACTATTATTTTGAATATTTTTTATGATTTTCCAAATCATAGAAAATCTAAAAACTTTAGAATCATATATATTAAATTTTATTATGTATGCTAAAATTTAGAAATAAGTTTTTTTTAACCCTAATTAAAAAAAGAAATAAATGCATCATAGTGAAGAAAAAGAAAAAGTAAAAAAATTACCTCTAGAACAAGACAGTAAATTTGAGTTATTATTCAAAACAATGAGTCTTGGTGTTACCTACCAAAACAACAAAGGAGAGGTAACAGATGCAAATCCTGCTGCTTTAAAAATTTTAGGGCTTTCATTAGACCAAATGAAAGGAAAAACTTCTTTTGACCCTAATTGGAAATCTATTCATGAAGATGGTTCTATTTATCTAGCTGAAACACACCCAAGTATGTTGGCTTTAAAAACAGGAAAACCTGTTTTAAATAAAGTAATGGGTGTTATAAACTCTCAAGAAAAAGAATATAGGTGGATAAAAATAGACGCCATTCCTCAATTTAAAAACAAAGAAAAAAAACCTTATCAAGTTTATACAACATTTGCAGATATAACTATTGTAAAAAATACAGAAATTCTCTTAAAGGAAAATGAGTTACGTTATAAAAAAGCCCAACAGATGGGTAATGTAGGAAATTGGGAATTTAATTTTAAAACTGGTAAATTATGGGGGTCAGAGCAAACACATCATATTTTTGGTTATAACCCTAAAACAGATTTTTTAAATTTCGACTTTATAGAAAGTTGTATTATAGATAAAGATTATGTGAGAAATTCTACTATAAATTTCATTGAAAACGGTGGTATTTATAGCTTAGAATATAAAATAAAACCAAAAGCTTCAGATAATATAAAAACAGTTCTTTCTAAAGCAGAATTAATTTATGATAAAGAAGGTAAGCCTCTAAAAATTATAGGTCTCATACAAGATATTACTATAAGAAAACAATCTGAAAGTAAATTAAAAGATAGCGAAAATAAAATTTTTAAAATTCTAAAAAACAGTTCAAATTCTATTGTTTTCGCAAAATTAAGTAACTATAAGATTATAGATTGTAATAATGCGTTTTCTAAATTAACAGGTTACTCAATAGAAAAATTAAAAGGGTATAAATTAAATGAAATTTCTCTTTGGAAATCCAACAGAAAAAGAATAAAATTCTTTAACAAATTAAAAACAAAAAGAAAAGCAAAAGATTTTGAAGCCAAATTTTATCATAAGTCAGGTAAAATTATTATTTGGAAAATTTCTGCAGAAATTATTATAATAGACCAAAATGAATATGTTTTAGCAATTATTGAAGATCTTACTAAGGTTAGAAAGTCTCAGCAACTATTAAAAAAACAAAACAACTTTGCTTATACAATGACAGAAAACCATCCTGCAGGCATTGTAGCTTGTAATGCAGAAGGTAAACTGGTCTTATTTAATAAAACTGCAAAAAAATGGCATGGTATTGATGTTAAAGAAATACCTAAAGAAGAGTGGGCTAAACAATATAGCCTTTATAAACCAGACTTAAAAACACTACTAAAGACTGATGAAATTCCTCTTATACAAGCTTTTAACAACAAAGAAATTGTAAACTTTGAGATGGTAATTAAAGCCAAAAATCAAGAACCTAGATTTGTTATTTGTAATGGAGCTGCTTTTTTAGATAAGAATGGAAACAAATTAGGGGCGCTAGCAGTAATGAATGATATTACACATTTAAAACTAATTGAAAAAGATTTAAAAAGAAACGAGTTTGAAATAAAGAAAGCTTTAAAGAAAGTAGAGCAAAGCAAATTTTTACTAAATGAATCAGAAAAAATAGCAAGTGTTGGTTCTTGGGAGATTGATTTAGCCACACAGAAAGTAAATTGGTCAGACCAAGTTTTTAAACTTCATGGACTTCCTATTGGTAAGCTTCCTACACTAGAAGAAGCTTTAGATTTTTTTATAGATGGCTCTAAAGAAATACTCTCTAATGCTATTAATGAAAGTATTTCAAAGAATAAAAAATATGATTTAGAGTTAAAATTTCAGAACGCACAAAAAGAAAAACTTTGGATTAATACCATAGGATACCCAATAACCAACCAAAAAAATGAAGTAATAGGTTTAAGAGGCGTTGTACAAGATATTACAGAAAAAAAATTAAACAGAGAAAAAATAGAAAAAGCTCTTAAAGAAGTAGAACAGAGTAAATTTCTTTTAAGTGAATCCGAAAAAATTGCCAAAGTTGGTGCATGGGAATCTGATTTTACTACCCAAGAAGTAAAATGGTCTGATCAAGTTTTTCATATTTACGGCTTACCAATTGGTAAAATACCTCCTTCAGAAAAAGCAATGAGTTACTTTATTGATGGTGACAGAGAAAAACTTGAAAAAGCCATAGAAGAAACTGTTAGAGAAAACAAAAAGTATGATTTGGAATTAAGATTCCAAAATGAGCAAAAACAAAAACTTTGGGTAAACTCTATAGGCTATCCAATTTCTAATGAAAAAGGAGAAGTTGTTGGTATAAGAGGAATTTTTCAAGACATTACAGAACAAAAACTAATTAGATCTAAAGTAGAAAAAAGCCAGGAAATGCACCTATTGCTAGCAAACAACACTAGTGATATTATTTGCATACAAGATCCAGACAGTACATTTAGATATATAACTCCTTCTGTAAAAAATATTTTAGGCTATAAACAAGAAGAGTTTATTGGCAAAAAAATATTTAAAATCGTACATAAAGAAGATTTTTTACCTCTAAAAAATACAATAAGAGAAAAAATTCTTAAAGGTAAAACCAAAGAAGCATATCCTTTTAGAGCTCGTCATAAAAAAGGACACTACATTTGGTTAGAATTTTTATCATCGCCAGTATATAAAAATGGTAAAATTAATTATTTTGTTACCTCTGCTAGAAATATAACTCAATGGATTCTTGCGAAAGAAAAAATCCAAAAATACCAATCATCACTTCAACAATTAACTAATGAAATTACTATAATTGAAGAAAAACAGAAAAAAGAAATCGCCTCAAATATTCATGATAACTTGAGTCAGGCTCTAGTAATTTCTAAAATGAAAATTAGTCAATTAAAAAAGAATTCTCAATTAAAAATAATTGACAACGATTTAAAGTTTATAGAATCTCACATTTCTAAAGCGTTAGAAAACAGTCGTAAAATTACTTATGAACTCTCTCCACCAATTTTATATCAATTGGGTATAATTGATGCTTTAAATTGGCTTTTAGAAAATTTAGGTAGTATTCATAAAATTAATTTCAAACTTAAAACAAAGGTCTTAAGTGCTAAGCTTAGTGAAACAAAATCTATCATACTTTACAGAAGTGTGCAAGAGGTAATTACCAACGCAATAAAATATGCAAATGCTTCTTCAATTACCTTAAACATTGTAAAAGACAATGAACAGATTACAATTTTTATTGATGATGATGGAGTTGGTTTTGATACTTCAAAATTAAGTAATATTAACAATCATACAGATTCAGGTTTTGGGCTATTTACTGTTAAAGAAAGAATTAGCAACTTAAATGGAGAGTTTAAAATTGAATCAAAAATAAATAAAGGAACAAAGGTTAAATTATCTATCCCCCTGTCTAAATGATAAATAAAAGCGAAATTAAAATTGTACTAGTTGATGACCATAAATTACTTAGAGATGGTTTAAAAAATATTATAGAACAAAAATCTAATTTAAAAGTAATTGGTGAAGCTTCCAATGGAAGAGAAGCTGTAAAATTATGCATAAAATTAATGCCAGATGTTGTCCTTATAGATATTGCAATGCCAGATTTAAATGGTGTAGAAGCAACAAAACAGATTTTAAAAGAAAATCCAGAAACAAAAATAATAGGGCTTTCTATGCACTCTACCAAACAGTTTATACAAGGAATGTTTAATGCAGGTGCTTACGGTTATTTATTAAAAGATGGAGATTCTGAAGAGTTAATTATTGCTATTACAACAGTAATAGAAAAAAGAAAATATTTATCAAAAGACATCAATCAAGAATATCTTACAAAGATTAAAAGTGGTGGTACAATAGAAAATGCAAAGTTAAGCACTAGAGAAAAAGAAGTTTTACAATTAATAGCAGAGGGTAATTCTTCTAAAGAAATTGGAGAAGTATTATTCTTAAGTTCTAAAACTGTAGATGTTCATAGAAATAATATTATGAAAAAAATTGATCTTTATACAATTCCAGAATTAACAAAATATGCTATAAAAAAAGGTTTAACTTCTTTATAAAAAGAAAAATACTTCTTATAATATTTTATAAATAAAAAATAAATAAGCATATTGCTTACTTTAACTACAAGTAAAATCAATTACTTTTGTATATAATTTAGTTTTAACTTTCCCCGTAGAAAATACAATTTGAAATCTAATTCAAACAATTTATTGGTAGTAGAAGATAACCCATATATAGGTGAGGAAATCGTAAACGCAGCAAAAAAAGTTAATGGTATAAAAAGTATACATTTAACCAAAACATTAAAAGAAGCAATGTCTTTCTTAAATAAAACTAATTTTGATTTAGTTACGCTTGATTTGAGTTTACCAGACGGAAATGGTTTAGAACTTTTGAAATGGTTTACTGAAAACCAAATAAAAAAGAAAGTTTTTGTTTTTTCTACTAGTACAGAACTAAGAGATCTTTGTTTAAAATATGGTGCTGTAGGTTTTTTTGATAAGTCTACTGGCTTTGATGAATTAATAGAAAATATTAAAAATGCTTAATTACTAAAGTATTTTTAACTTTTTTAAACACACTTTCATATAAATTAAAGATTGATTGTACTCTAAAAAACACTTTAAAAAGTAACATAAAAAATATATTTTAAGAGAACTTTACTCTTTTAAGGAAAAGTAATATAATGATAAAAGAGCTAAACACTGAGGGTGATTTAGCTCTTTTAAGTTAAACAAAAAGTTTTGTTTGCTAAAAAATATGTTATAAACTATATTTTAAACCAACAAAACCACTAATTACAAACTCATTTTTTGAATTATAAAGTTCTTTTAAATCTTTTCTATAAGTTAGCTGCTGAGTACACACAAATTTTAAACGGTTATTTATTTTAAAGTTTAATTCTCCACTAAAACTATAGCTAAAAAAGCCTTCTGTTTGCCTATAAATTTTCCCAAAATCTACATAAGCTGTTGCACCTATTTTTCCATAAATACTATTAATACCATAACCAACTCCTAATGCATATCTCTTATAATTTTTTACATTTAAATCTGCATACTCTACAGAGAGGTGTGTTAGTAAATAGCTTTTTTCAAAGTTATAAACAGGTACTTCTAGTTTAGAAAGAAGGTTAGTTGTTAGAGGATCATTTCCTTTCTGATCTCCTACCAAAAGTAATCTTACATCTTGTTGTAAAGAAATTTCAACTTTTTTTTGAGAATAAAAATTTACAGTAAATAATATAATAATTATAAATAGTATTTTTTTCATAGCTGGGGGAATTTTAAGAATTAATTTTTATTATTTAATAAGAAAAGAACTATTTAATTTTCATTTTACCTGTCCAACTTCTCCCACCTAATGTAGATTTATAAAACACTTTTCCATTTTTAATCTTAATAATCTTCATGTTTAATTTAGTACCCATTCTAAAAGGAAAGTTTGGCAAATTAGACTCTTGTAATGTCATGTAGCATTCATCATTAGAAACCCATTTTATTTTAGATTTAATAAAGTATTTCTTGTTGTTAAAATATTCTATGTGTTCATTTTCTTTATAAATTACAAGGACGTCATCTCCATTGTACCTATAAGTATATTGAGCTTCTTCTAATAAAGGAGTGATTACTGGCTTTACAGTTCTATAAGTTGATTTGTTCTTAGAAATCATTGCTAAATCTTGAGCTTTAATAACGAAACTCAAAACCGATAATACAGAAAATAGGAGGATTTTTTTCATAATGATATTTTTTTAAATGATTGAATAATTAATTTTACTCTACAAAAATATCTAGGAAATAAAGTTTTATCAATAGGTATTTTCCTTAATTTAAGGTATTTATAAAAAAATACCTTAAAATTATATTAATACTCAACAGGAAACATCAAAACAAAAATTATTAATACAACAAATAAACTTACATTAAATTATTCACAAAATCATTTTACAAACTAACATGTATACTCACTAAAAATTCTAGAACAATAAAATATTTTTTTGATTATCTGTACAGAGCCATAAAAGATGTTCGTCAATCCGAACTTGTTTCAGGTTCTCATTATAATACTTGATTTATTTAATGATAAGATTTTGAAATAAAATCGGAATGAGGCTTTAAAATATGTCTATGACATAAAACGGACATACTAAAATATTTCAATAATTTTTTAAGAAATTTTCATTCTAAAAGCCTTTGGCGTCATTCCCATATACTTTTTAAAAGCTCTGGTAAAATGACTAGAATCTGTAAATCCCATTTTCAGAGCTATTTCAGAGAAATTCAAACTTGTTTGTCTCAATAAACGTTCCGCCATTTTCATTTTGGTCTGCATTACATAGTTTTGAATAGATATGCCTGCGTGTTTTTTAATAAACACACTCACATAATTGGGTGACATATTAAATTCATTTGCAATAGCAGAAATTTTAATCTTTTCATTATTCACCACATTCTGCCTTACATAGGTCAATATTGCATTTACCTTATCCTTTTCAGTAAAGGAAACAACAAGATTATTTCCTGTAATGTTTCTAGAAATAATCATAAGCAGTGCACCAAATAATTCCAACAAGATTGAACGACCATAGGCTGATGGGTTTACAAATTCTATTTTTATAAGTTGAAACAACTGAAACACACTTTCCCTATCCTGCTCATTTTTTATAATTGAACCCGAAATACTATTAGAATGCAGTATGATTGCATCAATCTTTTTTCGCCACTTAAAATCAGATACAAGTTCTGTCTTTTCAAGAAACAACTGTTCTGTAAACTTAAGATAACCAAAAACGGTACGATTGATCACAGCAAATTCGTGTTCATCATTAGGTGTTAACAAGAATACATCTCCCTCATCATATCCAAAACTACTTTCGTTTAATTTATGAATACCATTTCCAGATTTTATAAAAACCAGTTCAAAAAAGTTGTGCCTATGTTTTGGGTAATCCCAAGACTCCAAATCTAACTCGAACACATTAAAAGAAGATGCACTAAAAAAACGTTTGCCCATAATTAGCTATAACATTTAAATACAAATATAAGATGAATTATTACCAAAATAATAACTAAATGATAAATAACTTTGTCCTGTAAATAATTGATAATTAAGCCAAATACAAAACAATGAAAAATTTAAAAATACTACTAATAATATTCATAGTCTTATTTGCACAAAGTTGTACAAATGAGATAAAAAAAGAAACAAATAAAGAAGCACAAGTCTCAAATAAAACAAGTTACTGGCCCAATAACGCTCAACTTGTGATTTCTTTTTCCATGCAATTTGAAACTGGTGGGCAACCCGAAGGCGCAGAAAGCCCTTTTTCGGGAAATCCGTTACCAAAAGGCAATCCTGATTTACCAGCAGAAAGTTGGTTTAGATATGGTGCAAAAGAAGGCGTTTATAGAATGTTAGATCTTTGGGAAAAACACAACATCCACGTTACCTCACACGTTGTTGGTGAAGCAGCCATAAAATATCCAGAAGTAGCAAAGGCAATTGCTGATGGTGGTCACGAAATTGCTGCCCACGGCATTGCTTGGGATGACCAATGGAAAATGAGCTATGAAGAAGAATTGGAATTTGTCAAAAAAGGAATCGATACTGTTGAAGCCATTACAGGTCAACGTGGTAGAGGTTATAACGCTAATTGGTTACGCAGAAGCCCAAATACTTTAAAGGTGTTGCAAGATTTAGATTTTCTATATCATATAGACGATTTAAGCCACGACGAACCTTTTATAACCTCGGTTCGCGGAAAAGATTTTGTTATAATACCATACACACTTCGTAATAATGACATCGCCAATATTGAAGGTAGAAACTGGTCGCCCGACCAATTCTTAGCACAATTAAAAGCAGAATTCGACCAACTGTATGCTGAAGGCGCAAACAAACGCAGAATGATGTCTATAAGTCTTCACGATAGAATCGGTGGAGCACCATCTATTGTTCACGTAGTTGATGAATTTATCGAGTACGCCAAAAAACACAAAGGCGTGGTATTTATGAGAAAGGATGAAATTGCGAATATGGTTAAGGACGATCCAAATACACCTCACGATAATTCAGAAATAGAATACAATAAGTAAAATTAGGAGCCAAGAACCTGCTTTCCGCTATATATTTTTTTTGCATAAATGCAACAAAAAAAAGGATGTCGCTACAATCAGGGCTAGAATTCCGTCAAAGCATTAAAGTTTACAAACCATGGAAGACCTGTGGGGTTTAATTTTTCTATAAATGTATTTCCGATTAGCTTATTTCTACTTGATTTAATTAAAATTACATAAAACGTTTAACATTATTTTAATAATATATTTTTACCAATATAAGATGTATTTATACCAAAAATTGAGTTGTATACTGCCTTAACTTTGTAGTATTAAAAAAAAGTAATAACCTAAAAATCAAAACAATGAAACATCCAAGTCTGAATTCAAATTCACAATATAAAATGATGATATGGATATTCCATATGACCAATAAAAAACAATAAATATAGACATATGAAATATCCAAAATTAAATACCGCATACAATATGAACGGAATCGAATTAAAAAATAGATTCCTGATGGCTCCGATGACACGTTCCAGAGCTGATGAAAATGGTGAAGTGCCAAATGCATTAATGGCGAAGTACTACGGACAACGAACTTCCGCGGGTATCATTATTACCGAAGCCACACAAGTATCTAAACAAGGTATGGGCTATGCAAGAACACCAGGGATTTTTACCAAAGAGCAGATTGAAGGATGGAAATTAACTACAGACGAAGTGTATAAAAAAGGAAGTAAAATCTTTTTGCAATTATGGCATGTAGGCAGAGTAGGAAGTGCTAAGGTAAACGGAATGCAACCCATTGCACCATCGGCTAAAATAGCAAAAGACACCAGTGTTTATATTTTCGACGGCGCACCTAATGGCGATGCAACGTTTGTTCCAGTTGATGAACCAAGAGCGATGACCCAGGAAGACATTGACCAAGCTATTGATGAATTTAGACAAGGTGCAAAAAATGCAATAGAAGCTGGCTTTGATGGTGTAGAGATTCACGGTGGCAACGGTTATTTAATCGATGAGTTCTTACGAAGTAACTCTAATGTTAGAACTGATAAATACGGTGGTAGTAAGGAAAACAGAACACGTTTTTTATTGGAAGTTACCAAAGCTGTTGCAGATGAAATCGGTGCCGACCGAACAGGGATTCGAATTGCACCATTCATCAAGTTCAAGGATATGGACGACCCAGAGATTTTGGACACCATAATGATTGCTGCTGAAAAACTGGACAAGTTAGGAATTACTTATGTACATCTTTCCGAAGCTGATTGGGACGATTCCCCACAAATCCCAGCAGATTTTAGAGTGGAATTGCGCAAAACATTCAGCAATACAATTATTGCCACGGGAAATAAAACACCACAGGAAGGCGAGCAATTGTTAAACGACAACCTAGTGGATTTAATAGGTTTCGGTAGAAACTTTTTGACCAATCCTGATTACCCACAACGTTTGGAACTCGGTGCACCTCTCAATGAAATCAGCGACAATCACACACTATTTGGAGGCGGAGACGCAAGAGGATATACAGATTATCCCTTTTTTGAGAGTGAAACAGTTAAAGAAAAATAAGATGGAACTTCTAAATCAAATATTCAGTACCTCGGGCGGATGGGCAGCAACCATCGCCAGATTGACCGTCGGTTTGATAATGCTTCCCCACGGAATGCAAAAAATGTTCGGTTGGTACGGTGGCGAAGGCTTTTCAGGAACAATGAAGCGCTTTACCGAAGATATGGGCTACCCTGGCATTATTGCTTTCCTTATCATTTTCTTTGAATTCTTTGGTGCTATTGGATTGATAGTAGGTTTCGCTTCACGGTTTATGGCGTTCGGAATTATGGTATTGATGATTGGTGCTATCATTCAAGTACACCGTCATTATGGGTATTTTTTGAATTGGCACAATACGATGGAAGGTGAAGGAATGCAATTCAATTTACTGATGATTGGAATAACCATAGTCGTAATGATTTTGGGCTCTGGAAACTTAGTTATCGATAATCTTTTAAAATTTTAACAAATGAAAAAACAAGTAATAAGTCAGGCAAACGATTGGAGTCAATGGACACCAGAATTAAAAAAAGCATTAGAAGCTTCAAAAAAAAATACCCAAGTTGGCGAAAAAATAGTTTTTGAAAATGATGAATTCAGAGTCTGGAGTATTCATTTAACAGCAGGGAAAAGTCTGCCATTTCACAGACACGCCAATCGTTATTTCTGGACAGCGATGAGTACAGGTAAATCACGTTCCTACTATAATGACGGTTCTATTGTAGACACGGCATATGATAAAGATGACACTAAATACTTTGATGATTTAAGTGAAACCAATTATTTCATTCATAACTTAGAAAATAGAGGAGACACAACACTTCTTTTTACAACAGTTGAATTTCTAAAATAAGAAAGCAATGAAATTAGACCACGTTACTATAAGAACAACCGATTTAAAAAAAACAAAAGATTTCTTTTTAAAAGTCTTTGATTTAGAAGAAAAGCCACGCCCTAAAGCTATTCAGAGAATACCTGGTCATTGGTTATATCATAATGACACTCCTTTGGTGCATTTAATTGGAAGCAGAGGAATAAGTCAAGATTTTGCTGCAGAAGCCATCGACCACGTTGGCATTAAACTAGAAGGCTATGCAGATTTTAAACAGAAATTAGAAGGTTTACATATTCCCTATTCTTTAATGGATTTACCAGAACTAGATGAAAGGCGCATTTTTTTCAGGACACCTAAAGGGCCTATTTTGGAGGCTGTGTTTAATGAGAAAATTCCAGAATATAATTATTAGATATTATCTTTTCTTTGAGAAAACTTCCAAGCACCAAGTGCAAGAAGGAAATATATTACAACAATTGCTAACATTTGTTGCCAGTTGTTAGTTAATTCATAATATAAAATCAAAATTCCACCAATACTCAAACCGATAATTGATAATATTGTCAACAGAGTTGAAGAATTTGTCTGTTTTCTAATTTTAAAGTTTGCTATTGCCATCAATAAAGAAACCAAAAGAAAAGTAACACTTCCAAATTCAAGTATTAATTCCAATCCACCAATTAGAATTAGAATACTGGAAATTAACGCCATTGCAATAATTGCATTTTGTGGGCTATTATTCTTTCTTTTGGATAGAATCTTTGGAAAAAAACCATCTTTGGCAATAACAGACATTTGACGAGATGAACCAAAAACTGTGCCGCTAATAGCGCTACTTGTTGCCAATATTGCACCAAATATAACAAGATTAGTACCTAAGGAACCTAAAATATTTCCTGCTCCAGAAGCCAATGCAAATTCTTTGTTTTTAATAATTTCTTCTGTAGGTATTGCAAATAATGCGCCTATAGATATCACTACATATATGAGTACAGCTAATGCAATGGCACCATAGATTGCTCTTGGGATATTTTTCTCTGGACTCCTCATTTCATTTACAGCATTGATAACTAATTGAAAACCTTCATAAGCAACAAAGGTTAGTGAGGCAACAATAAGAATTGAAAATGTGTTTGAGTGTTTCAAATCTAAAGACATATTTTTTACAAAGGAACCAAAACCCATAGTACCATGATTGATTAAGACAACAGAAATAATGGTTAATACAATAAGTTTTGTGTATACCATCAAGTCTTCTATTTTACCCATACCATTGACGCTCCAGATATTAATAATTGTAAAAATTGCTATAATTCCTATTGCAATGCTTTTTCGAACCCAAATATTATCAGCAAAATCGGTACTACTGATAGCATACGATGAAAATGTATAAGCATATAATGCCAAAGTACTTATGTATCCAAAAATGATAAACCAACCAATTGCAGAAGCTGAAAAATTAGAACTTGGATAGGTACGTTTAAAAAAGGAATACGTAGCTCCTTCATCTTTGTAATATAGACCTAATTTAACATAAGAGTAAGCTGCTAAAAAAGCTATAAATCCGCCTATAATTATCGCAATTGGAGTGAGATTTCCGATTAACGAAACTGAAATTCCGAGTATTGTAAAAATCCCACCACCTACCATACCTCCTAATGCTATAGCGATTAATTCTGCCAATCCTAAATTTCTATTTCTTTCTCTATGTTGGGTCATTTTTATATTTATAGTACTAAATTATTAAAACCTTTAAAAATAAACTCTAAAGATAATATTAGGCGTAAAACCAATACCATTTTGAGAATTTTCTATTATTTCTATATCATTATTAGAGCTCTGAGAAACTTGATAAGAACGATCTAGTAAATTATTATTATTATTGTAAATATTAAGAAGGGAAAAACCTAATTTGCCTTTCCAATTTGATTTTCTCAAAAATTGAAATTGATAGGTTGCTGAAAAATCTAAACGATGATAATTAGGCAACCTACCATCATTGGTATTATTTAAATCTTGTTCATTACTATCTGAAAAGCTATTTAAAGATGTATATGGTTTTCCTGTTCTAAATTTCCAACCTAAAGAAAATCTAAAGCTATTGAGTTTTAATGAATGATTCCAGTTAAAACTATGGCGTATGTCAAAATTTCCAGAAAATGGTTTCCCTCCATTTAAGTTATCAAATTTAAAATCTACCCAACCTAAGGCATAACTTATCCAAGTTCTATAATTGTTAATTTTCTTTTTTACCAATAAATCTATACCATAATTTAAACTATTTCCTTGAGAAAAATTTTGAGTATTATTAAAACCTTTTGTAAAAGAAGAAAGTCCATTAATTTTTTTGTAGTATGATTCTAAACTTAGATTCCATTTTTTATAACTATAATTAAATCCAAAGCTTATTTGTCTGCTAGACAAGAGAGGAAAATCTAAATTGTTTGCTAAAGCCCAAACTTGATTTTCTAACCCAAACTCTGAAGTGCCAAACTCTATAATTTGGCTTAGAGATTGGTGTTTTAATTCTCCTGCAAAATTAATTTTCAAATTCTTATTAAGGTACATTTCTATATACATTCTAGGTTCTAAAAAATAATTTGATATCGAATATTTTTGAGCTCGTATTCCTAAATTTAAATTAATTTTATGAGTTTTTTGGTATTTATAAAAAGCATACAAAGCATGGGTATTATTAAACCCAGAATTGTTTATTGTGTAATTATCTTCAGGAATAAAAGTGGTATTATTTTTTAACAAAAATGAGATATTGCTATTTGTGTATTGGTAGCCAAAATCTAACTTATTTTTATTATTTATTTTTATTGTACCAGATAAATTTAAGTCTAACTCTTTAATATCGTTATTTTTACTGGATTCTTTAAAATTATTTTCGCTAAATCTATCTAATCCTAAATATCTAAATTTGTAATTAGATTTACTAAATTTAAAATTGTGTTCAAAATTTGAGTTCCACTTTCTTTTCCAAGAAGTTTGAAAACCATTATTCTCTATCTGTAAATTATCGTTACTACTTTCGTTAGTATCCTCAAAATTAAATATTGTTTCATAGTCTAACTTGTTTTTAAAAAATAGACTACTAAAAATAACATTATCTTTTTTTGATAGTTTTGCTATCGCTTTAATATTAAAATCTGTGAAATAAAAATTATTTTTTGTTATTTGAGCTTCTGAATCTTGTTGATTTTGTTTTATTCTAGAATTTTGAAATACCTTATCACTTATTTTATTAAAAGTAATTGTATTTACCAAATTGTTAAAAGAATGTCTTGCAGCTATAATAATTCCTAAATTATCGTTTAACAAAGAAGTTTTTAAAAATGCATCTGCATGAGTTAAATTAAAACCAGCTCCTCCTGTTGTTTTTAATGGTATTTTATGTGGAGAACTAATATCTATCACACCAGAAATTCTATCTCCAAATTTAGCATGAGAGCCATTTTTTGATATAGATATATTATTGGTTATATAAGGGTTAAAAGCAGATATCATTCCAAAAAAATGACCACTTTGATAAACCTTGATTCCATCCCAAAGAATTAGATTTTGATCTGGAGTACCTCCTCTTACATGCAAACCAGAAGCTGTTTCGTTAGGGCTTTGCACTCCAGGTAAAGATTGTAAACTCTCTAAAACATCTGGTTCTGTTAACCCAGGTAATATTTCTAATGTATTAGGTTTTATGTGTACTGTTCCATCGTTTTTTAAAGTTATACCTTGAGTAATAAACTCTTTTAAAAAAATTTCATCCAATTGCTCATCATCTCTTTGCAAAAAAACTTTTTTACATTTTTTTATTATAAATTCTTTGGCAGAAACCTTTATTGTTTTATACCCTAAGTAATGAATTGCTATAGTATCTTTATCTTTTAAATTATTTAATTTAAAGTACCCTTTCTCGTTAGAAACAGTTCCTGTTCCTTGGTGTATATTTATTACATTAGCTTCATTTAGCACCTGAAAATTTTCAGCATCATAAACAAAAGCACATATTGTTTTTAGTTTTTGATCTGCTTCTTTTATAATGTAGTACCTCTTTGTAACCTTTTCGAAAATTAAATTAGAACTTTGCTGAATTTGATGTAAAACACCCTCTAAAGAACTGTTGTTTTTAATAAAAGTAAATCTTTTATTCTTAACAGCTGTTTCTGCATAAGAAAAGCGTAAATTAAAAGTGTTTTCAATTTTTTTTAAAACTACTTTTAAAGGCTCATTATTAAAATTAAAAGAAGTTGTTTCTTGTGAGTAAGAATGTACACAAATTATAAAAAATAAACCCCAAAAATAGTATTTCATTAATTGTTTAAGAGAATAATTGTTTTCTCACTAAAGGTATAATTTATTTTCATAGGAACAAAAACTGTTTTTAAAGCAAGTTTAAGGTTTTTATAATTAAAACTTCCAGAATATCTTCTTTTAGTATCTACATTTTCATATTTTATTGTAATGTTAAATTGTTTTTCTAGTTCTTTTATTACTTGCAATAAAGGTGTATTTTGAAATGTAGATTCTCCAAACAACCAAGTTGAAGTGTCTTGATTAAAAGTATATTGTTCAATTTTATTTTCTATATTTCTAAAAGCTTTTCCCTTTGTTAAAATATCCTTTTTCCCTCCACTTTCTACACTTACTTTGCCTTCATAACATTGTATTTCAAAATAACTCGTATTAGAAATCACATTAAACTTAGTACCTAAAACCTGTATCTTACCTTGGCTTGTTTCTACTTGAAAAGTTTCTCCTTTTTTTACTTTAAAAAGAGCTTCTCCTTCAAGATTTACCACTCTTTTATCATTCCAATTCTTTTTATTATACTTAAGTGTAGATTTTGCGTTAAGATAAACTTCTGATCCATCTGGTAGTTTAATAGCTATTTGCTCTCCAAAATTTGTAGAAACTTTAGTGTTAGAAAAAATATAAAAATAATAACCTCCTAAAAATATTACAAAAGCTGCTGCAATGTAAACCCAATTTGGTATAAGTTTCTTTACTTTTGGTTTTAATATTGTTTGTTCTCTCACTTTTTTAAAAGCAGTTTTTTTGTCATATAAAGGCATATAAAACTGCGCTGAAGCATCCTTTATTTTTTGATAATCTTTAAATTCTTCAGATTTTTCAAATTTTAAAAGTTCTTCTGTTGTTAATTCATTGTTTAGCCAACGTGCCAAAAAAGTATCGTCTTTGTAATTTTGATTCATAACTATCTAAATATATAATACAACATACTTTTATCCTTTTACCCTACTTTTTTTTTAAATATTTTTAATTTGTTTTCTTAAACTTATCAATGCTTTATGCATTCTTTTTTCTACAGCTTTTACAGAAATGTTTAGTAAATCTGCTATTTCGTAATACTTTTTTTTGTCAATTCTACTCAGTAAAAAAACTTCACGCTGTGCTTCTGTTAAACCAGCAATAGCGTTTTGTAACTTTACCATAAACTCTTGCTCTTCTAATAAAAACTCTGGAGTTTCATCATTTTGTTTTACTGTTGTTCTTTGCTCGTATTTTAGAACAACTTTTTTATGTTTGTATTCATTATAAAACAGATTATTTACTACAGTAAACAAAAAAGATTTGGCTTTTTCTAAAAGCACTTTAGCACAATTATTCCAAAGTTTAACAAAAGCATCTTGTGTTAAATCTTCGGCCTGTTTCATATCACCACATTTATAAAAAATAAAATTCCGAACAATTTCAGAGTGTTCGTTAAAAACCTTCTCAAAAGTTTTAGAATCACAGATAGACAATACTTTATTCATATTTTTTAAAACTTGACTTAACTAAGGTAGGGTATTTTTCTAGATAGCTGTTCTGTAAACATAAAAATAAAAACAATTTAAAAATTAAAGTTATGAAAAATACATTTTTATCAAAAACTTTATTGCATCTAACATTACTCTTAGTTGCTTTTTTATTTTCTTGTAGCAAAGAAGATCCAATTCAAACAAATACAACATCTTCTAATCTTGTTTTACAAACACTAAAAGGAAACAAATGGGGCTTATCTCTTTCACCAAATAAAACTTTTGTGAATGTACAATTAACAAATGCCAATTTTCAAAAATTTAGAAAGAAAAACGGATTTACACCCGAATTTGTTCAAGGAGTTACAAAAGATATTTATAAGTACTTTAAAGACGATTTTGAATTTATATCAATACTCTTAGATGTATCTGGAGAAGACCCCGAAATTAATAAAGTCTACGATTATGCAGGTCTTAACAATTCTATTTCTTACCATGAATTTGGCATACGTGCGTTACTAGATGGAATAGAAACTGAAGAAGAAAACCAAAGGCTTAATAATTTTACAGCAGATTATGGCTCAGATGGAAATCTTAACTCTATATTAATTTTCCCAGCCAATAACTATATTTTAGATGGCCCGTTTTTACACGAAATTATGCATCAATGGGGGAATTACAAACTTTCTTCAATAGATATTGAAAATTCTCACTGGGGAATAACAGGAGGTAATATTGCAGGACAAATTGGAGGTTTTAAACAATCTACTCTTATTACTAATGTAGATGGTGTAGCTAATAAGTATGCTGTAGAACACTTTGGCAGAAATGCAAATGGAGGTAATACACTTCCCTATTCGCAAATGGAACTTTATTTAATGGGTCTTATACCTCTTAAAGATGTAGAGCCTTTTGATGTGTTTGAAGAATTGATAGGAAAAATAGATGAAAGTGGAGATAAAGCTGTATTTCAAGCAAAAAAAAGAACCACTTATACTCCTAAAGTTTTATCTAAAATATTTAAACGTAATCCAGATTACACCAAATCTAAAAAATCTTTTAGAAATTTAATTCTTTTAGTTACCAATAAAACTAATGATAAATTAAGTGACCCTTCTGTTGTTCTTATCGATAAGCACATAAAACAAATGGGAGACAAAACACTAAATCCTGTAAATGGTATTTATAACTTTTATGCAGCCACCAAAGGAAAAGCCACTATGTCTTTTGAATTAGTACCATCCTTAAAATAATTTTTCTAACAGTGATAACAAATAGACAAGCACATATAAATAATTAAATTATATACAAAAAAATACCCAGTAACTAAAATATAAGACAACTGTCTTTTGGGGGAAAGACTTTTGTTACCGGCAATAATTATTATTGTCGGTTTTTTATTTATACTTATATCATCTTAAAATAGCATTACAAAAAAAAAACTTAAAAAAAAATGATAATCTAAGTAGGG
This sequence comes from Polaribacter sp. 2305UL8-11, assembly GCF_058147165.1. Classification (NCBI taxonomy): domain Bacteria; kingdom Pseudomonadati; phylum Bacteroidota; class Flavobacteriia; order Flavobacteriales; family Flavobacteriaceae; genus Polaribacter; species Polaribacter sp. 2305UL8-11. The sequence goes on along the minus strand of NZ_JBYVJW010000007.1, from coordinate 23,295 downwards.
TATTTTTTGTTAAAACTGTTTCACTTATAATAAACCGATTTTTAAAACAATAAAAAAGAAAATTATGAAGTCGACAAAAATTTACAAATTGTTATTAGCTTTAATCATAGTATCATTATCATTTAATGGTTGTAGTAAAGAAGATGACATGATGATGAATAACAACGAAGGAACAAATTCTAATAGCGAACAAAATAGCAAAGGAGGAGAAATTACTGTATACCGTGTAAAAGGAGATAATATTGAGAAAATCAAGGATTATAAAGTAACAGGTAAAGATTTAGAATATCAAAAAGATGTTGCAAAGCATCAAGAAATGTGGGAGTTGGTAAAAAAGATAGTACCTCCTAGTCATAGAAAATTTTTGGATGAGTTTATAATTGTTAACGGAGAAAAAAGTGGTGATGCAGGATACGCAGGACCCTCTAAAGATGATTTAACGAAGTTTGTTTTGGGGCTTTCTATAAGTATAGCGGATCAAGATGGTGTAGATGGTCTACAATATGTTGCCATACATGAGTTTGGGCATATCTTAACGCTTAACAACACTCAGCTTGACCCTAGTATTGGTGAAGATAAGTGTACTAATTACTCTCCTCCTGAAGGCTGTGCCAAAAAAGAATCACATATAAACAAATTATATCAAGGGTATTGGGCAGATATTTGGGGAGAATTCACCACAACAAAAGACGCTAAAGCTTTTTACAATAAATATAAAGATAGATTTGTTAGCGAATATGCATCTACTGTTCCTGGAGAGGATATAGCAGAAGTTTTTGCAAGTTTTGTTTATGATGATAAACCTTCTGGAGCTACCAAAGCGCAAGAAAAAATACTTATAATGCACGATAGCAAAGAGTTGACAGAAATCCGTAGTTATATAAGAAATAATTTTGGGTTAATGGGTAAAAGTAATTCAGCTTCAAAACTCCAAAAACAAAGAACTATATTTAAAAATAAAGTTTGTAGAGTACAACATTAATAATTGGAACTCTCTAAAAAAGTTCTTTATTTCAGCTTAAAAAATATCATATCAAAATGATTTAGATAAAAAAAAGTCAGCAAATAAGCTGACTTTTTTTCTAGTAGCGGGAACTGGACTCGAACCAGTGACCTTCGGGTTATGAGCCCGACGAGCTACCTACTGCTCTATCCCGCGATTTGGACTGCAAATATACAACACAATCTAAATATTTTCCAAACTTTATTTCATTTATTTTTTATTCTCTTAAATTGTAGTCAGTTAACAAAAAAACTATCTTTGCAAAATGATACATAAAGCTGGTTTTGTAAATATTATTGGAAATCCTAACGTAGGAAAATCTACATTGATGAATGCTTTGGTTGGAGAAAAACTCTCTATTATTACACCTAAAGCACAAACTACAAGACATAGAATTTTAGGAATTGTTAATCATGACGAATATCAAATTGTATTTTCTGATACTCCTGGAATTATAAAACCGGCCTATGAACTACAAGCTTCTATGATGGATTTTGTAAAATCTGCTTTAGATGATGCTGATGTTTTGGTTTACATGGTAGAAGTTGGCGAAAAAGAACTTAAAAATGAAGCTTTTTTCAATAAAATTATTAATAGTAAAATCCCAGTCATTTTATTATTGAATAAGATAGATAAATCTAATAAAGAAGAAGTTGACGAAAAAATTGCCTATTGGCGAGAAAAAGTACCAAATTCTTTTGTCTATGTAATTTCTGCTTTAGAAAAATTTAATGTGGATGCTGTTTTTTATAAAATTATTGAACTGCTTCCAGAAGGACCTCCTTTTTACCCAAAAGACCAATTAACAGACAAACCAGAACGTTTTTTTGTGAATGAAAAAATTAGAGAAAAAATTTTGATGCATTACAAAAAAGAGATTCCATATTCTGTAGAAGTAGAAACAGAGAGTTTTATTGAAGAAGAAAACATTGTTAGAATTCGTTCTATTATTATGGTAGAAAGAGATACTCAAAAAGGAATTATTATTGGCCATAAAGGAACCGCTATAAAACGTGTTGGCGCAGAAGCAAGAAAAGATTTAGAACGTTTTTTTCAGAAAAAAGTTTTTATAGAACTCTATGTAAAAGTCAATAAAAATTGGAGAAGCGATAAAAACCAACTAAAACGTTTTGGATACAATCAAAGTTAATGATTAATTATTTTAATCATAAAATCATGTAAATCTCTCATTTGATTTTTACCTGTGTCTTTTCCTATTTTTCCTAAAAAATAAAGTAAAATCCATATAAGAGGTAAAATAATTATCATTATTGTTGGAAAAAGAACAGATTCTTTTAATGAGATTTTAGAGTATAACATCACTCCAAACCCTAAAAAAGAGACTCCAATTATAAAATGCGCAAACATAAAAAGTGTCCAAACTTGGGGTTTTGGGCCAAATAATCCTTTTAAAAGTGAAGTTTCTTTTGATTGTTCTATGATTTCTAAATGCAATTGTGGAGACCAAAAATGTTCATCCTTTTTAGAAACAGAAATAAAAATATGCCCATCAACTATACTTCCTAAAAAATTATATTCTTTTTTATTAAAAGTATTCGAAAATCTTTCAATCACTTTTTCGTAATTTTCATCTAAATCAATAGTAAATCTTGGGCGTAGAAATACTTCACTATTTCTTTTTTCAACTAAAACTGTAGATTTATCACTCATAAAAACCCATTTTATAACTCTATAAATTTACAATTATTTATCATATAGTAAATTGTATCTTTGCAAAAAATTATCACTTAAAATGAATAGTATTGTTGCCATTGTAGGAAGACCAAATGTTGGAAAGTCAACGCTTTTTAATAGATTGGTTCAAAGAAGAGAAGCAATTGTAGATTCCGTTAGCGGAGTTACTAGAGACAGACATTATGGAAAATCTGATTGGAATGGAAAAGAATTTTCTGTAATAGATACAGGTGGTTATATTGTGGGTTCTGATGATATTTTTGAAGGAGAAATTAGAAAACAAGTAAACCTTGCCATAGAAGAAGCAGATTTAATTGTTTTTGTAGTAAATGTAGAAGATGGCATAACACCTATGGATGCTGAGGTTGCTAAACTTTTAAGAAAAGTAAAAAAACCAATTTTTACAGTAGTTAATAAAGTAGATAACGCAATGCGTGAACCTGATGCTGTAGAATTTTACAACCTAGGCTTGGGAGAATATTACACAATTGCGTCTATTAACGGAAGTGGAACTGGAGATTTATTAGATGCTTTGGCTGCTAAAATGCCAGAACCAGAAGCAATAGATTTAGAAAAAACGGCATTGCCAAGATTTGCTGTAGTTGGGAGACCAAATGCTGGGAAATCTTCTTTTATAAATGCTTTAATTGGAGAAGATAGGAATATTGTAACCAATATTGCAGGCACAACTAGAGATTCTATAGATACAAAATACAACAGATTTGGTTTTGATTTTAACCTTGTAGATACTGCAGGTATTCGTAAAAAATCTAAAGTAAAAGAAGATTTAGAGTTTTATTCTGTAATGCGTGCAGTGCGTTCTATAGAATATTCTGATGTTATTATTTTAGTGGTAGATGCTACTCGTGGTTTTGAAGGTCAAGATCAAAATATTTTCTGGTTGGCAGAGAAAAACAGAAAAGGTATTGTTATTTTAATCAATAAATGGGATTTAATTGAGAAAGAGACCAATACAATGCGAGATTTTGAAGCAATGGTTAGAAAACAAATAGAGCCATTTACAGATGTGCCTATTGTTTTTATTTCTGCATTAACAAAACAACGTTTATTTAAAGCGATTGAGACTGCTGTAGAAGTTTTTGAAAAGAGGAATAAAAAAATACCTACAAGCAAGTTAAACGACGTAATGTTAGAGGTTATAAAAAATTATCCTCCACCAGCTACTAAAGGTAAATTTGTAAAAATTAAATACTGTATGCAATTGCCTACTCCAACCCCACAATTTGCCTTTTTCTGTAACTTACCACAATATGTTAGAGATCCTTATAAACGATTTATAGAGAACAAATTAAGAGAAATTTACGACTTTACAGGAACACCAATTACAATTTATTTTAGACAAAAATAAGTTATAAATATTTTTTTGTAACTTTCTTTTTAATTCAACGTCTAAAATAGCATGCTATTTTTAATAAATTTTGAGCAATGAAATTAATAGAATCAAATAGAATTGAAGAAATAGAATTGCCACTTCAACTTAACATCTCTTTTAAAAAAGTATATGTTTTGTTTGAAAAATATGCTCAAAAAGATTTTGAAAATCATCCTTTTCATAGTTCTGCTAAAAAAATGGTAAAACTATTTAAAGAACATCCAGAATTAAATGATGGTTTTTCTGATTATTCTTTATTAGAAAAATACAAAGAACAAATAGATTTACTATTAAACCCTCTATTTCCAGAGCCATTATTACTTAATGAGATAAAAGCTGCAAGTGTACCTTTTTCTTTTACTTCTTTTAAATTTACAGAGCGTTTTAAAAATATTTTAGAAAATGCTGGTGATGATTATGAATTAGTTGTAAGAAATTTTGAAGATGAAAGTATGTACATTATGGCATGTACTTTTATTTTAGGTTTTGTTTACGGTTATAATATAGACATAAAAAGACCTTTTTATTTTGATATTCCTGATAAAACAACAGGAACAATGAAATATTACAGAGCAGCTTTTAATGCTGATTTTTCTGAAATAACCCCAACAGCAAGTGCTCCTAAATTAACAAAAAATGATTTTAAAGAGCTTTTAAATAACTTTGAAGATATTAACGTTTGGAAAGAAAAATTCCCACCAAATAGCTATATTTTTAAAGGTTTTGGTCTAATTAATTTGTTTGATGTAACATCAGAAGAGATGCTTTCATCTATAAAAGCAAATTTATTAGCAGGTGATGATGATTTAATTTTTAAACTTCAAAATAACTTAAGAGATTTTTACAGTATTAAAGATTTAAAACTAGGGTATTCTATTTTTGATAATATCAATACAAAAGTTTGCGAAACAAGTGTAAAAAAATCCAACAGCATTATTTTAAACAAAGAAGCTGAGATAAAATGTGGCTCAGGCTATTTTTGCGAAAGAATTATGCAAAAAGTATTTGAAAACCATGAAACATTTATCATTTCTGATGTAGAAGATTATGGGTTAAAAACAGATAAAAATCCTTTTTATCAAAATTTATATGATTCTGGTATTCAAAGTATTATTATTATTCCAATAAAAGCAACAACTAATGGAGATTTGGCTTTATTAGAAATAGCATCACCAAGATCTTATGATTTAAACTCTGTTAATATAAATAAATTAAAAGACATCATTCCTGTTTTTGAAGCTGCTGTTAAAAGAACATCAGAAGAACATCAAAATGTTTTAGAGGCTACAATTCAAGAAAATTATACCTCTATACATAGTTCTGTAAAATGGCGATTTTATGAAGCTGCAGAAAAATATCATCAAGAAAGTCAAACAAACAACAACGCAAAGTTAGACGAAATTATTTTTAAAGATGTTTTTCCTTTATATGGGCAAAGTGATATAAAAGGCTCTTCTGATGCTAGAAATAAAGCCATAAAAGAAGATTTAATCACACAATTAACACTTGCTATATCTGTTTTAAAAGATGCTTGCAAAACAGAAAAACTACCAATATATAAAGAGTTAATGTTTCGAGTATCTACATATTTAAAAGATGTAAAAGAGGGTTTAAATGCAGGTGATGAAATAAGTATTTTAGATTTTCTAAAGAGAGAAATCTATCCAGTTTTTAATCATATTAAAGATATTAGTCTAGATTTATCACACAAAGTAAAAATATACATGAATCGTTTAGACAAAAATTTAGAGGTTGTCTATGAACGAAGAAAAGAATACGAAGATAGTGTAACACGTATTAATGACAAATTAGCCAAGTTTTTAGATAATAAACAAAAGCAGGCGCAAGCTATGTTTCCTCATTATTTTGAGCGATACAAAACAGATGGTGTAGAGTATAACATGTATATAGGTCAATCTATTACAAACTCTAAAAAGTTTGACAATTTATACCTTTACAACCTTCGTTTATGGCAACTACAAGTTACCTACGAAATGGAAAACGTTGCTTTTTTTGAACGTAAGAATATGAAAAATGATTTACGTGTTGCCTCTTTAATTTTAGTACATAGCAATGCTATGGCTATTAAATTTAGAATGGACGAAAAACAATTTGATGTAGATGGTGCTTATAATATTAGGTATGAAATTATTAAAAAACGTATAGACAAAGCACACATAAAAGGCACAGAAGATCGTTTAACAGTTCCTGGAAAAATTGCCATTGTCTATTCGCAAGAAAAAGATGCTTTAGAATACTCTAAATACATTTCATTTTTACAATCTAAAAAACAATTAGGCAAATTAGAGTATTTAGAGTTAGAAGATTTACAGGGAGTTTCTGGCTTAAAAGCATTAAGAGTAGAAGTGTTATATCAAAAAGGTTTTAATGAAAATAATACAATTACTTTTAGTGATTTGATTAAACAAATAGAAGCTTAAGCAGGCACTCCTTGGAAAGCAAAAGATACTGCAAAAGCAATTACACTTACAATAATTCCCACCATAAAAACTGTGTAAGTTAATCTTAAGATGCTGTATTTTCTGTTTAGAACCAAACCTAAAAAGTATAAATCTTTGGTTAAAGAGCCATACAAATAATCTCTATCTTTCATCATTTCTTTTATACCCCATTCAAAGTCGTCTAATTTCATTTTATGAAAATTACCAAAAAACAATAAGTTTACTTTTTTATTTTCTACATCTTCTTTAGTAAACTCACCACTTGTTACATTTGGTCTTGTTGCCAACACAGATAAGACAATAGAAGCTACTGTAAACATCACAAAAATTATAGTTGGTATAAACAAATGCTCGTTAGAAGGGTTGTCTAGTTTAGGTAGTAAATTAGACAGTGCCAAAGAAATAATAATTGCATTTACAGATAATAAGATATTCGCTTTAGTGTCTGCAATATCACTTAACGTAATGTGGTTTCTTAATGCCACTCTAAACATTGTTTCTACACCACGTTCTGGCACATCTCCTTTTTGTTTTTTTAACTCTAACCCTTGTTGTTTTTGATTATACTTTTTTAAATCTTCTTCTAAATCTTTTTTATTTTTAATAAGTTTAGATAAATTCTTTTCCTTTCTTTTTGTCCAGTTTTTTAAAGCATACTCTGTATTGTAACGATGTTGGGTAGAAAAAAACTCTATATTATCTTTAATCCACTCTAAATCAGATATTTTTTTGTAATCGGTTAATTCCCACTCTTTTCTTAATAAAGAAGTATAATCAAAAAAGTTTTTAGAACTTAAATGTGCACAATCAGCATCAGCTATAATTTTTTCTAGATCATTTTTAGGCTCATAATTCATTTTTGTTGCCAAAATAAGATTAGAAATTGCTTCAATTCTTTTGGCTCCAATTTTTTGTTTTTTTAAAAACTCAGTAACAATTTTTACACTTTCTTCTTCATGGTTTTTTGCCCCTTTTACATAACCAACATCATGAAACCAAGCTGCAATTTCTAAGTTTTCTACATTTGTTTTTGTTAGTTGTAAATCAGCTACAATCTCTTTTGTTTTTTCAACAACTCTTTGTGTATGTGCTAAATTATGATATACATATTTTCTTTCTAACTCTGTATTTAGTAAATTAAAAACATATTTTTCTGCAGTAACAAGTAATGTACTCATGTAAAGTTATTTTATAAATGAATCGAAATAAATGATAGTATCTTTTTTCTTCTATTCAATATTCGATGTAAATTTAGGCATTGCATTCAAAACCTACAAATTAATGAATTTTTGTAAGGAAACAACTGTTTTTTCGACTAAAAAAACGAGCGAAAAATCAAAATAGTGCATTTTAAAGATGTGCTATATTTTTTGCTTAAAATTTAAAAAAATAAAAAATATTATGATGCTAACTTGGAAAGAAGTAATCAATTTTTCTGTAAAAGGAAATCCAACTCCAGACAAAAGAGTTGAGAAAACAGAAGCAGAATGGAAAGCTCAATTAACATCAGAGCAATTTAGAATTACAAGGCAAAAAGGTACAGAAAGACCACATAGTGGAGATTTATGTAGTATTTATGATGAAGGCCAATACAACTGTATTTGTTGCAACACGCCTTTATTCGATTCTACTATTAAATTTAGTTCTGGAACTGGGTGGCCTAGCTTTACACAACCCATTAAAGAAAATGCCATTAAATATCATAAAGATATTTCTTTTGGCATGGTTAGAGTTGAAGTAATGTGTAATACTTGCGATGCTCATTTGGGGCACGTTTTTCCTGATGGACCAGAACCAAGTGGTTTGCGTTATTGCATTAATTCTGAAGCTATGCAATTAAATAAGAAATAACTAAAGTTTAAAAAAATTATTGCAAGTTTACCAAGCAATCTGTCTACACAATGCACAGATTGCTTGGTTATTCTTTTAAACAAAGACAAAGAAAAAAAATGAGTAAAAACTTACAAATTGCCACTTTAGGAGGTGGTTGTTTTTGGTGTACAGAAGCTGTATTTCAAGAAGTAAAAGGTGTAAAAAAAGTAGTTTCTGGCTATGCTGGAGGTAATGCTCCTGGAAAACCAACTTATAGAGAAATTTGTTCTGGTTTAACAGGACATGCAGAAGTTATTCAAATAACTTTTAATGCAGATGTAATTTCGTTTGAAGATATTTTAGTCATATTTATGACCACTCACAATCCAACAACTTTAAACCAACAAGGTGCAGATAGAGGCACACAATATCGATCTGTAATTTTTTATCATGATGAAAATCAAAGAAAGATTTCTGAAGAAGTTTTAAAGCAAATTCAGCCTTATTACAATGATAAAATTGTGACAGAAATTAGTTCCTTACCAATTTTCTATGAAGCAGAATTAGAACATCAAAATTATTACAGAGAAAACACCCAGCAAGGATATTGTAGTTTTGTTATTGAACCCAAATTGGCTAAATTAAGAAAACTGCATTCAGATAAATTAAAATAAAAATTACATTCCTGTTCATGCAGAAATCTACAATAAAAGTATGCCAATTAAATTATATGGGGCAGAAAGATGCCATAAAACCCAATATTATAAAACATTTTTAGAAACGCGTAATTTAGATTACGCGTTTTTAGATGTAGAACAAAATAAAGAAAATGCTAAAGAATTACGTAACTTGTATGAAAATAGAAAATTAAATTTTCCAACAATTACAATAAATGCTAAAAAGTTAAGAAATCCTTCAGATAAAGACCTTATAAAATGGATTGATAAATTAATATAAATCCTGCAAGATTTTAAAACTTTGTAGGTATAGTTTAAATATGAAATTAAATATTAAAGAAACTTTTATAAAAGAATTACCTTCAGACCCAATTCTTGAAAACTCAAGAAGACAGGTTACTGAAGCTGTATTTTCGTATGTCAATCCGAAGAAAACAAAAGCGCCAAAAGTTATTCATACTTCGCAAGAAATGGCTAAAGAATTAGGACTTTCTGAAGAAGAAACAACGTCTGAATTCTTTAAAAATGTCTTTACTGGTAATAAAGTATATCCAAATACAAAACCTTATGCCATGTGTTATGGAGGACATCAATTTGGCAATTGGGCAGGACAATTAGGAGATGGGAGAGCTATTAATTTATTTGAAATCGAACACAATTCTAAAAACTGGAAAGTGCAATTAAAAGGTGCTGGAGAAACTCCCTATTCTAGAACTGCAGATGGTTTAGCTGTTTTACGTTCATCTATCAGAGAATATTTGTGTGCAGAAGCAATGTTTCATTTAGGTGTACCAACCACAAGATCGCTCTCTTTAAGTCTATCTGGAGATGATGTTTTGCGTGATGTATTGTACAATGGAAATCCTGCCTACGAAAAAGGTGCCATTGTTTCTAGAATTTCACCATCATTTTTACGTTTTGGAAATTATGAAATTTTTTCAGCAAGAAATGATGTAAAGAATTTAAAAGTCTTGGTAGATTATACAGTAAAAAATCATTTTTCGCATTTAGGAAAACCATCCAAAGAAACCTATATCAATTTTTTTAAAGAAGTCTCAGAACGTACTTTAGATATGATTATTCATTGGCAAAGAGTTGGTTTTGTGCACGGAGTTATGAATACAGACAATATGTCTATCTTAGGTTTAACCATAGATTATGGCCCTTATGGATGGTTAGAAGGTTTCGATTTTGGTTGGACACCTAATACAACAGACAGGCAACACAAACGCTACAGATATGGAAATCAACCTAATATTGGGTTATGGAATTTGTATCAATTAGCAAATGCTTTGTATCCAGTAATAGAGGAAGTAGCTCCTTTAGAAGCAGTTTTAAATCAATATAAAGTTGATTTTGAACATCAATCTTTACGAATGATGCAGTCTAAATTAGGTTTATATACCAATAATAAAAATGATATTCATCTAATTCAAAAATTAGAAGACAATCTACAACTGGTAGAAACAGATATGACCATCTTTTTTAGGAATCTCGCAGATTTTGATAAAATATATAAATGTGATGGTTTAAAAATTATTGAAAATGCTTTTTACGAATTGGATGATATTTCTGATGAAGTAAAAAGTCAATGGAATTTATGGTTTCAGAGCTATTTTGAAAGATTACAACTAGAACCATTTTCTAACAAGGATAGAAAAGAAAAAATGAATAAAGTAAACCCTAAATATGTTTTGCGTAATTATATGGCACAATTAGCAATTGATACAGCAGATAAAGGTGATTATTCTTTAATTAGTGAGTTTTACAACCTTTTAAAAAACCCTTATAAAGAACAACCAAAATATCAAAAATGGTTTGCCAAAAGACCTGAATGGGCTAGAAATAAGGTAGGTTGTTCTATGTTATCTTGTAGTTCTTAAAATAACAAATCCTACAAGGTTTCAAAAACCTTGTAGGTATTTTGAGTTAATGACAAATACTTACAAGGTCAAAAAAAGACCTTGCAGGATATAACTAAATTATTATTACCTCTGAAATTAGGTTTTAAATCAACAAAATAAATTATGAATCTAGGATTAGGAACAGCAGCTTTAGGAAGACCAAAATATATTAATGTGCGTCAAGAAAAATGTGATAATTTAAACTTAGATACTTTTAAAAAACAAAGTTTTCAGGTTTTAGAAGATGCCTATAATTTAGGAGTCAGATATTTTGATACGGCTCCAGGTTATGGTTTGGCAGAAGAATTATTATTAAAATGGCTACAAACTAAAAAAGATAATTCTATTAAAGTTGCTACAAAATGGGGATATACATATACTGCAAATTTTGATGCTAGTACAAAAGTTCATGAAATAAAAGAGCACAGTTTAGCAAAATTAAAAGAGCAGTGGAATTTTTCTAAACAACTACTACCCTATTTAAAAATTTATCAAATACATTCTGCAACATTAGAAACTGGAGTTTTAGAAAATACAGAAGTTTTAAAACACTTAGCATTTTTAAAAAAAGAACACAATCTAAAAATAGGAATAACATCAACAGGTACAAATCAAGTAAAAGTGATTAAAAAAGCTCTAGATGTTTATGTTGATGAAAAACAACTTTTTGATTTATTTCAAGTAACCTATAATTTTTTAGACCAAAGTTTGCGAGAAATTTCAGATGCGTTAATCAATCAAAACAAACTAATTGTTATTAAAGAAGCTTTGGCAAATGGACGAGTTTTTAGAAACAAAAATTACTCACATTATTCTAAAATGTATACTGTTTTAGAAAGTTTATCAGAAAAATACGAGGTTGGTGTAGATGCAATTTCGCTACAATATTGTGCACAAACAATTCCTAAAAGTATTGTTTTAAGTGGTGCTAGCAATACTAAACAGTTGAAAGAAAATTTAAAATCAAATTCTTTCACATTGTCTTTTGAAGATTTAGAACTATTAAATTCCTTTAAAACAACTCCAATATCTTATTGGAATGAAAGAAAAAATCTAGAATGGAATTAACAAAAATTGCGTTTGGTGGTGGTTGTCATTGGTGTACAGAAGCTGTTTTTCAATCTTTAATTGGTGTTAAAAAAGTAGAACAAGGTTGGGTTTCTTCTTTTAAAGAAAACGAACAATTTTCTGAAGCAGTTATTGTTGAATTTGATACATTAAAAATTAATCTTAAAACCTTAATTGAAATTCATTTATTAACTCATAAAAGCACAAGTAATCATTCTATGAGAAATAAATACAGGTCTGCAATTTATTATTTTTCAGATATTCAAAAAGAAGAAAGCTTAAAAATAATAGCAGAATTACAAGAAGCTTTTAAAGAAAAAATAATTACTAAAACTTTAAAATTCAATACTTTTAAAGCATCTACAGAAGCCTTTCAAAATTATTATCAATCAAATCCAAACAAACCTTTTTGTCAGAATTATATAACACCCAAATTAAAATTTTTATTGCAAAAGTTTTCTAGCAAAATAGACCAAAGTAAAGTTCTTCACTTGAAATCGACTACTTAAAAAATCAAAAGAGAATGAATACTGTAAGATTAGAAATTAAAAATAGAAAAGGGTTAAAATTACAAGCTTATTTAGAGTTACCTGCAAACCAAAAACCAAATCATTTTGCAATTTTTGCACATTGTTTTTCTTGTAATAGTAATTTTAACGCTGTAAAAAACATAAGCCGCTCTTTATCTAATCAAGGTTTTGGTGTTTTACGTTTCGATTTTACGGGTTTAGGAAAAAGCGAAGGAGCTTTTGCAGAAAGCCACTTTTCTGCAAACATAGAAGATTTGTTAGACGTAAATAATTATCTAGAAAAAAACTATAAAACCCCCTCATTATTAGTAGGTCATTCATTAGGTGGAGCAGCTGTTATAGTTGCTGCATCCAAATTAAAAAATATAAAAGCGGTTGCAACTATTGGTGCACCAGCTACAGTAAATCATGTAACACATTTATTTTCTCATGGTATAAAAGATATTGCTAAAAAAGGTGAAGTAGAAGTACAAATTGGAGGCAGACCTTTTAAAATAAATGAAGATTTTGTGAACGACTTTAGCAAAACAGATTTACCAAAAATTATCAAAGAATTAAGAAAACCAATTTTAGTTATGCACGCCCCTTTTGACAAAGTTGTAGGTATAGAAAATGCGCATCAAATTTATCATAATGCAATGCATCCAAAAAGTTTTGTAAGCTTAGATAATGCTAATCATTTATTATCAGAAAAAAGAGATAGCATCTATGTTGGTAACATAATTGGAGCTTGGGTAGATCGTTATTTCGAACCAGAAGAAAATACTATGATTACTACTGAAGGAGAACAATTAGTTGGGCATTTAAACCTGTTAGAAGATAATTTTACAACTTCAATTCAAACAAAAAAACATTCTTTTATTGCTGATGAACCAGCCAGTATTGGTGGTGATGATTTTGGTCCTTCTCCCTACGATTTTTTAAGTGCTGGTTTAGCAGCATGTACAGTTATGACTTTAAAAATGTATGCAGAACGTAAAAAATGGGATTTACAAGAAGCCTTTGTTTACATTACGTATTCAAAAAAACATAGTGATGATTTAGATATTGATGTAGAAAAACCAACTCGTTTTGACCATCTTCAAAAGAAATTAAAATTAATAGGAAATTTAGATGAGAAACAAAGAAACAGGTTAAAAGAAATTGCCTCTAAATGCCCAGTACACAAAACGCTACAGAGTAAAATTATCATAGACACTCATTTATTATAATTAACCTGTTGTGCATTTTGAATGTAAATTACCATTTTTTGTCAGTTCGAGTGATTTTGAGGAACGAAAAATTGTATCGAGAACTATTTTAAGAACTAAAATTCTTATTCTCGATACAAATTCTACTCATTTCAATCGTAAAATTCACTCGAATTAGTTAACCTTTACAGAATTGACAGAATTTTATCAAAATACACAACGAGTTATAATCATTTAAAAAACTATTAATTATGAATCTTATAAAAAATCTTAAGAATTACTTTAACACTAAAGCAGAAGGGAACACAACAGTAAAAACTCCAGAAGGAATTTGCCCAAATTGCTGGGGAAAACAAGAATGGGAAGGAGATTTTTATAAACTAAATAAAGGGAATAAATTGGTTGGAAACGACCAGAAGTACAATAACTTTATTAATAAAATCGTAGAAAGCAATATTAGTGGTATAAAAATAAATCAAGACTCCTATAAATGTGAAACTTGTAAGATGTCTTACAAAAACTAATATTTGCTTCTTAAACAATTTTAGCTTTAAAATCTTTACAGTTTTAAGGTTTTTCATTTTTTAAAAATCATCAATCAATAGGTCGCTTTTCAAAATCAAGAAAAATCAGAATCTTTAAAATTATTTTTTTTGAATAATTTGTAGTAGTTTTAGCTTAAAACCTAGGCAACCTATTTTGCCAAAGATGAGCGAACTAAACTACATGAAAAAATCTAAAATCTTATATCTTATTCCATTGCTTTTAGTTGGTGGAATTCTATTAGCCTCCAACTTATCAAAAAAAGAAGTCAATTATATTTCAGTTGATAAAAAAGTAAGCAGCTTAGCAAAAAATAAAGATAATTTTAACAAAATGATGGATGTTTTAACACATCCAAGATGCATGAATTGTCACCCAAGTGATAATGTTCCAAAACAAGGCATGGACAGTCACCCACATTATTTTGGTATGAAAGGTGGTAAAAAAGACCATGGTTTTGAGGCCACTAAATGTGCTACTTGCCATCAAAAAGAAAACAATAATTATGCTGGAGTTCCTGGTGCTCCAAATTGGGGTTTAGCACCACAATCTATGGCTTGGAAAGGACTAAGTAGAAAAGAAATTGCTGCTGTTATTATCAACAAAAATAAAAATGGAGGCAAAGATTTAAAAGGAGTAGAAAAACATTTAACCCAAGATGCTTTGGTTTTATGGGCTTGGAATCCTGGTGTAAACGCAGCTGGAATTAAAAGAGAAAAACCACCAATTTCTGAAGAAGAATTTAAAAAAGTTGTCAAAGAGTGGATTGCAAACGGAGCCATAATCCCAGAAAATTAATCGTTAAAAAAGAAAGATGAATATATCATTTAAAATAAATAATAAAGAAGTTTCTGTAAATGTAGAAGATGCAAACACACCTCTTTTATGGGTAGTTAGAGATCTTTTAAATTTAAAAGGAACAAAATTTGGTTGTGGTAAAGCAGCTTGTGGGGCGTGCACACTACATGTAAACGATGTTGCTGTTCGTTCTTGTTCTTACGCTGTAAAGTTTGCAGAAGGTAAAAACATTACAACCATAGAAGGTTTGGGTGATGAAAAAAACCCACATCCTGTGCAACAAGCGTGGGTAGAAGAAATAGTTCCACAATGTGGCTATTGCCAACCAGGTTTTATGATGGCAACTGCTGCATTAATAAAAGAAAATAACAACCCCACAGATGAAGATATAGATAAAAATATTATAAATATTTGTAGGTGTGCAACCTATTACAGAATGAGAAAAGCTATTCATAGAGCTGCAGAATTAACAAGACAAACTAAAAATTAAGATATGAACAAGAAAATATCACGTAGAAAATTTTTAGTAAGAGGTGGCTTAGGAACTTTAGGAGTTTTAGCTGTGGGTACTTATGTTTTTAGAAACCCTATTAGAAGACAAATTATAGACTTTGCAGACTCGTTTGTTTCTCCTTATTCAGGTTCTGGAACCGAGCCTAATCTTTGGTTTGAAATCACAAAAAACAATACTGTAATATTACATTCTCCTAAGGTAGAAATGGGCCAAGGAACTTTTACAGGTTTGGCACAAATTGCTGCAGATGAGTTAGATGTAAATATCAATCAAATAGAAGTAATTGCTGCTGCTTCAGCAAGTGGAATTGTAGATAGCTTAGGTACAGGAGGTAGTTTATCTATTGCATCTATGTGGACTCCAATGAGAGAAATGGCAGCTACAGTTCGTGAAATGGTTAAAATTGAAGCCTCTAAAAAATTAAATATTCCTGTTGAAAAATTATCTACAAAAGACGGGATTGTTTCTGGCAATAACCAGAAAATATCATACATGGAAGCTTTAAAAGATGTCACAGAATGGGAAATTCCTGACACTCCAAAATTAAGAGCAGTTAGCCAATATAAATTGGTTGGAAAACCTGTTGCAAGAATAGATTTAAATGCAAAAGTTTTTGGAGACCCCATTTTTGGCATGGATGCAACAATGGACGATATGTTGCACGCAGTTGTAATTAGACCACAACACATTGGTGCAACATTTAAAAGTGCTAACTTCAGCAAAGCAGAAAAAATGCCTGGTGTTGTAAAAATAGTTCAGATTGATGATTGGGTGGGTGTTATTGCAGAATCATATCCGCAAGCATTAGCTGCAAAATTTGAAGTTGATGTGAATTGGGACATCCCCAAAAAATGGACTGAAGAAGATATTAGATCTCTAATTTCTGTTGGAAATGGAAATGAAATGTTGGTTCAAAAAGAAGGAGATATTTTAGAAAATGCTGACAAAGATATATTAGAAATTGAATTTAAAAGTCCTTTAGGTGCTCATGCACAAATAGAACCTAATGGTGCTGTTGCTTCTTACAAAGATGGTAAAGTTACTGTAATTGTATCTACCCAAGTTGTGGGTATTACTCAAAATCAAATTTCAAAAGCATTAGATATAGATAAAGAGAACATTAATATTATCCCTACGTATTTAGGAGGTGGTTTTGGTAGAAGATTAAATACAAATCATGCCATACAAGCTGTTAAAATGTCTAAAGAAATTGGACGTCCAGTAAAGTATTTTTTTATGAGGCAAGAAGAATTTCAAAATGATATGTTTCGCCCACCAACACATCATATCATGAAAGGAAAATTAAATAATGATGGTCTAATTGAAAATCTAGAACACCATTTTGCCAGCGGAAATGTTGCCATAGATTCTGCTTTATTACCAGATATTGCCAATAAAATTTTAGGAGCAGATTTTGGTGCTATAAGAGGTGGAAGTATTCATTATAGTAATATTAAAAATGTAAGAGCTATTCAATGGCATAAAACTTTACCATTTGCTACAAGTTGGTGGAGAAGTCTTGGTTTATTAGCAAACACCTTTGCAATAGAAAGTTTTGTAGATGAATTGGCTTTAAAAGGAAATAAAAATCCTATTGAATTGCGTTTGGCACAAATAAAAGACAATGAGGAAGGTATTCGATTAAAAAATGTAATCAAAAAGGTACAACAAGAATCTAATTATTCTGATGCAGTTGTTAATGGAAGAGCAATGGGTTTTGCTTGTTCTACAGATACAGGTACACCTTGTGCCCAAGTTGTAGAAGTTTCTATTACAAACAAAGAAATAAAAGTACACAAAGTTACTTGTGTAATGGATTGTGGTATTGCTGTGAATCCAGATCAAGTAAAAGCACAGTGCGAAGGTGCTATGATTATGGCTATGAGTGCTGCAATGCACGAAAAAATGTATATAGAAGATGGACAATTACAACCCATTATTTTTGGACCTTATGATATGGCTTTGATAAAGCACGCTCCTAAAGAAATTAATGTGCATTTGTTACAAGGTATAGATAAACCAGGACCTGTAGGAGAGCCTCCTTTAGGACCAATTGCTGCAGCTATAGGAAATGCTGTTAGAAGAATTACAGGAAAAAGATTAACAGAAATGCCATTAAAATTATCATAAATTTTGATTCACGAATTCAAAGAAATTATCAGTAAAGCTGTTATCAATCAACAAAAAGGATTGAAAAACGTGTTGGCTTCTGTAGTTTATTTAGAGGGTTCTTCTTACAGAAAACCAGGAGTTAGAATGTTAATTTCTGAAGATTTAAACTCAGTTGGAGCTGTTTCTGGTGGTTGTGTAGAAAAAGAAATTATACAGAGAGCAAAAAGTGTTTTTTCTGATGGAAAAGCAAAAGTAATTACTTACGATGGTAGATACAGACTGGGTTGCGAAGGTATTTTATATATTTTAATTGAACCCTTTTTTATTTCTGATGCATTTCTTATCAATTTTAAAAAAAGTATTTCTAATAGACAATCCATAAAAATTGATTCAACCTATAAAAAAGAAGATGAATGCTTTGGCAATTTTGGTTCTGTAGTCACTTTTCAAAATGAACAGAAATTTAGATTTTTAAATTGTAATGAAGAAAATATAAAAGACGAAAAAGAATTATTTACTCAAATTTTAAAACCAGCTTTTCGTTTGCTAATTATTGGTGGCGAACATGATGCTGTAAAATTGTGTAAAATTGGTTCCAATTTAGGTTGGGAAATAGACTTAATAACATCTGCAAAAGACAGTAAACAATTGGCCGATTTTCCTGGAGCACATTCTGTAATTGGAGAAAGTCCAGAAACAATTCAGTTTTCAGAAATTTCTAAAAACTGTGCCATTGTAATTATGAATCATAGTTACGTGCAAGATTTAAAATACGTACTTAAGTTATCTAAATATCAACCAAAATATATCGGAATTTTAGGAGCCCCAAGCAGAAGAGAACGTTTATTTAATGAACTGTTTGAGTTGGTACCTGACATTTCAGAAAATTTTTTAGATACTATTTACACACCTGCTGGTTTGCATATTGGTGCACAAACTCCAGAAGAAATTGCAGTTTCAATTATTGCAGAAATTTTATCGGTTACTAGACAAAAAGAACCTTTTTCTTTGCGCAAACTTAATGGTAAAATTCATAGTTCTTAAAATGATAAACATTGCTATTTTAATATTAGCTGCAGGACAATCATCTAGAATGAAAGCAATAAAACAATTGCTTAAAATTAACAATAAGTATCTTTTAGAATTAACATTAGATGAATTAAGAGACATAGAAAACACCAAGATTTTTTGCGTTTTAGGTGCAAATAAGGGTCTGATTCAAAAAAAAATAAATTTCGAAGGAATAGAAATCATAGAAAACCCAAATTTTAATATAGGATTGAGCTCAAGCATTGCTGCTGGTATCAATCATTTCGAAAAAAACAAGTATCAATTTGATGGTGTTTTAATTGCTTTAGCAGACCAACCAGCTATAAAAACAAGCTATTTTTCTTCTATGATTTCTCTTTTCAAAAAAAATACTTCTAAAATTATTGCTTCTAACTATAATAGAAATGTTGGAGTACCTGCAATTTTCCCAAAAGAAGAATTTCAAAATTTAAAAAACACAAAAGGTGATAAAGGCGCTAAAGAACTCCTAATAAAAAATAAGAAAAATATAATTTTTAGTAACTTGCCAGCTATTTTTACAGATATAGATACCAAAGAAGATTTTTTAAACTTTACACAAAGTATACATTCAGATGAAATTACCTAAACTACTACTATATTTATCTATTTTTACCATCTTAGCATCTTGTGCAACTATAAAAATGCAGGTTGCAGAAGGTCATAAATATACTTCAAGAAAAGATTCTTCAAAAGTGTTGCATTCTTTTTATTTAATTGGTGATGCAGGAAATTCTGATTTATTTAAAAGAGATTCTGCATTGTCTTATTTGAGTCAAGAAATTTTAAACGCTAAAAAAAACTCTACCTTAATTTTTTTAGGAGACAATGTATATGAAAGTGGAATACCAGAAAAAGGAACAAAAAATTATGAACTTGCCAAACATCGTTTAAAAGTACAAACAGATATTGGTAAAAAATTTCCTGGTAAAACATTAGTAATTCCTGGAAATCATGATTGGTACAATGGTTTAAAAGGATTAAAAAGACAAGAAAAATTGGTAGAAAAGGCTTTGGGTAAAAACACCTTTCAACCAGAAAAAGGATGTCCTTTAGAAAAAATTGAGGTAAATGATGATATTAATATTATTGTTGTAGACTCTCATTGGTATGTTACTAATTGGGATAAACATCCTGGAATAAATGACGATTGTGATATAAAAACAAGAGAAAAATTCTTTGATGAATTCGAAGGATTGATTAAAAAATCTCAAGGGAAAACAACCATTATTGCATTGCATCATCCTATGTTTACTAACGGACCTCATGGAGGGTATTACTCTTTTAAAAGCCATGTAAAACCTGTTCCAATTTTTGGATCTTTATTAAACATACTTCGTAAAACTGCTGGTGTTACAAATACAGATCAGCAAAATGATAAGTACAACGAACTTAGAAAAAGAATTATTACAATTTCTCAAGAAAACGAAAAAATTATTCTTGTTTCTGGCCACGAACATAGTTTACAATACATTGTTAAAGATAATTTGCCACAAATTGTAAGTGGTTCTGGCTCTAAAATAACTGCTGTAAAAAACGTAAATGGAGGTGTTTTTGGTTACGGAACTCAAGGTTTTGCAAGGTTAGATATATACAAAGACGGAGCCTCTACAGTACATTTTTACTCAGCAAAAGACAGAAAAATTGTATTTGAAGCTAATGTATACAAAAAAGATAGTGTTATAGAGTATAAAAATTTTCCAAATGCTAAATTAACACACAAAAAAGCATCTGTTTACCAAGAAAATGAAATTAGAAAAAGTAAATTTTATACTTTTTTATGGGGAGAAAGATATAGGAAATATTTTGGCACTAAAGTAGATGCACCAACTGTTAATCTAGACACACTTTATGGTGGTTTAACACCTATGAGAAGAGGTGGTGGTCATCAATCCAAATCTTTAAGATTAAAAGATAAAAAAGGCAGAGAATATGTAATGAGAGCTCTTAGAAAAAACGCTGTACAGTATTTACAAGCTGTTGTTTTTAAAGATCAGTATGTAGAAGGGCAGTTTGACAATACCTTAACAGAAGATTTATTAATGGATGTCTTTACAGGTTCTCATCCTTATGCTCCTTTTACCATAGATAAATTAGCAGAAGCCATAGATATTTATCATACAAAACCAATCTTATTTTATGTGCCAAAACAAAAAGGTTTGGGCGAGTTTAATGCAGATTATGGAGATGAGTTGTATATGATTGAAGAAAGAACTGATGAAGGTCATGGAGACAAGAAAAACTTTGGATACTCTAACAATTTAATTAGCACTGACGATTTAAGAAAAAACCTTTTAAAGGACGAAAAGTATATTTTAGACGAAGAAACATACATAAGAGCAAGACTTTTTGATATGTTAATTGGTGATTGGGACAGACACCAAGACCAATGGAGATGGGCAGAGTTTAAAGAAGATGATAAAATTGTGTACAGACCAGTACCTAGAGATAGAGATCAAGCTTTTTCTATTTTTGGAGACGGTTTTTTACTCCGGTTTTTAACCAATTCACTTCCTGGACTTAAAGGAATGCGTTCTTATCAAGAAGACTTAAAAAGTCCAAAATGGTTTAGTTATTCTGCTTACCCATTAGATATGACATTAATAGCTAAATCTGGCAAAGAAGTATGGACTAAACAAGCTGCCAGAATTCAAACTCAAATTACAGATGAGGTAATAGACAATGCTTTTAAAAAGTTTCCTAAAGAGGTAAAAGACGAAACTATTAATGAAATTAAAAGAAAATTAAAGGGCAGAAGAAAAAATCTTCAGAAAATTACAGATAAATACTTTAAATATTTAAATAAATTTCAAGTAGTAAAAGGCACAAATAAAGATGATTGGTTTGATATTGAACGATTTGCAAATGGTGATACAAAAATTTCTGTATATAGGATAAAAGGAGGCAAAAAAGCAGATTTAATACTAAAAAGACGTTACAAATTTAAAGTTACACAAGAAATTTGGATTTATGGTTTAGATGATGATGATGTTTTTGTTGTTAATGGCGTAAATGGCAATAATGCAATAAAACTAAAAATTATTGGAGGTCTTGATAACGATACTTACGAAATAAACAAAAAACAAAATGTAAAAGTTTATGATCAAAAATCTAAAAAAAACACCTTCATCACCAAAAATATTCGAAAAAAAATAACAGACGATTATAAAACAAACACTTACAACTACACCAAATTAAAAAGCGCTACAGATGTAGTTTCTCCAGCAATATGGTTCAATCCAGATGATGGGATTAAAGTTGGATTTAAAAACACCCTTTTACTTAAAAATTTCGAGAGAAATCCTTTTACTTCAAAACACTTAATTTCTGGATATTATTATTTTGCCACAAGTGGATTTGAGCTAAATTATTATGGCGAATTTGCCAATGTTTTTGATCGTTGGAATTTAGGTTTTGAAGCAAATTACAACAGTCCTAATTTTGCAAGAAACTTTTTTGGATATGGAAATGGATCGCCAAATCCAGAAGCAAAAAAAGAAGATGAAGATAGAGATTTTAACAGGGTAAAAATTCGTAAATTTAATTTAGGATCATTTGTAAAATGGAGAGGAGATTTAGGTGCAGAAATTAAAGTAGCTTTAAATTATCAAAATTTTGATGCAGAAAGAACTCCTGGCAGGTTTTTAGAGAGTCAATTTGCAGCAGATAATAGGTTGTTTACCACCCAACAATTTGTAAATACAGAGGCTAGCTACAATTATCAACATTCTAACAACCCAGCATTTCCAACTTTAGGAATGGCATTTGAAACAAAACTTGGACATACGTCTAATTTAAATGAAAAAAGAAGTTTTTCTTACAATGAAACTTCATTATCAATTACTCATAAGCTAATACCAAATGGAAAACTAGTGTTAGCAACAAAGCTAAATGGACAATTTATATTTGGTGATGAATTTGAATTTTACCAAGCCTCTACCATTGGTGGCAGAAGAGGAGGTTTAAGAGGTTATAGAAACGAAAGATTTACAGGAAAAAATGCTTTTTACCAAACATCGGATATTAGATGGAATATGGCCAAAGTAAAAACCTCTTTACTACCACTAAATTTAGGTATTTATGGTGGCTTTGATTATGGTAAAGTTTGGGGAACACCAGAAAGCTTTTTTACAATACCAAACTCAAATATCAATAATTTTAACACCTCTTATGGTGGTGGTTTCTTTTTTAATGCAGCCAATATGATTTCTGGTGGAATTGGATATTTTAAAAGTGATGATGGAACACTATTAACATTTAACTTTGGTTTTGATTTTTAAATTATTATGTATCAAACAGCATTAATTTTTGGAAGTTTATTGGGTGGTACTGCTATTATTTTAGGTGCTTTTGGAGCACATTTATTAAAGAAAAAATTAAATAAAGAGCAATTGCAAAGTTTTGAAACAGGCGTAAAATACCAAATGTATCATGCTATTGTCTTGCTAATTTTGGTAATGTGGCAAAAAATGGTTGGTAATTTTTACATCAAGATTTGTTATATTCCCAAAGTTAATTTGAACAGG